>CAIPWR010000099.1 GCA_903868795.1 uncultured Spartobacteria bacterium | reverse complement strand
TCCCCAAACACCGGCCCTGCCTGGCAAATGCGGCTCCAGTAACTTCCAAACTCGATCCGTTATGTCGTGACGATGAAGGGCGCTCTCTTTGTTCATCCGCTCCCTCTATCAATAATCCTATCTCGTGACGACACTATTTAAAACATTTTCGAAACCAAAGGCCTAGGCGCTGATTGTTTTCGATTCATCTGATTCATCCATTCAAAATAGCGGAGAGACATAAGTTACAGGGTCTTGAATTCTTAATTCACTTCCGCAGCTACCTCAATCAACCCTGTTTTTTTAGTCGAGCTTCGAAAGTTTCTCCCAGAGTTCTTTTTGCTCAGGGGAGAGCGACTCGGGAATGGCAATCTCCATGACAGCAAAGAAATCACCGCGAGCCCCTCCCTTGTCGGGCAAGCCGCGGCCGGGGATGCGGAATTTACGCCCATTCTGCGTGCCTGCGGGAATCTTGAGCTTGGCTCTCCCATCAGGCGTCGGGATGGTGAGTTCGCCTCCAAGCACAGCCTGCCATGCGGGAATATCAATCTCGTGATAGATATCGGACCCTTCGAAGCGGTAATCGGGATGCTGCTGGAGCTTCACCCTAAGGTAAAGATCTCCCGCCTCACCGCGTGAACCACCAGCCCCACCCTGCCCGGCAAGACGGATGCGTTGACCTTCGCGGACACCCTTCGGGATCTTGACGGTGTAGGTCTGGATGTCAGGAGAGTTTCCCTTGCGGAAGGAGATCTGACGTGTTGCGCCGTGAAGCACCTCCTCGAGCGTCACGAGGATATCGGCCTCGATATCACGCCCCCGTTGCGGCGTCTCCTCGAAATCGACACCTCCGCCACCGCTGCTGAATCCCCTCCCGCGGCGGGAACCGAAAAATTGCTCAAAGAAATCGCTGTAACCGGTCCCGCCAAAGTGGAAATCCGAAGCATCACCTCCTCCACCGTAGCCCCCACCATATCCTCCGAATCCCCCTGCACCTCCGCGCCCTGCACCTCCTCCCCCAGGAGGGAATCCGTTGCCGGCATGCTGCCAGTTGGCACCATACTCGTCGTACTTCTTCCTCTTTTCTGGGTCACTTAGGACTTCGTAAGCCTCGTTAATCTCCTTAAACTTCTCCTCGGCGGCCTTCTTGTCCTTGGCCAGATCGGGGTGGTGCTTGCGGGCAAGCTTACGGAAGGCACTCTTAATCTCGTCAGCAGAGGAGGTCTTGGAGACCCCCATGGTCTCGTAATAATCGCGGAACTGGGCAGCCATGATGAATTACATTCTTAATGCCTATTCGCCCGTCTGACAATCTCGCCGAAAAGTTGAACGAATCCGCCAGCAAAACGTTTAGGTCAGAATGGGACTTTTTGTTGCATGGATCGCAGGGAGTGTTAGGAGATAGATCATGCAGATGATTGCTTCAGCGCTCAGTACCCACCCCATCTTGGCCTTTGGTATTCCGAGTGGCCCCGATCTGATCATCCTTCTGGTGATCGTCTTGGTTCTCTTCGGTGCCAAGCGCCTGCCGGAACTCGCCCGCGGATTCGGCCAGAGCGTGAACGAATTCAAGAAGGCCAAGGATGAGTTCGATAAGGAAGTGGCCAAGCCGACTTCTACTTCAGAGCCAGCAGTCGTTGCCACCACTCCCGTCATGTCGGAATCCCATGGCGCCGCCTCGGCTCCAATCAAGGATGACCAGAAACTCGTCTGAAGATCGGATCGATAGCGTCGGCTGGAAAAATCTCTGACTGGTTCATGAAGACGATCTCTGCACAGGGGATCGTCTTTTGTTTTTTAACCTGCGTCAGCGTCTCGCTTCATGCCGAGGGGACGAATGGATTCCGGATCGCCTCCTACAATGTGGAGAACTACATCACGATGCCGCGCCGGATCGAGGGTATCCTGAGGCCGAATGTGGGAAAACCGGAAGCTGAACGTGACGCCGTCGTCAGGATGATCGGAGTGATCCGCCCCGACGTTCTGGGCTTGGAGGAGATGGGAGAACCGTCACAGTTCATGGATCTGCAGCGACGTCTCCGCAAAGCTGGACTCGATTTCCCGTATACCGAATACCTGCAAGCCGCCGACACCAGTCGCCATGTCGCCCTCCTCAGCCGCATCCCGATCCGGGAGCATCATTCGCAAAATGATCTGCCGCTTCGGGTGAACGGGGTGACGCTGCATAGTCCCCGCGGCATCCTGGACATCACGGTCGAACCTTCACCCGGAGAGAAGATCCGTATCCTCTGTGTACATCTGAAGGCCAAGCTGGAGGTGGCCGAGTATGATGAATCCGATCTCCGCCTTGCAGAATCGCAGTATCTCAGGCGCTATGTTCGCGATATCCTGCGAACAGATCCCGACACCCGCCTCGTCCTGATGGGAGACTTCAATGACACGAAGAATGAAAAGGCAATCTGGCAGATCATGGGGCGACCCGAGTGGCCCGACAGCCTCAAAGCACTTCCTCTGACGGATGATCGAGGAGAACTCTGGACGGAGTTCTGGTCTGCCGCCGACGTCTACTCGCGCATTGACTACATCATGGTCTCCAAGAAAATGGAGGGAGAGATTGATTTCGGTCAGTCAGGAATTTGTCGTCCATCATTCTGGAGCGAAGCTAGCGATCACTGCCCTGTCTATCTTACCTTCAAAAATCGCTAAGATACCCACTTTCTCCCCCATCAATCACCTCACCGGTCACACCATGATGATTCCCCTCAATCGAGCACTCCTGCCGCTCATTGTGCTCTGCCTTTTTCCTGCCGGCATCTTGAAAGCCGACTGGTCTCAGGTGACGGATCTCGACCACCCGATCACACGACTCTCTCCGGATCCAAGAAAGGCAAAGCTCGCAATGAAGGCCCGCTTCGAGGCGCAGATCACTGCCAACCAATCCTTCCTCAAGGAATCTCCAAAAGGTCCCCACTCCTACGAATCCTCCGTGCGACTGGCAGTAGCACAGGCGAAGCTAGCGTCGCTGGATGGCAATCCGCCGGCAGTCACCGAAGCACTTGAGAAACTGAAGGCCCTGGAAAAACAGGCCCCCGATGATTCCCAACGAGCCGAGACGATGTTCCGCAGACTCTCCCTGCAGTGGCAGAATCTTGGAGACACCCCCGACCAGCGCCGTGAGAACGCCACCACCTATGCTCGCCTCTTTGCCTCCGAATTCCCCCTCGATCGACGGACACCACGTCTTCTGGCCGAAGCGGCAGCGCTCTGCGACAACCATCCGGAGGAAAAAGCTAAACTCATCGAGCAGGCCCTCTCGCTCTGTAAGGAGGAGTCACTCACGCATCGACTACAGGACGACAAGAAGCGCCTGAACCAACTCGAAAAACCACTCAACCTCACCTTCACCTCGATGAACGGCGAGGAGTTCGATCTCTCGAAGGAAAAGGGTCATGTTGTCGCACTGATCTTCTGGTCCGCTGAATCAGCACCCTGCCTTGTGTGGATGCAATATTTTGCACGGTATGCAGCAGAGGTTCCTGCCCTGAAAGTCGTGACGGTGAGTCTCGACCGGGATCGCACAGACCTTAGATCGGCAATGCAATCCCTGAACATTACTTGGCCGACGTTCTTCGATGGCAAGGGATGGGATAATACGATTGCCCGTGGCTTTGGAATCAATACGATCCCTACTCTCTGGCTTATAGACAAGAGGGGATCTCTCCGGGCACTCAATGCTCGCGATGATTACGAACTGAAGATCAAGACGTTACTTCTGCAAAACTGATTTTTAAATTCTGTACCAAAGCTGGCGCAGGATTTGCTTCATTTAGTCACAACTCCCCCCCGACACCCTTTCGACACCAGTCCTCATCGCCCTTACCATCACCATCCATGCTCTTGAATAACTACCAATCGGAAGACTTTTTTGACGAAATGTTCATGGATGACGGAAAGAGCGTCCGCCCCCACTACCAGCGGGTTGCCGAACGTCTGCAACTCCTCGACCAGGCCGAGCATCGTCGCAAGCAAACAGCCGTTGATCTCGCCTTCATGCGGAGCGGAGTCACCTTCACGGTCTACAATGACGATCAGGGAACCGAGAGGATTTTCCCCTTTGATCTCGTGCCCCGGGTCATCCCCGACACCGAATGGCAGCGCATCGAGAAGGGACTGATCCAGCGGATCACGGCGCTCAATCTCTTCCTCCACGACATCTACCACGAGCAGAAGATTCTCAAGGACAGGGTCATCCCTCCCCACTACATCCTTGGGGCGAAACATTTTCGCCGTGAGTTCATGGGATTCAATGTCCCCAAGGACATCTATGTCCACATATGCGGCACCGATCTGATCCGTGATCGTCAAGGGAACTACCTTGTTCTGGAGGATAATCTCCGCTGCCCTTCGGGAGCGAGCTACATGCTTGAGAACCGCGCAGCCCTCAAGCGCGCCTTCCCCGATCTTTACCGATCGGCGCGGGTACAACCGGTGGACAACTACTCGGCGGAACTTCGCAAGGTCCTCCAGTATGTCTCACCCCCATCACTTGGCGGCGCGCAGCCAAACGTCGTTCTGATGACACCGGGCGTCTTCAACAGTGCCTACTTCGAACATTCCTTCCTTGCCCGCCAGATGGGCATACCCATTGTGGAAGGCCGAGATCTGGTGGTGAGGGATGCGCGCGTCTACATGCGCACCACCTCGGGACTCGTCCCTGTGGATGTCATCTATCGCAGGATTGATGATGATTTCCTCGATCCCACGGTCTTCAGATCCGACTCCCTGCTGGGAGTTCCCGGTCTCGTCCATGCTTACCGCTCCGGTAATGTCAGTCTTGCCAATAGCATCGGTACCGGAGTCGCTGACGACAAGGTGGTCTACTATTTTGTTCCCAAAATCATTAAGTATTACCTTGGTCAGGATCCGATCCTGCCGAATGTCGATACCTACCTGGCAAGCGAACCTGAAGACCGTGTCTTCATCCTGGAGAACCTCGAGAAGCTCGTCGTGAAGTCGGCCAATGAGGCCGGCGGCTACGGCATGCTCATGGGGCCCTGGGCAAGCAAGGAGGAGATAGAGACTTTCCGCGAGCAGGTGCGGGCCAATCCTCGCAATTTCATCGCCCAGCATCCGATCTCCCTCTCGCGTCACCCAACTTGGTGCAACACCGATCTAGGTGGAGGATTCGAAGGTCGGCATGTCGATCTTCGACCCTACATTCTCTATGGGGAAAAAATCACTGTCACCCCCGGCGGCCTCACACGGGTTGCGCTCCGCAAAGGATCACTGGTGGTGAATTCCTCCCAAGGCGGCGGCTCCAAAGATACCTGGGTTCTTCATGGTGACTCTTGATCGAACAACACTTTCCCCGTTATCCCCTTCCCAAATGAGCGAACCTCTCATCCCCACGGCCCAGAAGTCGATTTCAAACCGACGCAACAGCCTCGTCATGCTTTCCCGTGTGGCCAATTCCCTTTACTGGATGAGCCGCTACATTGAACGCTCGGAGAATGTTGCACGCCTCCTCGACGTGAATCTTCAGCTGATGCTCGATTTTGCGGATTTCAACGACGAGCAACTCAAGGAACATTGGCTCCCGATTCTCCGGTCAGCCGGTGACGAGGAGACATTCTTTAAGCTGTATAAGCAGGCAGACAGCGAGAGCGTCACCGAGTTCCTGACCTTTAGCGAAGAGAATCCTAACTCCATCATCTCCTGTCTCTTCTCCGCGCGTGAGAATGCACGCCAAGTACGCGATCAGATTTCGCTCGAGATGTTTGAAACACTCAACGAGTGCTACCTGTTCCTGAAGTCGAGCAATGCCCGGGAGGTCTGGCAGACAGGAGCTCATGAATTCTATCAGCAGATCAAGAAATACTCCCATCTCTTCCAAGGACTCACTGGATCGACCTTCACCCGCAACGAAGGATACGAGTTCATCAATCTTGGAAAATTTCTGGAACGTGCGGACAAGACCACGCGTATCCTCGACCTCAAATACCATATTCTGCTCCCCAGCGTGGCTGATGTGGGTGGGGCCGTGGACGCCGCCCAGTGGCAGGCGATCCTGCGCTCTGCTAGCGCGCTGGAGGCCTACCGCCGCTTCCATGTCGAGGATATCCTTCCTAAGAAGGTTGCGGAGTTCCTGATCTTCTCGACCACCTTCCCTCGCTCCATACGGGCCTGCATGCAGCATCTTGACCAGGATCTGCACCGCTTGAGCGGCAACGAACGCCGTGCATACAAGAGCCCTGAGGAACGGGCTTTTGGCAAACTTCTCTCGGATATGAACTTCATGACGATTGAGGATATTCTGAACAACGGACTCCATGAGTTCCTTCAGCTTGTCCAGGCAACACTCGACCGCCTCGACGACCACATCTACCAGGAATACATGTACCATCCCCCCGTCGATACCCAGGCGGAGATCCTTCTTCATCAGCAGCAAATGCAGCAACAGCAATGATTCCACAATCTTCCAGCACAGCGGAGGTCAAGGGAGTGCAGGGTCCTTGGACGGAACCAATCCTGCTCTCGATCTCCCATCTCACTCGCTACACCTATGAAGGAGCCGTTCAGGACAGCTTCAACGAGGCGCGCCTCCAACCGATCACCGACACTCTTCAGCAATGCCGCGACTTCCGCTTCACGATTGATCCGGCATCCTCCGTGCGCGACTATCCGGACTTCTACGCAAATTGCGTTCATTACTTCGACGTCCCTCAGCCACATGAATCACTCGAGGTTTTGGCTGAGTCGGAGGTACAGACGATCACTGAGACTCGCGGTCCGGTTCCAGAGGCAGGATTAAAGAGCCTGCAGGATCCGTCCGTGAAGGATCATCACTTCGACTTTCTTCATGCCTCGGAATTCGTCTCCCTGGGAGCCGACGTCTGGAGAGAAGCCGTTGATGCACTCCCCACCGGAGTCACTGACGTCTGGAACGATGCTGTGGCGATCGGCGAATACATCCACCGCAACTACAAGTACACCCCGCTTGCCACCAATGTGAACACCCGTGCTGCCGAGGTGATCAAGAAGAAGCAGGGAGTCTGCCAGGACTTCGCCCACCTGATGCTTGGTCTCCTCCGGACACATGGAATTCCAGCGCGCTATGTTAGCGGCTATTTCCTCAACCAGCACAAGCTTCCGGGTGAGATCGAGGCAAGCCATGCGTGGCTCGAAGTCTTCATCCCCGGCTATGGCTGGAAGGGCTACGACCCGACACACCGCCGCGAATCCGACACGCGTTACGTGAAGCTGGCCGTCGGTCGCGACTACGGCGACATCCGACCCGTGGGAGGTACCTTCCGTGGCAAAGGTACTCGCAAGATGGTCGTCGAGGTCTCCGTTCAGCGGATCTCTTAACCCAAAATTTGCATTAGCAACCATCCATTCGGAATCCCTAGGAGTTAAAATCGTTAGAAAGGTTGAAGCGTTACAACGTGGAGATGAGGATGCATCGAACGCAGGTGGACGCTAGATGAACGGTATAAGAGGAGGTATCCCGATTCATGATGATTGGATTCCATCCTTTTTAACCCTTTTAACGTTGTAACATTTTTAACGATCGCAGAGGTCTCATCCACGTGAAGCACCCAAACCTGTTGCCAGCTCGCTATCGCCTAATCCGGGCTTAAGAGTTCACTCCCGCTCCGCGATAACCTCGCGGATGACCGCAAGGGTCTCGTTCAGGTTTTTCTCAAGCGTGAACTCCGAGGCAAGGGTGGCGCATGCGGCGCGTGCCTGAAGCGCCTTGGCAGGATCATTCAAAATTCCGAGCCATTTGCGAAGGACTGTAACGAGAGCTGAACTCTCGGAAGGCTCGGAAATCACCTCACCATGCACCCCGGGAGTCATGATCTCAGAGACGCCATTGGCCGCCGAGGTAATCACGGGAAGACCGGCGCTCAATGCCTCGAGTGTGGCCAGTGGAAAAGGATCAAAAAGCGTCGGAAAGAGAAAAAGATCCGCAGCATCATAGACCATGGTCATCTCCCTAACTCCGCCGAGAAAGCGCACGGAGGGGGAGGCATAGCGTTTGGTCGCCCCCTTCCCCGCGACAAGCAGCTTCACCTTCTGGTCATTCAGCGACTCCACTGCATTGATGGCAAAGCGAAGCCCCTTTCGCTCCCATCCCGTACCGACAAAGAGCACGACCTTTTCATCATGTGGAATGCCAAGCTCCTTACGGGCATCAACTCGCTCCTCTGGAGTGCAGGCGGAGCGGGTGGGCACACCATTACGAATCAAGGCAATCTGATTTTCCGGATATCCATAGAGATCCCGGATCTCTCCGCTGATTTTGTGCGAGAGGGAGATGACACGGCGCGTTGTCTCAGGAGTGAAGAGCTGCTTCTCCAAGCGGAGCTTCTCTCGGTGCTTCGGACTGATCCGTTGAAACATCCTCGCCCACGGCGAAATGTAGCGTGACCGCTGGGCAAGCCAGGCCTTATGCAATCCTTCGTCGGTGCGGTAGAGATCACATCCCGGCACCTTCTCTACGGAGAGAATCAGATCAAAACGAACTCCTGAGGTGGCTTTTTGCCGCAACACCTCAGCACTGTACTCTGAGAGGGTGGCCCCTTTGCACCGGAGGATTTCTCCGCCTGGCCATTCGCTCTCGGGCCATTCCGAGGTACCAAGCAGCACGACGCGATGCCCCTCGCCTCTCAATCCCTCAGCCAATCCCTTGAGATAGGCTTCAACTCCCCCAGTGGAGGAGTATCCCCGACGAAGGAAGCCGATGGTCAATGATTGGTGCATCTAAATTTGAAAGAGTTAAAATGTTGAAGCGTTAAAAAGTATTCATTCATTAAAGGGGTGAAGCGTTAAAGAGTTGAAGCGTTAAAAAGCTGGGGTGATAAAAGAATCCAGTGAGTGATTGATTACTTGGTCAGCGGAGTTGCCTTTTTTAACCTTTGTAACCCTTTAACTTTTTTAACTTTTTTCCCATGGACCCCTCCGACCCTCTCGCCGAGGAATTTTTCGATTATCTGGGGGACGGGAAAAACTATTCACCTCAGACGCTGCGTTCCTATCGTCAGGCCCTTGCACAGTTCCGTGCCTTCCGACCTGCGCTGGCATGGACTGATGCAACGGCCGATGACTTCAGGGCATATCTCTTTGATCTCATGAAGCGGAACCGTTCCCGCTCCACGATCAGACTCTCTTTTGCAGCCTTGCGTAGTTTTTACAATCACCTCTGCGAACGGAACATCATTGCTACAAATGTCCTGAAACTGGTCTCTCTTCCCAAATTGGAGAAAAAGCTTCCGCAGTTCCTCTCCATCCCGCAAGTCACAGTCCTGATGGAAAAACCTGCCCAGGGTATGAAATCCAAGCAGGCCCCAGAATGGATGGCGGCTCGTGATGCGGCTATCCTGGAGCTCTTCTACTCCTCGGGTCTTCGCCTGGCCGAACTTGCCGCTCTCGACGTGAAGGATCTTGATCCGATTGGCGAAACAGTTCGGGTGATGGGGAAAGGATCACGAGAGCGCATCGTGCCAGTGGGCGGACTCGCCCTAGAGTCCCTCTCCAGGTACCGTCACCAAGCAGCAGTTCAGAGCGGCCCACTTTTTCTAAATAAAAGCCGCAAGCGCCTCGGTCACCGCTCCATCTGGCTCCTGCTCAAGAAGTATGTCCGCGAGGCGGGACTGCCCGCGACACTCAGCCCCCACAAACTGCGTCACTCCTTCGCCACCCACCTCCTCGACAATGGAGCCGATCTCCGAAGCGTCCAATCGCTGCTCGGCCATGCCAGTCTGACCACGACCCAAATCTATACCCATGTGACAACAGAGCGACTGAAGCGCGCCTATGATGCAGCCCATCCGCGGGCGTAGCGGTGGAGTTAAGTTAAAAAAGTTGAACCGTTAGAAAGTTAAAATATTCCCCATAAATAACGATAGAATAAGTAGTTTAATTCAACGAACTTTTACTTTTATCCTCGCGATTAGAAATTCTTCTGATAAAATCATATCTACTCTTAAAAAAGCCGCATTCCTTCAATTTTTATCGCTGTTTTCCATTATTGAATCTATTTTCCATCCATCGCTTTGGTCGTCTTTTTAACCTTTTAACACATTCACTTTTTCACTCTCACCACAATCCATGAGCACCGAGACAACTACTCCGAAGCCCCTCGCCGCCAACGAGACCTATAAGATCAACTCCCATCACCTGCGCGGAAACATTGCCGCCGATCTCGCCGATACCTCCACAGGGAATATCAGCGAGGAGAGCAACCAACTTTCCAAATTCCATGGTCTCTACATGCAAGATGACCGCGACCTTCGCAACACCCTCAAGAAAGAGGGCAAAGAGAAGGCCTTCGCCTTCATGCTCCGCGTCCGACTTGCCGGCGGAAAGGCGACGCCAAAACAGTGGATCGTCCTCGACAAACTTGCAGACGCCGTTGCCTCCCCTTCCCTGCGACTGACGACGCGCCAGACCTTTCAGTTCCACGGCGTCCTAAAGGGCAACGTGAAGAAACTCATCAAGGGAATGAACCAAGTCCTGCTCGACTCGATCGCCGCATGTGGCGACGTGAATCGCAATGTCATGGCCCCGCCGAATCCCGAGCGCTCTGAGATCCTCCAACAGGTCTATGAGGATGCTGCGAACTGGAGTAACTACGCCCTCCCAAAAACTCGTGCCTATCATGAGATCTATCTCGACGAGGAACTCGTAGCTGGTGGAGAACCCGAGATTGAGCCGATGTACGGTGACACCTATCTCCCTCGCAAATTCAAGACCGGATTCGCCATTCCTCCTTCCAATGACGTTGATGTCTTCTCCCAAGACTTGGGCTACATCGCGATCGTCGAGAATGGAAAACTCGCCGGGTATAATGTGACCGTAGGCGGCGGTCTCGGCATGAGTCACGGCAATGCGGAGACCTTCCCACGCCTCGCTGACCTCCTGGGTTTTATCCCCGCAGACAAGGTGAACGAAGTGGGCGCTGCCGTCCTCACCACCCAGCGCGACTTCGGCGATCGGACCAACCGCAAGCATGCGCGTCTGAAGTACACGATTCAGGATCGCGGAATCGAGTGGTTCCGAGGCGAGGTTCAGAAGCGCATCAGCTTCCAGCTTGAGCCCGCACGCCCCTTCCACTTCACCACCATTGAGGATCCCTTCGGTTGGCACGAGTGCTCCAATGGAACCTGGTTCTACGGGCTTCATATTCTCAGCGGCCGTATCAAGGACGTCCAGGGATGGCCCATGAAGACCGCTCTGCGTGAGATCGCCGAGATCCATGAAGGAGACTTCCGCCTCACTCCTTCACAGAACGTCACCATCTCCGGCGTTACGGCCGAGAAGAAGGCCGAGATCAGCGCCATTCTGGAGAAGCATGGTCTCTCGCATGAGAACGATCGCTCCGGCCTCCGACTGAACGCCCTCTCCTGCGTGGCTCTTCCCACCTGCGGACTAGCCCTCGCTGAGAGCGAGCGCGACCTCCCGTCGATCCTTGGCAAATTCGAGAATGTCCTCGATGAAGCGGGTCTGCGTGACGACGCTATCAGCCTCCGTATCACCGGATGCCCCAACGGTTGCTGCCGTCCTTACCTTGCGGAGATCGGTTTCGTCGGCAAGGCTCCCGGAAAATATGCTCTCTACTTGGGAGCAAAGTACAACGGCACCCGACTCAACCGCCTCTTCTCGCCGAGCATCACGATCGACGATGCCGTCTCTACCCTCACCCCGATCATCAAGCGCTATGCGAAAGAGCGCAATGAAGGCGAAGGCTTCGGCGACTTCTGCGACCGTGAGATCCTCCCCTCGGATGCCACCTTCCACAGCGTCGGCACACCAAAGGGTAGCTTGGCAGCTTAATGTCCGTGAAGGTATCTACTGAACAGATCACGGCCTGGAATAAGGAACTGGGGCAGAAGAGCCCCCTGGAGATCACCCAGTGGGCGATCGCCCTGGCCAGGGAATCAGGTGGCAATGCCATCGTCTCGACGAACTTCCGTCCCTACGAGGCGGTCGTCCTCCATCTGGCCACGCAAGCTCAAGCCGCTATACCTGTTCTCTGGGTTGATCACGGCTACAATCGCCCGGCGACCTATAAGCATGCCGAAGAAGTCAAAAGACTGCTCGGATTGAATCTGCAGTCCTATCTTCCGAAGATCACTCCTGCACACCGTGATGCGATCGACGGCCCCATCCCGACTCCCGAGGATGAGGAGGGACTCAAGAAATTCAGCGCTGTGATGAAGCTCGAACCCTTCCAGCGCGGCATGCGGGAACTTGCCCCCTCCATCTGGATCACCGCCCTACGCAAGGTTCAGAATCCGAACCGCGCGGAGCTCGATATCGTTTCCGCAGATGCCAACTTCGGCTCCCTCAAGATCAGCCCCGTCTTTTACCTCACCGATGCCGAAATGGAATACTACCTCGCGGAACACAAGCTCCCAAACGAGTGGGACTACTTCGACCCCGCCAAAGCCGACGAGAGGCGCGAATGCGGACTTCACGCCAGTTGGGGAGCAGGGAAGGTTGAAGCGTTAAAAGGTTAAAGCGTTAAAAGGTTAAAGCGTTAAAGCGTTAAAAAGTCATGCCTGCCTCCAAACAACAGATTTCTGCATCAGATAAGCCGATGAGTATCTTTAGAACTTTTGAGGATTTGGAGGCTTACCAGCAGGCAAGGAATTTCCGCAAGAAGATCTATGATCTAACCAGAGTATTACCTGAGTGTGAGAAATTCGCTCTAGCGAACCAGATGCGCAGGGCAGCAGTTTCGCTCACTAGTAATATTGCCGAGGGGCATGGTCGTTATCATTTCCCAGACCAGATAAGATTCATGCTCAACTCAAGAGGATCACTTGAGGAGTTGATCGATCAACTGAACGTCTGCGAGGATGAATCATATCTAAAAGCGGAGCAAGTCGCTGCATTGAAGTCCCATGCTTGGGCTGTTCACAATATCCTGAACGGATACATCCGATACCTTCGCGGACGCATTAATCAGTCAGATCGTGTTCAGGAATTTCCGTCTGACTTGGATTCTTAGTCCCAACCTTTCACTTTTTAACATTCTAACTTTTTAACTGTCTCATGAAATCATATCATCTCGACCATCTGGATTATCTCGAGACTGAGGCTATCCACATCATGCGTGAGGTGGCCTCGGAATTTGAACGTCCCGCGATTCTCTTCTCGGGTGGCAAGGACTCGATCTGCCTTCTTCGACTTGCGGAGAAAGCCTTCCGCCCTTCGGACATTCCGCTTCCCTTCCTGAACGTTGCAACAGGACACGAGTTTCCCGAACTCCTCGAATTCCGTGACCGCCGCGCCAAGGAACTCGGCGCCAAACTCATTGTCCGCACCGTGGATGAGGCGCTTGAGAAAGGCTTCGCTGTGCAGGCCCCTGGGCAGATCAGCCGTAACCAACTCCAGATCCCCGTCCTGCTGGCCGCGATCGAGGAGTTCCGCTTCGATTGTTGCATCGGCGGAGCGCGTCGCGATGAGGAGAAGGCCCGTGCCAAGGAGCGCTTCTTCAGCTTTCGAGACAGCTTCGGCCAATGGGATCCCAAGAACCAGCGTCCTGAGATCTGGAATCTCTACAACGGCAGACTTAACCCGGGTGAGAACATGCGGGTTTTCCCTCTCTCGAACTGGACCGAGATGGATGTCTGGGAATACATCAAACGGGAGAAGCTCGAGGTTCCCTCCATCTACTTCAGCCACAAGCGCCGCTGCGTCCGCAGGGGTGGTCAATGGGTTCCGGATACCGAGCTCATGCCAGCCAAGGCGAATGAGGAAGTAAAGGAGATGATTGTCCGTGTCCGCACCATAGGCGACATCATCAGCACTGGATGTGTGGAATCCCCTGCCGCCAACTGCGACGACATTATCGCTGAGATCGCCGTAGCACGAGTCACTGAGCGGGGTTCCCGTGCCGATGACCGCGTCTCCGAAGCGGCTATGGAGGACCGCAAGAAGGCGGGGTATTTCTAAGAGATGTTACAAAGTGAAAAGTTGAAAAGTTATAACAGATACCGACTCATTATTTCATTCCACTCTTTCATATTTTAACCTTCTAACCTTTTAACTTTTTTAACTTTTCCGCCATGACTGCAACCCCGCATCCAGTAGACCTCTTAAGATTCAACACCTGCGGATCCGTCGATGACGGTAAATCGACCCTGATTGGTCGACTGCTCTACGATTCCAAGTCCCTCATGGAGGACCAGATCGAAGCCCTCGAACGGTCTGCTGACATTACCGGTGGTGGACAGATCAATCTTGCGAATCTCACCGATGGACTTCGCGCCGAGCGCGAACAGGGTATCACGATCGACGTCGCCTACCGCTACTTTGCGACGCCACACCGCAAGTTCATCATCGCCGACACTCCGGGCCATGTGCAGTACACGCGCAACATGGTCACAGGGGCCTCCACGGCCAACCTCTCGATTATCCTCATCGATGCGCGTCAGGGAGTGATCGAGCAGAGCCGCCGTCATGCCATCATCGCCTCCCTGCTGCGTATCCCCCACCTGGTCGTCGCTATCAACAAAATGGATCTGGTCGATTGGAGTGAAGAACGTTTCCTGGAGATCAAGGATCAGTTCGACGAATTCCTACCACGCCTTGACATCAAGGATGTGAAGTTCATCCCTGTCAGCGCACTCAACGGCGATAATATCGTCACCGCCTCGGAACACACTCCGTGGTATCCCGGTCCCACCCTGCTGGGTCATCTGGAAACCGTTCATATCGCGAGCGATTGGAATCTGAACAATTTCCGATTCCCTGTACAATGGGTGAACCGGCCAAATAACCCTACCGATAAGAATCTTCATGATTTTCGTGGGCTTAGCGGTCAAGTCGCAGGTGGGATTGTCCGAGTCGGCCAGAAAATCATGGTCCTACCGAGCGGATTCAGCTCCACGATCAAGCAGATCTGGACTCTGGATGGTGCTGTCGAGGAAGCCTTCAGCCCGCAGTCTGTCACACTGGTTCTCGAGCATGATCTCGATATCAGTCGCGGTGATGTCATCGTCGATGCGGAGGATCTTCCCGGATCCTCCTCGGATCTTCATGCGAAGATTTGCTGGATGAATCCTCGTCCCCTCACACCGGGCAAGCAGTACCTGCTCAAGCACACGACCCAGACAGTGAAGGCCGCAGTGACAGCCATCGAGAACCGGATCAACATCTCAACTTTTGATAAGGAAGAGGGCATCGCAGAACTCTCCATGAACGACCTTGGCGAAGTCCGAATCAAAACCGCAAAGCCCCTGATCTTTGATGGCTACGCGTCCAATCGGCTTACCGGCTCCTTCATCCTGATCGAGCCGGGAACCAATGCTACTGTTGCCGCAGGCATGCTTCTGCCTCCCACCGAGGTTGCCCGTCCCGAGTACAAGGACTTCGCGATTTAGTTTGTTTCAAACAATCTGTTAAATATTTTCATAAATCTATTGACGACTATATAGATCGTGTTAAAAAGTCTGATTTTCAAAAAACCAACCACTCTTAAGAAAATGAAATTTTCACAACTATTCAACGCGTTTAGCAGACTTTTTACACGGTCAGCTATTTTTTTGACTTTTATCACGACTCTTTCGGTCGCTTATTCAGCAGATCTATCATCCGCTGGGAACTTTTTCCAAGATTGGCTGACTCAGACCAATGGGGCAACTGCAGGATGGTTTGGCTTGGCTCAACCACTAAAGACGTATGGCTTGAATGTTACGGGTGAAACCAAGGAACTCTATTCCGGACAACTCTCCGGTGGACTCCCCAACCAACCCAAGAGCAACTGGGATGGTGAAGTGAAGCTGAAGTTCCAGTATGACTTTGAACCCCTCTTCGGCATCAAGGGCCTGACTGCTGAATCAAACTGGCGTGACAGATACGGTGGGCAACCGCAAGCCGAGGCAGGAACGTACAATCTCTTCAACCCCACCGTACTAAGTGGGAATCAAGGAGTGCGAATCATGACTCAACAACTGGAGTACACCACTCCAAACAAAGCCCTCACCATTAACCTAGGTTGGGAAAACCCCTATGAGCAGTTCCTCCAGCAACCTCTCTCCAAAATGTTTGAAAACAATAATATCACACAAGCCAAGGGTATTGGAGGGCAGGCAGGCGCAGGCATTCCTGTTTATTCCAACAAGACTGGCAAATACGTCTCCTATACGACCAGTCCAGTACCTTGGAATAGCGCCTATGCTGCCTGGGGGGGAACTCTAAAGGTCAAACCTCTCAAGAATACCTACATCCAAAGCGGTCTCTATCTTGCCATTTCAGGAACATCTGCAACCGTTTCCACCCCCTATTCTCCCACGGATGTCTATCCCTACACATCCGTATCCCCCAACTATTTGGGAAAACTAAAACCCTCCGGCTATAACAACACTGTCAATACTATCAATGGAAAGGGGCAAGCAAATGGCACGGGAGGAACCGGCAAGTACGTGGCATCCCCATACACAAGTCACGGGTTTAACTTCCAAGGATCATCCTCATTCCAACCCAATGGGTATGGAGGCAACTACAACCAGAACGGCCTCTACAACGTGAACGAAATCGGATGGGAACCGAAATTCGGCAAGAGCCAACTGGAAGGCAAGTATGCCCTCGGCAGTTATATCTGGGGGCAGAATAACACGTCCTATACTCCAACCACGTGGGTCACGGGACAAAAAAAACCAACCGCTTTTTCAGAGAATAACCTGATCTGGGGACTCTATCTCCAGGCTGATCAGCAACTCTACCGCGCGAAGAGTAACGACCCCGCAAAACCCTCCAAAAACGGCCTCTACAGCTTCAATGAATTCAGTTTCACACCACCCGAGAACAATGCCCTGCCGTTCTACTTCCAGACCGGACTTGTCTACAAGGGACTCATCCCAAAACGTGAAAACGATAGCTTGGGCGTCGCCTTAGGCGCAGGCTTCTACAGCTCCTACTACAATCAGTACATCGATTCGCAAAACCAGGCACTCGAGAATAATTATGGCAGCAAATACAACGCCACGGTTCCTGACGGACCGGCTTATGTTCAGAATGTAAACGCCACAACGGGCAAACCAGCCACCACCACTGGAACCGGGAGTAAGAAAAAGACCGTTCCTGCCTACACCAGCTACTACGAATACCTTCCCCATTATTCCTCCACGGAAGTGATCGAGGGATTTTACAACATCCAGTTAACCAAATGGGCCTCACTCAAACCCGGAGTCCAGTATATCATTAATCCCGCCGGCAACGGCACCGTAGGGAATGATGTCATCCTGCAGGTTGTAGCAAAGGTCACTTTCTAGGTTTTTCTTGGCAAGATAGCAAAACGCTCCCGGAGTTATGTTTTTGCTCCGGGAGCATTGACTCTATAAAACAGAAATCGTGAGTAATGAGTCCACGATTCCCCCGGCAAATGTCCCCATGCTTTTGGCATCAACGCCGAACGCTATTCTTCTGGATGTCCGTACTCCGGCCGAATTCGGTGGTATCCATGCCTCCGGTGCACTGAATATTCCCCTGGATTCAATCCAATCAATAGCCTTAGCAGGACCCGCCCCCCTCCCCAAGGAAGCCACCCTATGCATCCTCTGCGAAAAAGGAGGGCGGGCGACTGTTGCGGCGGGTCATTTTTTGTCGGCCGGATATCCCTCCGTGCATGTCGTGGAAGGAGGTACTCAGGCATGGGTGGCCGCCGGACTGCCTGTCGTGAAAGGAAGTAAAAGCGCCATCAGCATCGAGCGACAGGTTCGCATCGGCGCCGGCGCCCTTGTGCTGACGGGAGTCATCCTCGGCTTTCTAGTGAACCACGCTTTCTTCGGCCTCTCCGCATTTGTTGGCGCAGGCTTGGTTTTTGCCGGCATCACTGACTGGTGCGGCATGGGGCTATTGCTGGCCCGTGCCCCTTGGAACCGATAAGTCGGCGCGAAGTCAGCAGGTAGAGCCTTAACTCAATCCGAGGATAAAGCGCTCCACGGCTACGGCAAAGCCCTCCTGCTCATTGGATAGAGTCACGTCGCGAGCGGCTTTCTGCACATCGGGCTTTGCATTCCCCATGGCAATGCCGACTCCAGAGCGCTCAAACATCAGGACATCGGTCGGCATGTCACCGATCGTAGCGATGGCAGCAGAGGGGATATTGTATTTGGCGGCAAGATACTCGACGGTCGATCCCTTGTTAGCCTCGGGATGGGTGATATCGAGGTAGTAAGGCTGGGAGGGCTCTGCGGAGACGTGGGATCCGAATTCCTTATGAGCGGCTTCAGTAGCCATCTGGATCGCACTCAGGTCATCACTCACTCCGACGATCTTCGCCACGTTCTCGGTGATTGATTCGATATCATTCACCACGATCGGTTCGAACTTCACAGTCCAGGCCTCACGATCGACGTGCGGAGCCTGGCGGTTACCCACATACCATTTGGCACCCTGATAAACCCAGACATCCAGCGACATCGATTTAAGGAGTTTGAACATCGGTTTCACGAGATCCTGCTGGATGACCTTCTGGTCGATGACATTCATCTCCCGGTCGACAACAATCCCGCCGTTGAAACCCGAGATCGGCGTCGTGAGTTTCAGAGGATCAATCAGCATCGACATTCCACGAGGAGGACGACCACTCGTGACAGCAAAAAGAATCCCGGCATCATGGAGCTTGTGAACCGCCGCAATGGCCCGCTCGGTGAGAACTTTTTCCTGAGTGACCAGGGTGCCGTCCACATCGGCGATCATCATGCGAATTTCTTTGGTAGTAGTCATGGGTGTGAGTTGTGGTTGATTTCTATCTCTTGGTTAGGGCTTATTTTCCAGCGGCCGTCTCGTAGGCACGGATGCAGGAGAGATAACGATCGGCAATGGATTTAACGGTTGCATCACGTGACGCTGTTCCGGCAACGAATCCCTTGAGAGCCTCTTGCCAAAGCGTTCGTCCGACAGCAAACCCATCGAAGCCTTCGACCGGCGCGGCAAGTTTGATCCAAGTCAGCACCTGATCAAGATCGGCTCCTCGTCCGAGAATGATGCACTTCACCTCATCGCGTCCACCCGCCCTTGATTGCTTGGCAACGGCATCGCATGCCTCCGAGGAATCCAGTCCCTCAATCTTCCAGATATCCGCCTCGACTCCTGCAGCCTGCATGCGGCGAATGATCTCAATCACGAGTTGGGGACGAAGCTGTGCATCAAACTCGCGCTGATGTCCCTCATATCGGTCTAGTTGCTGTGTCGTGGCGGGCACCAGAAGCTCGAAGAGAAGCCTGCGCCCATTGGCTTTCAACCAGCGGCTCAATGTTGCCAGACGTGCAGTCTGACGATCATTCATGGCGACATCATCCTCAGGATTGTACCGAACCAGGACCTTGGCAAAGGTGGGATTAAAAGCCTCGATATGGCTTCCGAAATCATCCCCGTATTGAAATTCAAACTCATCCTGTCCCGATTTCTCGACAGGCATTGCCAGTGGAACTCCGTCGGAGATTGCCTTGCGGGCAACGTCGGTGCCGAACTCTTCGTCAACCAGGATCCCTGAGATCTCTTTCGAGGCTCCTCCTGAAACCGCCAATTGGTTCGCCTCGAAAATGATATTTTTCAGTTCGATGATTTTAGCCCTGATTTCTGGGGAGACCGGAGGGGTGGCCCCGAAGAGTCCGTGCTCGAAGGAGCCACGGTGATCAAAGGCTAGGAGATAGAGTTTTTTATCGTATCCGGGAGTCATGGCGAGTGAAGGGGTTGTGTTGATTAAGAGGATGGAAAAGGGAGTAAGACCGCTCCCTCATACCCACCGTTGGAGATGGTGTCAAACGCCGGTCACCATATTCGCTGAAAGCTTGCTTATTCTTGCACCAAAAGTCGTCAAACACTCGAAATCTGGCTTTTTCTGGCGTGGATCCGTCGAAATCAATAATCTCTCCCGAATGAACTCTCGGAAACATCTTCTCCAAGCGATTCTCGAATCCTATCGGGAAAGTGGGGGGATCAACCATGTCGATCGCTCGAATCTCCCCTCGAAGAAGGCGGTGGCCTTGCTCAGTGAGGACTTGCTGCATTTGCTCTTCCCAGGATTTTTCTCCGACGAGGCTGTCTCCTCGGATGAACTTCCCGAAGCAGCTCAGGTGATGATTGATCAGATCGTTGGGGAACTGGACGCTGCCATCACAGTGAGTCTGCGCGAGGCGAATGTGCCCGATGAGGAGCTCGGCAGGAAAGCATCCGCCATCACGGAACGCTTCCTCCTGGGAATCCCCGGTGTGCGGGCGCTTCTAAAAACCGATGTCGAGGCGGCTTATGCCGGTGATCCTGCTGCGCGCAGCCTTGAGGAAATCGTCCTCGCCTACCCCGGCCTCGAGGCCGTTGCCATTCAAAGAATGGCCCACCTGCTCTACAAAGAGGAGGTTCCTCTCCTTCCCCGCATGATGACTGAATGGGCTCACAGCCGGACCGGCATCGATATCCATCCCGGCGCCTCCATCGGCTCTCATTTCTTCATCGATCACGGCACTGGCGTCGTCATCGGCGAAACCTGCGTCATCGGCAACCGCGTGAAACTCTATCACGGCGTGACGCTCGGAGCCCGCAGTTTCCAGAAAGATGAGCAGGGAGCCATCATCAAGGGGCTTCGTCGCCATCCTCACGTGGAGGATGATGTCACGATTTATCCGAACGGAATCATTCTTGGCGGAGACACCACAATCGGCGCCCGCAGTACCATCGGCGCGAATGTCTTTCTCATGAAGAGCGTTCCGCCAGACACCCTGCTTGTCCGTGGAGAACAGATTCAGAGCCGCCTCGACAAGAAGTCCGTGAAGGGTAAAGGATCCGTTACCGTGGAGATTTCAGCGGACGAGATCGATTTCATGATCTGAGCATCGTGAAACAAAAAAGGGGCGCCCTCTCGGGCGCCCTTAGGTTTATGATAATTGTTTTGGATTAAAAC
>CAIPWR010000098.1 GCA_903868795.1 uncultured Spartobacteria bacterium | reverse complement strand
GAGCATTCATCCTTTTGAGAAAGTTCCTATCCATGAGCTACTTACAGAAACCGACTTCAAATCTTACATGCCTCACAAAAATAACCAATTGATGCTGTGGGACTTATAACCGGACGCTAGTGTGCACAGATACTATTTTTTGGAGGTTATTTGGACAGTGTTTTAGGTGCTTTAGAAGTAAGATAGTTCAGATTTAATATTTGAAACAATTTTAAGCTTTATGAGGAATTCATGAAAGAGTGCCAGCCCCCTCTTTTCTTCCTCACCAAGATCGTACCGGATTGACTCGGTGAGGTAATGCAGGGCAAAGGATGGATCTGGCTCACGTGCAGCAATCTCTTGACGCTTGGCCATCCCAGAGACTTTGGACGTTCTGAGCAAATCAGATAGCTCACTTTTTTTCGTAAAATCATCTCTAAGTGACCACAAGGCAAAGACAAAGGGAAGGGAAGTAATACGATACCACTCGCCCCCAAGATCCAAAAAGTGAACATCGAGAGCTGATGTCCGTTTTCTTGCTTCAATGGCTCGATCCCCAATCAGAAGGGTCGGATGATCGTAAGAGAAATCTAAGCACTTTACTTCTTGATATTGGACATATTCTAGGTTGATCCCATGAAATTCCTCCAGGACGATTCGGAGTAGGGCATTGGAGGTATGGGAGGCCGGGTCAAGCACGAGCTTCTTGATCCCCTTCAGATCTCCTTGATAGGCTAGCACAACGCTATAAACATCCCCCTTAGAGGAGATGGAAACCCCATCCACGGCACAAGGGTTAGGGACTGTGATAACATCAATGGAAGAAAGAAGTGCTGCATCAAACTCTCCAGCCTGAAAAGCATCACCTAACTTTGCAGGAACAAGCTTCCTGATAGGATAGGTAATTCCCTCCACCAAGGGACGGGCATTTAGGTAAGGAACGCAGCCGATCCTCAGAAAGGAATCGTTCACGCGGGGAGAACTTCGGAAAGAGCCTTCCTGGAAGAGGTCGACTCGATCCTGCGATAGAAGGTGTCCCTTTGCATCGGTTCCCTTCCCGCCTCTCGGATCGCCTTCTCCATGGCGGCGATGGTCTGCTGCTGGGGGGTCTTGGCGCCGGCCATATGGAAGATCTTTTCCTCTTGAATGGTCCCATGGAGGTCATCCACCCCGTAGTTTAGCGCAATGGAGGCCAGTGGCAGTCCCAGACTGATCCAGTAACCGGTAATATGATCAAAGTTATCGAGCATGAGACGCGAGATGGCCAGATTCTTCAGTTCGTCCGTGGAGCAGGCGGGGCGAATATGGGCCAGTTCCGTGGTCTCGGGCACAAAGGCAAAGGGAATAAAGGCCGTGAAACCCTGCGTTTCATCCTGGAGCCCACGTAGTTTCAGCAGGTGGTCGATCCGGTGCTCTGCGGTCTCGACATGGCCGTACAGCATGGTGGCGGTGCTTCGCTGCCCCATCTTATGCCAGGTGCGGTGAACTTCCAGCCACTCCTCACCCGTCTCTTTGCCTCGGCAAATGGTATCCCTGACCTGCTGGTCGAAGATCTCTGCCCCTCCACCGGTGAGTGCATTAAGACCAGCATCGCGAAGGATCTCCAAAGTCTCCTGAAGAGGCTTCTTGAAGACACGGTCGGAGAGATGGCGAATCTCGATTGCCGTGAAGGCCTTCAGGTGAATGCCGGGGGCGGCTTCCTTCATAGCTCCGAGCAGCTCAAGGTACCAGGAGGCCGGCAGGGTCGGATGGAGTCCACCGACCATATGGATCTCGGTGGCACCGTTCTCCCATGCCTCCTTGGTCTTGGCAGCGACATCGGTGATCGCCATCTCGAAGGCGTGATCATCACGCTTTTTGGCACTGAAGGCGCAGAATTGGCAGTTCAGGATGCAGATGTTGGAGTAGTTGACGTAGCGATTGAAAACAAAGGTCGCCACATTCCCGTTCTTTCGCTCGCGAATGATATTGGCCAGGTAGCCAAGGCCATTGAGATCCCGGGAGGCATAGAGAGAGATCCCCTCCTCACCGGTAAGCCGTTCCCCAGCCTCAACTTTCTCAAGAATCGGTAAAAGAGCAGGATCGAGCAGACGCTTGTTCATGAAGTTCCATTCTATTACAGACACGGTTGGATCGCCAGAATCGAATCGTGAAAAGGGGTGCGTTTTCTATGAAACTCAGGAAAGTAGGAAAAGAAAGCATGATTGCAGGAGAGCCACCTATTGCGCCGGCAATGCTTTGAGTGGATAATTGAAGGTTCCCTCCATTCTTCATTTTTCATTTTAATTTTTCCCCCATTCCGATGCCTTTTGACCTGAGATCCGATTACAAGCCCCAGGGGGATCAGGGTCAGGCGATCGAGAAACTGACGCGCTCGATCCGTATGGGGAACCGTCACCAGACGCTCCTCGGCGTTACCGGTTCCGGCAAGACCTTCACGGCGGCGAACATTATCCAGAACCTTGATCGGCCAACGCTGATCATGTCGCATAACAAGACACTGGCGGCGCAGCTCTACTCGGAGTTCAAACAGTTCTTCCCTAACAACGCCGTCGAGTACTTCGTCAGCTACTTCGACTACTACCAACCGGAGGCCTATATTCCGCGCTCGGACACCTACATCGAGAAGGACAGCTCGATCAATGAGGAGATCGAGCGATTACGCCTTTCCACGACCAGCTCCCTCCTCACACGCCGTGATGTCATTGTGGTCGCCAGCGTCTCCTGCATCTACGGATTGGCATCGCCGGAGGATTTCATGCAGATGGTGATGACCCTGAAAAAGGGAGACCGGATCACCCGTGAGGAAGTGCTCAAGCGAATCGTCGAGATGCTCTACGAGCGGAACGAGATAGAGTTCGCACGCGGCAAGTTCCGGGTGCGTGGCGACGTGGTCGAAATCTTCCCAGCACAGAATGACGAGGAGGCTGTGCGCATCGAGTTCTTCGGCGACGAGATCGATAGGATGGCCCTCTTCGATCCCCTCACCGGCCGATCCAGAGGCGACCTGACCCATCTGACCCTTTTCCCTGCCAAGCAATTCGTCACACCCAAAGACAAGATGCAGGCCGCCATGAGGAACATCCGTACCGAGATGGTGGAGCGGGTGGCCTGGTTCGAAGAGAACGGCAAGTACCTCGAGGCACAGAGACTGAAAATGCGTACCGAGTACGACCTCGAGATGATGCAGGAGATGGGTTACTGCAACGGCATTGAGAACTACTCGCGTCATCTCACCGGGCGCGATCCCGGAGTCCGTCCCTACACACTCATGGATTTCCTGCCCGAGGACACCCTTCTGATCGTGGATGAATCCCATGCCACTCTGCCGCAGGTTGGAGGAATGTATGCCGGAGACCGGGCGCGCAAGATGACCCTGGTGGAGTACGGATTCCGTCTCCCGAGCGCACTCGACAACCGCCCGCTGAATTTCGGCGAGTTCATGCAGATGACCGGCCAGGGGCTCTACATCAGCGCAACTCCGGCTCCGCTCGAACTGCGCAACAGCGTGGTGGGAAATACCGGCTTCGTAGATCTTGCCACACTTCAATCCGATCCCCTCCCACTCTCGCTGATCAAGCCCAATGCAGCGGGCGAGGAACTAGATGCCTCAACACCCGGCTCCCAGCTGATCGTGGAGCAAATCATCCGACCCACAGGTCTGCTCGACCCACGCATCATGATCCGTCCTTTGAAGGGGCAGATCGATGAGACGATCGAGCTCTGCCGCTGCCGTGTCGAGATCGGCGAACGGGTACTGATAACAACCCTCACCAAGCGCACTGCCGAAGACCTCACCGACTATCTCAAGGATGTGGGACTCAAGGTTCGCTACTTGCACAGCGACATCGACACAATCGAGCGTGTGGAGATTCTGCGATCACTGAGAGCTGGAGAATTCGACATTCTGATAGGGATCAATCTGCTCCGTGAGGGGCTTGATCTTCCCGAGGTGAGTCTCGTCTGTGTACTGGATGCTGATAAGGAGGGATTCCTGAGAAGCCGCACCTCACTGATCCAGACGGCCGGTCGTGCCGCCCGACATGTCAACGGTGAGGTCGTTCTCTTCGCTGACAAAATTACCGGAAGTATCCGTGATCTTCTGGATGTCACTGAGGACCGACGCCGCCGCCAGATGGAGCATAACCGTAAACACGGCATCACCCCTCATAGTGTGAAGCGCCCTGTGCAAGAGAGCCTCCGCGTCATTCTGGAAGGGGAGGATGCCGAGTCGGCCCGCGTGCAGGAGCAACCTCTCGATGTTGCCACCCTGATCAGGGAACTGGAGGGTGAAATGAAAGAGGCCTCCAAGAAACTGGAGTACGAACGTGCCGCTCTCCTCCGCGACCAAATCATGGAACTCAAAGGTGGTGGCGCAGTCACCTCCTCCATGACCAATCGTCCCAAATCCAAGGATAAGACTTCCAAGACAAAGAAAGGTTGGAAGCGGTAACTTTTTATCTTCAGCATTTAACCTTTAGCCTTCCTATCCATGGCCACCCGCAAAGCACCTGCCGCAGCCAAGAATCCAAACCTCCACTTTGTGACCGGAAGTGATGAGGCCGAGGTGCGGCGGACGGCTCAAGGACTTGCCGCAAAACTGGCTCCCGCAGATGGTGGAGAATTCGGCCTTGAGGTTATCGAGGCTCCAGCCGACACAGTCGACTGCTCGATCGAGATGGTGCAACAGACTCTCCAAGCCGTCCTAACACTTCCGTTCTTCGGAGGGAAACTTGTCTGGATGAAAGGGGTCACCTTCCTGAAAGACTCCGTGCAGGGTCGCTCCGAGGCAGTGCAGGATGCTCTTGAAAAACTCCTCAAGGTCCTCGAGGAGGGACTGCCGGAGGGCATCACCCTACTCATTAGTGCCCCAGAGCCCGACAAGCGGAAATCATTCTACAAAACACTCTCCTCCATTGCCTCAACAACGCTGTGTGATAAGCCGGACTTTGGTTTCGGAGCCACAGAGGATGATCTGATTGACTGGGTGATTGATCGTTGCCGCGATCGGGGAGTCAGGATGGAGAATCAGGCTGCCGTGGTGCTGACCACCCGCGTCGGAACCAACACGGGCCAACTTGATGCAGAACTCGCGAAACTCACCACCGCCGCCGGAGAAGGTGAGGTCATCACCGAGAGTCTTGTCCGAGATCTGGTTCCCCTCACCCGTGCTGGTGGAATCTTCGACCTGAGTGATGCCATCAACAAACGCAACCTACCACTCTGCCTCGACACACTTGCTCAGCTCCGCCGCCAAGGAGAAAATGCCATCGTCATCCTGCTCGCTGCCATCGTGCCGACAGTGCGCAATCTCCTCATCGCAAAAGATCTGATGGATCGTCACAAGATGCGCCCTCCGGCCCAACCCCAGTTCTTCGCTTCCGATCTGAAGCGGCTCCGCTCCGAGGAGACCTCTCATCTTCCGCGAAAAAAGGATGGGACGCTCAATTCCTATGGTATCGGTCTAGCCGCTGTGAACGCGGCGCGATTTGATCGGGATCATCTTGCCTCGGCCTTTCTCGCCTGCCGAGATGCCAATCAGAAACTCCTTAGCGGGCAAAGCTCCGACGACACCATTATAACCCAACTGCTTGTGCGTCTTGTTGCGAAAAACCAGGATAGTGGACAGAAGAGCGCTTTAACCCGATAATTGAGTCATGAGCAATCATACCTATAAGAAAATCGAACTCGTCGGTTCTTCAACCCTCAACATTGAGGATGCCGTCCAGAATGCTGTTGCCAAAGCTTCGCTCACTGAGAAAAACCTTCGCTGGCTTGAGGTTGTCGAGACCCGCGCCCATCTAGAGGATGGTAAGGTGGCTCACTGGCAGGTTACAGTGAAGATCGGAGCAACTCTCGAATAATTCAGCAAAAAACAACCAACCAACATCATGAGTTCCTATCTCTGGACCCAAAACCTTCGCGAGATCTACGACAAGGCTGTTGCTCTTTACAAAGCAGGCAACAGGGATCTGGATTCCTACTTTTCCACCGAAGAGACCTCCTTCCTCTCCTCGATCGGTCTGCGTCCGATTAATCTCTATGACTATGCCGAGGATATGAACGGGGCCGGAGAACCCGATTGGAACACCGTCCTCCTGATGGCGGCGGCTCGTCGCGACTACTTTCTCTATTTTCAGCACGGAATCACCAGCACCGTCGTGACGGAAGCGGAGTCGCTTCCTCCCAAGCCGGAGGAACTGGAGGGGATTCCCTGGCTACCCCGTATCATTCGAAAGGCACAATGCTTCCTCGAAGGAGGGCTATGCCACGAGATCATGTACTGCTGCGGCGGAGATCGACGCTTCCTGAAACAACACGACATCCATCCTGCTGACTTCCTCAGGATCGTCTGGGCCTCGGGTGGCGATCAGGAAAAAATCCTGAGCTACTTCAAAAAAACAGAGGCCTGAGAAGTTAATTTGGAAATTAGGAACTCAGGAAAAAACGGGAAACAAAAGACTGACTGCGATTCAGCGGCTTGGCATCCCGGCAGATATGAACGGGGAGAAGCTAGACTCTTTCATCACTTCCTTTCCTGAGTTCCTGAGTTCCATATTATTACTGCTCCTTCTCTCT
>CAIPWR010000097.1 GCA_903868795.1 uncultured Spartobacteria bacterium | reverse complement strand
GACACGTATTATTTCGATCGGTACCGGTATCGAAAGCAGTCGTCGAGCTGTGGCTCTGACCGAGCGTTTTACGAACCTCTATGCTGTTATTGGCATCCATCCGACCAACGTGATGGAGGAAGGGTTCGATTTTCTACCCGCGTTGCGAGAATTGGCACTTCATCCGAAAGTCGTGGCGATCGGAGAAACCGGCATCGATTACCATCATGTGCCGGAGGAACTCCAGCCACCGAAGGTTGCCTCCGTTGATTCCGCCCTGCTTGCTCAGAGTTCGGGGGATCAGGAGCGCCTCATTGCCGAGGGGGCCTGGAAAGCCTCTCAGGCCGATGCCTTTCGCATGCAGCTCGATCTGGCCGTGGAGCTAGGACTGAATGTCGTGATCCATCAGCGCAGCTCTTGGAGCGATACGCTCGAGGTATTGAGGGGCTACACGGGGAAGGTACGGGGTGTTTTTCACTGCTTTGGGGGAACTCCCGAGGAAGCCGCCGAGGTTGCATCACTTGGCCACCTTGTCTCCTTCACCGGGATCATCACCTTTAAGAATGCCGAGCAGGTTCGTGAGACCGCCGCCGCTGTGGCCTTGGATGGCTACATGGTCGAGACCGATTGCCCCTACCTAGCCCCTGTACCTCACCGTGGGAAGCGTGCGGAACCCGCCCATACACGGCTCGTGGCGGAGACGGTTGCTAAGGTCCGAGGAATCTCACTGGAGGAGGTGGCTGTGCAGACGACGCGCACGGCGGAGGGATTCTTCCGGTTTAACCGTTAGTCCTGATGAATCTGCTGTCGCTCCTCATTGATCAGCCGGGGAGGAAGGCGGCTGTTTGGATACGCGTTGTCTGGATGCTCCTGCTGGCCACGCTTCTCTGCGTTGGCGTGATGAGTTGGGCGGCCGGCTTCTCCCGAGGTTCCTGGGAATCTGTCTGGAAATATCGTGATGTCTTCTGGAAGGGATGGGCACTCACGATCGTGATCTCGGTTCTCTCTCTGTTGCTGAGCACACTGATTGGAATTATTGTAGCTCTTGCTCGTCGTTCCCGTATCGTGCCCCTGCGCTCCGCGGCGCTTCTTTATATCGATGTGGTACGAGGGATGCCCCTCCTTGTTTTGATCCTTTTCCTCTATTACGTGGTTGCCAACGGCATGGGGCTTCAGGACCGATTGGTTGCGGGAATCCTGATCCTCTCTCTTTTTGGCGGTGCCTATCTGGCTGAAATGATCCGCGCCGGGATCGAATCCATTCCTGCCTCCCAACTGGAATCCGCCCGGGCCATCGGATTCACGCCTTGGCAGACGTATCGGATCGTGATTGTACCGCAGGCGCTTAGGCAGATCCTCCCACCGCTGACCGGGCAGTTCGCATCATTGATCAAGGATTCCTCGCTCCTTTCAATCATCGCAATCGGCGAGTTCACGCTGGCTGCCCAGCAGGTGAACTCCGCCACCTACCGCACCTTGGAGAGCTATCTCCCGTTGACCCTGGGTTACCTGGCCCTCACGCTGCCGATCTCCCTGCTCTCCAAGTTCCTGGAGCAGCGTCTTCGCTACGAATCCTAAAGCGACTTTCGCGTAAACTGATGCGGAATTGATGAATACATGAACAATATGGAACTCAGGAACTCAGGAAAATGAAGAGGGTTGATGGAATGTCAAAATGACAAAAAAACTTTATGCCTTTTACTCGCTCTCTCAGTGTCTTTGCGCCTCTGCGCGAGAATTCTTCCCCTCCGCTATGAAGCCTGAAGCATGAAACTCGAAGTCTTGGGCATCACGAAGAGCTTTGGATCCGGAACAGAGTGCCGGCGGGTGCTCGACGACCTCTCTCTGAGCGTGGAGTTCCCCCACGTGCTTGCACTGCTGGGTCCGAGTGGAAGTGGAAAATCAACACTCCTCCGAGTCATTGCGGGATTGGAGCGTCCTGATGCCGGCTCGTTGATTCTGGATGGGAAGCAAGCACCACTCTCTGAAAAAGAGCCAATCCTCCGCGAGTATCGCCGTACGCTGGGAGTGGTTTTCCAAGCCTTTAATCTCTTTCCCCACATGACGGCATTTCAGAATGTGACTGTTCCCTTGATCACGGTTCATGGTCTTGATGAGAGGGAGGCTACACAACGCACCCTCGAAGTGATGGAGCGTCTTGGGATGGCGGAACATGGGCAAAAATACCCGGCTCAGCTTTCCGGCGGACAGCGTCAGCGGGTCGCGATCGCCCGAGCCTTGGCATCCAGATCTCGATTCCTACTTTTCGACGAGCCGACCTCCTCGCTTGATCCCGAGATGACCGCGGAGGTACTCATGCTGATCGCAGAGCTGAAGGAGATCGGGACTCCCATTCTACTGGTCACCCACGAGATGGGTTTTGCCCGCAAGATCGCCGATCAGGTGGCTTTCCTGGCGGCTGGACGAGTCGTGGAGCAGGGAGCGGCGGTGGCGTTTTTTAATAACCCCCAGTCCCTTGTGGCTCAGCGTTTCCTAGCCAAGGTCCTAGCATACTAATTTTTTTCCCGCAGAGGCGCAGAGACGCATAGGGAAAACACCGAAGGAGAGATTCTGCATGTTGGGCAGTTAGAAAAATCTAACTCTTTCCTTAAAAGGACTCCTAGCAGATCAGGGTATTCATCAAATCTCAGCGCCTGGGCGTTTGCTTGCCCGGCCGTGCTACGCATCCGTTGCGGCTGCGGGAGAAAATCAGCTGGCGCGATTTCAGGGCACAAAAAAGCCCCGGAGTTTCCTCCGGGGCTTTCGTTGTCAGTTAACCAAAAAGGTTTTTAGAAGGAAGCACCGACGCTGCAACCGGCCCAGCCAAGGGACTTGGCAGTGTTGAAGAGGTCAAGACCTTGATAGGAGTAAGCCCAGTAGCCAGTAACGTTCCAGACCTTGGTGATCTGCCAGGTCACAGGGAGCTGGAACTGCCAGTTGTTACCACCGGAAACATACGTGCCGTTCTGGTTAGCATTGTAAGCGAACGAGAAGTTGTACTGGGTGTTTGGGTTGAAGGTAACCGATCCATCCTTCTTAATGAAGTTAAGGGGGATCGTGGCGCCGAGGGAAGGCGTCAGGAAGCTGGAACCTGGGTTGATGGATCCGTAGGTGTACTGATTGGCTGTGCCTAGCTCATAGTAGTAGGTCAGCGAGCTGTTCAGCGAGATGCCATTCTTCAAGGTCTTGGAGTAGCCAGTGGTCACGTTGACTTCGTTCTGGATGCCAGTGCCACCGGGACGATTGCCACCAGGAAGGTTGAAGTAGTTATAGAGTTGGTAACCGGCACCGAGGTTGAAACCGCTGTCGAATGTGTGAAGGTAGTTCACGGGAACATCCAGCTCACGATATGCAGAGGCATTCTTGTTGCTCTTGACGGCGGTTGCGTACCAGAGAGGTACGGTCAGCGTGTCATTGGCAGTGATGTGCCAGGTCGGAGCGAAGGTCGTGGAAAGAATTCCAGTTCCTGCAAGAACGTCGACACCGCGGAACATGTAGCGGCTGTCGTAGTTCTCGCTGACATTCAATGTGAACATCGGGCTAGCTGCCGCAACGGGTGCAACCGGAGCCTTCACATCCTTGCCAGTGGCAACGGAGTTGGTGGAGTTGGTGGAGTTGGTGGAGTTGGTATCCGCATGAAGAGCGGAGGCGCCGGCAACCGCCGTAAGGGCGAACGCGGCAAGGCGTGAGACGAGTTTCATGGTAGGTTTTGGTTGGTTTTGGGACTGGTTGAAGTCCTGTTTGTAGCAAAAGCACACGACATGCCAAGTTCTTTTATCCTCTTTCTACAGAGAGGAGGCTGTTTTTTTCTAAGTAATTCACTTAGAGCTCGCCGGGTCAGTGAGAAAAACTGACCAGTGGAGCGTTAGCTCCTCGGCTTCCAGAGGGCAGCATCGAGGCAGGCCCAGAGATGGATGATCCAACCCAAGAGAAATACCCAGAGGATGCCTGTGAAGACGAAGAAGAGAATGGCTGCGAGCAATCGCCCCTGAAGCAACTGTCCGAGCCCGGGGATAAAGAAACTCGCCAGGGAGGCAATGACATTGCCGGCTGATCCTTGTCCGTTGCTCATGATTGAATTTCACAACAGAGGGGCTTTTATGTCGAGCGCAGCCTTGGAGGGGTCGTCGTTTGTCTGGTGCTTCCCTCTTGCTTGTCGTCGCTCGCCGTATAAGCCTCTGAAATCAACTATGGATACCCTTTTCTCTCCGGCCCATCTCCATGTGGCCCTTAATCATGTTCCGATCATCGGACTCTCCGTCGCCTGCCTGCCGGTTCTGATTGGCATCGTTTTTCATAGTCGCGGTGCTCTTGCCTCGGGACTACTGGCGGTGATTCTCTGTGTTTGCACGATGCCTGCGGTCATGCAGACGGGAGGAGCCGCCTATGATGCTTTCATGGATGGATCGATCCAGCCAGGATTGGATGATGCGGGGAAGACCGCCCTCCGGCAGCATGCCCACCGAGCTGACATCACGGCGCCACTTGTTTATGCTGCTGGAATCCTTGCACTCCTTGCGCTCCTTGCGCTCATCAAGTTTCCCCGTCAGGCGGCTTGGATCGGCTGGGCTGTCCTCCTGGGATGCACGATTTCCATCGGATTGAGTGTCTGGACTGCCGAGGCAGGGGGATGGATTCGTCATCCGGAGTTCCGTCCCGCCTCAAAGTCAACGCCGACTCCTGAACCAAATGCTACTCCCGTAGCCTCGCCCTCCCAGACTCCTCCACCAATGCCATCAACCTCGATTGCCCCGAACGTCATGGTTCCCGTTGGGTCAGGATCTGTCTCCGCTCCTGCAACAAACTGAGTTTTTTTGGGGTCTGAATAAATTCTCGGGGGGATTTCGCCTTGTGCGGTGAATTACTTATGGAACGGGAATCCTTCCCGCTCTGAACAAAACACACCACACAAAATAGAAAGATGAAAACATTGATCAAAGCGGGCGCCATGCTCGCCCTTATCGCCGGACTCGGTCTGGCCACAGCAATGGCCGCCGATAATGCCTGCAAGAGCTGCCAGGGATGCTCCAAGAGCTGCAGTTCCTGCGCCAAGTGCTCGGATGGCAAGTGCTCCAGTTGCTGCAAGTAAGCTAATGATTCAGCGAGGCGGGGATGGTGCCGAAAAAGCCTGTCCCCGTCCGTTGAGTCTTCTAGGCTCATTTTTGCTATTTTTACTTTTCCCCATGAGTAACGATCACGAACTATCCGCTCTTCTGCAGAATTGGACTCCAAAGGTGGAGCCTGGATCCGGATTCAATCGTTCTGTCTGGATGCGCATCGAGGCAGCGGAGAGCAGGAAGTCCTCCTTGGAGCCTTTGTTCTCATGGATTCAGGGTTTGGCCACACCTCGCATCGCCGCGACCTGTGTTGCCATGGCCCTCTTTGGAGGCATCTTGCTCGGTGGACTTCAGGCCCGATCTTCTCAGGAGGAGCAGTATCTTCAGTCGCTCCGGCCGTTTGCTGCCAGCGCGCTGGCACGCTGAGTGCTTCTTATGAAACGCGGTATTCTTGTCCTGCTGGCCGCCGTCGTGATCGGTGTTGTGGGGGCCATGATCACCCGCCACTTTCTGAAGAGTTCTCCTGCATCGTGGCTCTGCCAGAGGTATGAACTCTCCCCGGAAAAGTCCTCCCGTATTGAGGCCCTGCAAAAAGAATACGGCTCCCGTTGCGATCCCTGCTGCGACCGAATGTGCGAGGCCAATGCCCGTCTCGAGCAACTCTCCTTGGAGGCGGGACTGAGCCAGCAGAGCATCACTCCGGCACTCCGTGATGCGGTGGCGGAGACCGATCGTATCCGTACCGAGACACGGATCGTGATGCTGCAGCATTTCTATGCTGTGGCCGCGGAGCTCCCTCCGGAGAAACGCCGGGATTATCTGCTCAAGGTGTTACCGCTCGTGATCGACTCCTGTGGATCAAAATAAGGAGCTTCTTGAATGTCTGAAACCGAACAGGAAGATCGCGCCGCGATGGCCCAGTTGGCAGGTGGGGAAGATCTTGCGCTGAATGGGATCATGGAGCGCTGGAAGAGCCGCCTTACGGCCTACCTCTATCGCTTCACAGGGAATGAAGCGACGGCCGTCGAACTTGCCGAGGAGACCTTCGTGAGGGTCTACCAGGGTCGGATGAAATTCCGCACAGGGGGACAATTCTCGACCTGGCTCTTCGGTATCGCCGCTAATCTGGGGCGGAATCATCTTCGTTGGCAAAGACGCCATCCGACGGTTGCCATCGAGGAGGCCGGCACCGTGGCCTCCGAAGGCGATCCCCTGAAAGCTGCCGAATCTCATGAGCGCGAGCAGGCCGTTCAAGTGGCCATAGCTTCTCTCCCTCCAGATCTCCGTGAGTCGCTGATCCTGAGCGAATACGAACAGCTCTCCCAAGCCGAGATCGCAGTCATTGCGGGATGCTCGGTCAAGGCCGTCGAGCGCCGTCTCAGCCATGCCCGGGAACTTCTGAGAAAGGGGCTCTCGCGCTATTTGCAAGCTTGAGCCCTGATGGATTGGCGCTTCCGATCAGTGGCTTTTTGCCGCCGCGCGTTGAGGAACAGCCATCATGATCCCCGCCATGATGGCGAGTAAGACCGCGGTGGCGGTGAAGCGACTTAGAGCAAGACCTCCATGGTCATGGGGCTTATCGAGAAAATCGCCGACCACAGCACCAAGCGGGCGCGTCAGGATGAAGCCTCCCCAGAAAAGCATTGTCCGAGAGATGGAGGTCTTCCAATAAGCGAGAGCAAGGATAGCCAGTAACCCGCCGAAAATCGCCGCGCTCTCCAGGTATCCGAGTCCCGCTGAGTCGGAGGTCCAATCTCCCAGAGCCGTGCCCAGAGTCTGGGAACACATGATTGTGATCCAGTAGAAGAATTCGGCCTTCGGAGTGCTGACCGTCTCGACGGCCACGGTGCCCAGAGTCTTTTTCCAGAGATAAAGCGATGCCAGAAGCAATCCCAGCAGTAGCGCCGATCCGCCGGTGTAGCCGATGCCGAGCGAACGATCACAGAAATCGGCGAGCGTCGTGCCGACTGTCGTGGTTGCGATGATGGTGACCCAGTAAATCACCGGATGGAATTTCTTCGTGAGGATCTGTGTCACGACGGCGATCGCGAAGATCACGGCAAAGATCCCGGTGCTGAGCAGGTAACCGAGATTCAGCGACATCGAGAGGGCATCACCTCCAGTCTCCCCCAGCGTGGTGGCGAGGATCTTTAGCACCCAGAACCCGAGGGTGACTTGGGGGACTTTGCTCAAGACCTGTTCTGTTTTGTCGCTTGTCATGGAGAGAACACTGCTTACTGGAGATTGGTTAAGCACGTTTTTTTGATAAGGACAATTTCTTGCTGGGTCGGCCTCCGATGCGGAGTATTACGGCCTCATGAAGAACACCCCGTGTCTAGTCTTATACTCCTGCTTTTTCGCGCTGAGTTTTCTCAATCAAGTTCAGGCCGAGCAAGCGATCCTGATCAAGTAGGATCCGATCCTAGTTCCAGGTGTGAAAGGAGGAACCGACTTCATCGAATTCGATCAGCAGCGGGGACGGCTTCTGGCGGGCCATCCTGGCAACGGAACCCTCGATATTTATGACACGAAGTCCAAGAGTTTCGTGCCCTCCATTCCCACTGGGTCGGCGAATGATGTGGCTGTTGATGCAAAAGGTGGTCGCTATATCGTCTCCGTCAGCAAGCAGCAGAAAGTCGTGAGCGTGGATGCTGAGAAACTCACCATCACTGGTTCAATTCCCCTGCCCGGCAAGGCTGATGTTCTAACCTTCAATTCCAAGAACAACACGGCCTACGTGGGGCATGACGACGCCACTGAAATCTGGGCGATCGATATGAATGCCGGAAAGGTGGTTGCTTCCCTCCCGATCGCGGAGGGTCCCGAGGCTCTGGTCTGTGACGAGGACGCCAATCGCGTCTATGCCAATGTCAAAAGCGCCGATTACATCGCTGTGATCGACGCCGATTCCAACAAAGCAATTACTTCCTGGCCCACATCTCCTGCGAAGAGTCCCCATGGGCTCGTGATCGATACAGAGGGACATCGACTGATTTCCGTGGGTGGTGATGGAACCTTGGTGGCGATCGATCTTGGCTCGGGGAAGATGGTTTCTTCCACAAAGGTTTCTTCTAGGGTCGACCAGATTGCTTATGATCCAAGCCTCAAGCGCGTTTACTGTGCCAGCGGATCAGGTGTTTTGAGCGTGGTGGATGCTTCCGGAGCAGAGTTGAAGCATTTGGGTGACGTGCCGACGCACAAGGGAGCGCATGCCGTCACCGTCGACAACAAGACCCACGACGTCTGGATCTCCTTCACGGAAGGAGCTTCATGGTATGACGGGGCTAGTTACATCCAGAAGCTGAAGTAAATTTCTGACTCTCCTTCCTTTATTCAAGAACGGCAAGTTTGGATAGAGAGCAAGGCTGACGAGCGCCTACGCCCCCCGAGCTACGCGATAAAACATGATTGGATGTCGATACCCGCACCATCAGCGCAACCCGTCAGAACATGTAGGAGACGTTTAGCTTGACCATGCACTGGGAAACCAACTGCTGGCCGACGACGCTCTGCATCACGGGGAGTTCCGCATCGGCGTAGATCCGGATCGGATGGATGTCGATCTGCAGGCCCGGTGAGAGCAGGACGCGCTGGTAGCCGGAATTGCCGGGATTTGCATTGGGTCCCTGATCGGAAGCGCGGTTGGAGATAAGCATCTGTCCGATCGGTTGGATCTGGACACCTTTGATATGGAAGCCATCGACATAGACGCCGAGAGCTGAGTCGAGTTCCACTCCGGGACGGTAGCCAGCTTGGGTGACCATCGGCAGGTCGAACATCGATTGGGCGAACCAGTTCAGCTTGCTTCCCGGGACGAAGTGATGGTGGGTGTAGAAGCCGAGCAGGAGATCGGTGCTTCCCGTGCCAATCTGTGTGTCACGATCGATACCCGAGGCATTCCAGGTGCCGGT
>CAIPWR010000096.1 GCA_903868795.1 uncultured Spartobacteria bacterium | reverse complement strand
AGTTCTTCCCAAACCGGTAGCTCTGGCTTAGCGCCAGCGCCCGAGCTGTTCGGCTCGGGCTGCCGCCACCTTGCCCTTCCGGGCATTTGCGAATAACTCCTTGAATATCCATATTCCGAGACCTACAAGACGCAGAGGCGCAGAGAAGGATCAAATAAGATTTCCTTCATAACCTACTTGCGTATTCGGCGTTAAGATTTCCCAGTCATTCCCAATAGCCTCACAGTCTTCAGCCTAAACACCCTTTCTTTATGAGCACACACGACCTTTTCTCTCCTATCCAGTTGGGGCCTCTGGCACTGCCCAACCGCGTTTTCATGGCCCCCCTTACCCGGTGCCGTGCCTCGGAAGGCAATGTGCCTAACGATCTTAATGCGGAGTATTACGCGCAGCGAGCCTCAGCGGGACTGATCATCTCGGAAGCCACCTCCGTATCCTCTCGCGGTTATGGCTATCCCAACACCCCCGGCATCCATACCGAGGCGCAGGTGGCAGGGTGGAAAAAGATCACAAGTGCGGTTCATGCTAAGGGAGGCCATATGTACCTCCAACTCTGGCATGTGGGTCGCATCTCACATCCCGCCTATCAGGAGGATGGCACCCAACCGGTTGCCCCCTCCGCGGTGAAACCGAAGGGGCAGGTCTTCACAGGAACCGCGATGGAAGAGTATGTGACTCCGCGCGCTCTCGAGACAGGCGAGATTCCCGGAATCATCGAGGAGTATATCCACGGCGCAAAGCTGGCCAAGGAGGCCGGCTTCGACGGCGTGGAGATCCATAATGCCAACGGCTACCTGCTGGATCAGTTTCTGCGTGACGGCACGAACCAGCGTGGTGATAGCTACGGCGGAGCTGTTCAGAATCGCGCACGCCTCACCCTCGAGGTCACCGAAGCCGTCTGCGACGTCTGGGGTTCTGACCGCGTCGGCATCCGCTTCTCACCCGCCGGCGTCTTCAATGACATGCATGACAGCAATCCGATGGAGACCTTCGGACATGTCCTAAATGAGCTGAGCCGCTTTAACCTCGCCTACGCCCATATCACGCAGGTGACCGCCCAGGATATCGCCCACGGCGCGGTAGCGGGCGTCGGACCGAAGGAACTGAAGCCCTTCTGGAATGGCAAGATCGTCTCCGCCGGAGGTTTCACGCTTGAGTCAGGCAACCGGGCACTTGCCGAGGGTTGGGCCGATGCCATCGCCTTCGGTGTTCCCTTCATTGCCAACCCGGATCTTCCGGAACGCTTCCGCGGGAATGCAGCGCTCAACAAACCTGACGATGCTTCCTTCTACGGAGGCACTGAGCAGGGATATACGGATTATCCCTTCCTGAATTAATCAGCTGAAAAACCGGGAAGCATCTCGGCCAGCAAATGATTGACTTCAATCATATAGGGTTGTATACTTTCTTCCCATGCGCGTTCCCCGACAAGTCGTCGAAGCAAGGCGGTCTCGCCTGACAGAGCTCCTTTTGGAGCGGGGATACCTGCCGATCAGCGAGCTCTGCGAAGAGCTTGGTGTCTCCGAAGCAACGGCCCGCCGAGATCTCTCCGCGCTGGAGAGTGAAGAGAGGATAACCCGTACTTATGGCGGAGCCCTCGGGGAGTTCAACGCGACCTTTACCTCCTTCCGGGAGCGACTGCGCCACGGCACCGAGGCTAAGGCTGGGATCGCCCGTGCGGCCGCCGCTCTCGTGAAGCCCGGCATGCAGGTCTATCTCGATGCGGGCACCACGGCTTTCGCCATCGCCCAAGAACTTCGCCGGCATCTTCCTGAGCGACTCACGATCATCACGAACAATCTCGCCCTGCTCGAAACACTCGGCTCCCTTCCCGGTGCCAAGACGATCGTGCTCGGTGGCCAGCTTCTCGAGCGTCAGTCGGTCCTGCTCGGCAACGAGGCGGTGAAGGCCGCAGCAGCGCAAGAGATCGACCTCGCCTTCCTCAGCGCGCAGGGGATGACGGACACGGGGCTCTGGAATTCCCAGCGCGACATCATTCGCCTTCAGCAGGCCGTAATGAAACGAGCGACTCGCTCCTGCTTCTGCCTTGATCGTTCCAAGCTAGGCCGCACGGCCCCGGAGCATCTCGGTGCATGGACAAGGGTCGGCACGCTGATCAGCGATCTCTCCTTTCCCGAACTCCGTCAGGCCGGCATCACGCTCAAGCCCGGAACTCTCCTCAACTCTCAACCCTAATAGTCCAACAACCTTCAGCTTTCCCCATCACCCATTCCCTACCCCAATAACCCATATGAGCACCCAAGACATTATCCTGATCGCCAACGGCGATCTCCGTACCTCGGCCAACCAGAAATGCGAGGAGGCCCAGCAGGCTATGGAAGCCCTGCTGATCAAGGCCATCGAGAAGGAAGGACGCAAAATCCGCCGCGGCCACGGCTTTGAATCCAAGAAGGGCCACAGCTTCATTGATAGCCAGAAGTACGGCATGGAGGTCTTCCGCAACATTCCCAAGGATGCCCCGATCATTATCGCCGAGGCGGTCTGGCAGTACAGCCACCACCTCCTGCAGGGACTGCTCACCCACCAGGGTCCGATCCTGACGGTCGCCAACTGGAGCGGCACCTGGCCCGGTCTGGTCGGCATGCTCAACCTCAACGGCTCACTCACCAAGGCGGGCGTGAAGTACAGCACCCTCTGGAGCGATGACTTCAGCGACGAGGCCTTCCTGAAGGGTCTCCGCTCCTGGCTCGCGTCCGGATCCGTTACCCACGCCACCCCTCACGTGAAGGCCTACGAGAAGGCCGGCGTCCCCGCCGAGGCCGAGACGCTCGGCACCGAGTTCGCCAAGAAGTTCCGCGATCACAAGGAGATCATGGGTGTCTTTGACGAGGGGTGCATGGGCATGTACAACGCGATCATCCCCGACGAGCTGATCCACAAGACCGGCGTCTTCAAGGAGCGCCTCAGCCAGTCGGCCCTCTATGCCAAGATGCTCACCGTGAAGGACGATGAGGCCCGCAAGGTCTACCAGTGGCTCCTCGACCGCGGCATGACCTTCAAGTTCGGCCCGAGCGAGGAGGAGGACCTCACCGAAAACCAGGTCCTTCAGCAGTGCAAGATGTACATCGCCGCCGTCCGTATCGCCGCCGAGTTCGGCTGTGCGACGATCGGTATCCAATACCAGCAGGGTCTCAAGGACCTCGCCCCCGCCTCCGACCTTGTCGAGGGACTCCTCAACAACGTCGAGCGTCCTCCCGTCTATGACGAGGAGACCGGCAAGGAACTCTTCGCAGGCGAGGCGCTTCCCCACTTCAACGAGGTGGACGAGTGCTCCGGCCTAGACGGACTCATCACCTACAAGCTCTGGCGTCAGCTCGACTTCGCTCCCGAGAACACGCTTCATGATCTGCGCTGGGGCCGCCACTACACCGGACCCGGCGGCAAGAATCTCTCCGAGACCCTCGACGCCTATGTCTGGGTGTTCCTCATCTCCGGCGCCGCGCCTCCGGCCCACTTCATCGGTGGCTTCAAGGGGACCTCGAGCGAGCGCCAGCCCTCGATGTACTTCCGCCTCGGCGGCGGCACCGTCAAGGGTGTCAGCAAGCCCGGCTGGATCGTCTGGAGCCGCATCTTTATCGACGGCGGCGAGCTCTGCTACGACACCGGACTCGGCGAGATCGTCGAGCTGCCGCAGGCCGAAACCGAGGATCGCTGGAATCTCTCCACTCCTCAATGGCCGATCATGCACACCATCCTGCCCGGCATCAGCCGCGACGAGATGATGGCCCGCCATAAGGCCAACCACATCCAGGTTGTCTACGCTCCCGACAAGGAAGGGGCGAAGAAGGGTCTCTACGCCAAGGCCGCCGCGATGCGCGAGCTCGGCATGACGGTCGCCATCTGCGGAGAGATCTGATCAGGACTGAAACCCGTTAAAAACGTGAAATGGTGAAAGGTTAAAACGGATTCATCTTCCGCTCTCGGCCGCCCCGACTTTTCACGTTGTAACATTCCAACCCTTTTAACTTTTCCAATCATGTCTTCCGAACTCACCCAAAAGCTTATTGGCCTCTGCCACGACCTCGGCCGTGAGGAGCGCGGCATGGCGATCCTCGGCGAGGGGAATGCCTCCACCCGCGTCGACGAGGAGAACTTCCTCGTCAAGGCGAGCGGTCACTGTCTCGGCACGCTCGGCGAGCCCGGACTCACCCTCTGCCGCTTTAAGACCCTGCTCCCCCTCCTGGAGGGAACCTGGGCCGACGAGGATGTGGAGCGTTTGCTTCTCGAGAGCCGCGTCGACCAGAACGCCGCGAAGCCTTCCGTCGAGGGACTCTTCCACGCCTACCTGCTCTCGCTTCCTGGCGTTTCCTTCGTCGGTCACGTGCACGCGATCGCGGTGAACCAGATCCTCTGCTCACCCCGTGCCGAGGATTATGCGACGAAGCGCACTTTCCCCGACGAGATCGTCTGCTGCGGCACCGAGTCGGTGCTCGTTCCCTACACTGATCCCGGCGTTCATCTCGCCCGCGCTATCGCCTCAGGTGTGAAGGAGTACATGGAGCGTCATGGGGAGGCCCCTCGCATCATCCTGCTCCAGAACCACGGAATTATCGGTCTCGGCGGCAGCCCCGCCGGCGTCATGGCCTCACTCATGATGGCGGAGAAAGCCGCGAAGATCTTCGTCGGTGCCGCCGCGCTGGGTGGCCCCGTCTTCCTCACCCCGGAGAACGTTGCCCGCATCTCGGGCCGCTCCGACGAACACTACCGCCGCAAGGTCCTCAAGCTCTGACCGAGCGCAGCCCGTTAAAATTGTTATAACGTTGAAAGGTTAAAACGGACCATCCCTAGCCGGCATCCATCCTTTTCACTTTCTAACTTTCTAACCTTTCACTCCCCGCTCCCATCCCCATGTCCTCCCACTCCCACTACCTCGCCATCGATCTTGGAGCCGAGAGTGGCCGCGTCATGCTCGGCACGCTTTGGGAAGGACGACTGACGCTCGAGGAGATTCACCGCTTCTCCAACGGGGCCGTGGTGATCAAGGGCTCCCGGCGCTGGGACCTCCTGCACCTCTACGCCGAGATCGTGGAGGGACTGAGGAAGGCCGGGGCGCGCGATCTGCCGATCCGCTCCCTCAGCTCCGACTCGTGGGGCGTCGACTACGCACTGATGAAGGGCTCCGAGCCCTTCCTGACAACCCCCTACCAGTACCGCGACGAGCGGACCGATGGATCCTACGAGCGTCTCGGCGATGTCACCCGCGAGGAGATCTACGCGGCGACCGGCATCCAGTTCATGACGATCAACACGCTCTGCCAGCTCCACACGGACCTGCTGCAGCGCCCGGAGATCCTGAAGTTCGCCGACCGCTTCCTGCTCATCGGCGACACGGTGAACCACCTCCTTGGAGGGGAGCCCGTGGCCGAGGCCTCGCTGGCCAGCACGACCCAGCTCTTTGATCCCGCGAAGATGGACTGGGCACGCCCTCTCCTCGCTCGCCTCGGACTTCCCGAGTCGATCTTCCCAAAGGTCGTTCCCTCCGGCACCGTGATCGGAACGCTCACGCCGGAACTCCAGTCCGAGACCCGACTCGGAGCGGTCAAGGTCGTGGCCACCTGCTCGCACGACACGGGCGCGGCCGTCGCCGCCGTTCCCGCGACCGACGAGCCCGGATGGGCCTACCTCAGCTCCGGCACCTGGTCGCTCCTCGGAGTTGAGTCCCCGACTCCCGTGCTCACCGAGGAGGCGAGACAACTCAACTTCACCAACGAGGTCGGCTTCGGCGGCACGGTCCGTCTGCTTAAGAACATCGCCGGCCTCTGGATCCTCCAGGAGTGCATGCGCTTCTGGCGTGAGAGCGGCCACGAGTACACCTACGCGGGACTTGTCGATCTCGCTCTCGAGGCACCCGCTCTCGTCTCGCTCATCAATCCGGGCGACGGCCGCTTCCTCCGCTCCGGCGGGACCACGGCCTCCGGCGGGATGCCGGCACGCATCGCCGAGTATTGCCGCGAGACCTCCCAGCAGGTTCCCGAGATGGTCGGCGCCATCGCCCGCAGTATCCTCGAGAGCCTCTCCCTCCTTTACCGTCAGAGTCTCGGCGAGCTGGAACAGCTCACCGGCAGGACGATCAACCGCCTCCACATCGTCGGTGGCGGAACCCGTAACGATCTCCTCAACCAGTGTGCCGCCAGCGCCACCGGACGCCGTGTCATCACGGGACCGGTCGAGGCTACGGCCGCCGGGAATATTCTCATTCAGGCCATTGCCGGGGGCACCGTTACCTCCCTTACCGAAGCCCGTGCCATCGTCGCCCGCTCCTTCCCCCAGAATACCTACGAGCCGCAGGAGCCCGCCGTTTGGGAAGCAGCCTATCAGCGCTTCACGGCTTTGCCGTAAAGCGAGTTAAAACGTTAAAACTGTTCCATCGTTACAAAGTTCAAAAACCAAACCGACAAACACGGAAAACCAAAAAGCAGCAACCCATCGTCACATTTTAACCCTTCAACTTTTCACCTTTTAACCTCACCAATACCATGCCACACACACCACTACCCAACCTCTGGGATGACGCCAAGGCCTCCAAACTGGATGCCGTCGACCAGCTCGTCTACCGCTCCAACCTCCTCGGCTCCGACCAGCGCATCACCAATACCGGCGGTGGCAACACCTCCTCCAAGATCATGGAGAAGGATCCCCTCACCGGTGAGATGGTCGAGGTTCTTTGGGTGAAGGGTTCCGGCGGCGATCTCCGCACCTCCAAGCGCGAGAACTTCTCCTCCCTCTACCAGGAGAAGCTCATCGGCCTCCAGAAGAGCTACGGCGCCCGCGCCGACAAGGGACTCAAGTCCCAGGCCGAGGACGACATGGTCGGCGCGTACGCCCACACGACCTTCAACCTCAATCCCCGCCCCTCCTCGATCGACACGCCGCTCCACAGCTTCCTGACCGGCAAGTGCGTCGATCACATGCACCCGAACGCCGTCATCGCCGTCGCTGCGAGCAAGCGTTGCCAGGAGCTGACGAAGGAGATCTTCGGCGGCGAGATGGAGTACGTTCCCTGGATGCGCCCCGGCTTCGAGCTCGGCCTCGCCATGCAGGAGATCGAGCGCAAGAACCCCGCGATCAAGGCGATCATGATGGGCCAGCACGGCTTCATCTCCTGGGATGACGACGCCAAGACCTGCTACACCAAGACCCTCGCCTTCATCGACAAGGCCGCCGCCTTCATCGAGGCCAAGTACGAGGCCAAGGGTGGTGACGCCGCCGCTTTCGGTGGGGCGAAGTACCAGTCCCTCGACGAGGCCGCCCGCAACAGCACCCTCGCCGCGATCCTTCCCTGGCTCCGCGGTCAGGTCAGCCAGCAGAAGCGCTTTGTCGGCACCGTGCAGTCCGATGAGAAGATCCTCCGCTTCGTGAACTCGAAGGATGCCGCCCGCCTCGCGGAGCTCGGCACCTCCTGCCCCGACCACTTCCTCCGCACCAAGATCAAGCCCCTCTTCGTCGACTGGAATCCCCAAGCTGAGGATGTTGCCGCCCTCAAGGAGAAGCTCTCCAAGGGCCTCGACGCCTACCGTGCGGACTACGCCTCCTACTACGACCGCTGCAAGCACGCGAACTCCCCCGCGATGCGCGATGCGAATCCGACCGTCATCCTCATCCCCGGACTGGGCATGATTGCTTGGGGCAAGGACAAGAGCGAAAGCCGCGTCACCGCCGAGTTCTACAACTGCGCCGTCGAGGTCATGCGCGGAGCCGAGGCGATCGACGAGTATGTCTCCCTGCCCCAGCAGGAGGCCTTTGACATCGAGTACTGGCTCCTCGAGGAGGCCAAGCTCCAGCGCATGCCCGCCGAGAAGGAGCTCGCCCGCCAGATCCACATTGTGATCGGCGCGGGATCGGGTATCGGCAAGGAGACCGCCCACCGCCTCGTGAAGGAAGGCGCCCACATCGTCTGCGTCGACCTCAACCAGGCCGCCGCGGAGGCGACCGCCAAGGAGATCACCGACAAGTACGGTCTCGGCATCGGCGTCGCCGGCACGGGACTCAGCGGCTGCGGTCCGGCCCTCGGACTCGGCGGCAACATCACCGACCGCGCCAGCATCCGCGCGATGCTCGACCAGGTCGCCCTCGCCTACGGCGGGTTCGACGCCATTGAGATCACCGCGGGCATCTTCGTCCCGAGCGACACAACCGGCCACATCCCCGATGACAAGTGGGCCCTCACCTTTAACATCAACGTCACCGGCAGCTACCTCGTCGCCGATGAGGCCTCCAGGACCTTCAAGGAGCAGGGGCTCCGCGGGGCCATGGTCCTCACGACCAGCGCCAACGCCGCCGTGGCCAAGAAGGGAAGCCTCGCTTACGACACCTCGAAGGCCGCAGCGAACCACCTCGTCCGAGAGCTCGCGATGGAACTCGCACCGCTCGTCCGCGTCAACGGCGTCGCCCCGGCGACCGTCGTGCAGGGCAGCGCGATGTTCCCCCGCGACCGCGTGATCGGCTCGCTGGCCAAGTACAACATCCCCTACACCGACACCGAGGAGACCGAGTCGCTTGTGAGCAAATTGGCGCAGTTCTACGCCGACAGAACCTTGACGAAGGCCCCGATCACCCCGGCCGACCAGGCGGAGGCTTACTTCCTGCTCGTCAGCCAGCGCCTCAGCAAGACCACCGGCCAGATCATCACGGTCGACGGCGGTCTCCACGAGGCCTTCCTGCGGTAAAAGAATTGCGGGTTGTCCGGATACGAATCGCATCCGGATAACCCGTATCTGTGCTAATATCTTAAGAGTCTTGAGCCTAATCCCCTAACGAGCGTGCGCATTTCCCTCTTCGTCCCCTGCTTCGTCGACCAACTCTACCCGAATGTGGCCTGGTCGGTGGTGCGCGTGCTCGAAGGGTTGGGACATGAGGTCGTTTTCCCGGAGAACCAGAGCTGTTGCGGCCAGCCACCATTCAACTCCGGCTACTGGGACGAGGCCCGCTCGGCGGCCCGCGTTACCATGAAGGCGTTCCGCGATGCGGAGGTCGTGGTTGGTCCCTCGGGTTCGTGCGTCACGATGATCAAGGTCTTCTACCCCGACCTCTTCAAGGAAGAGCCCGATGAACTGGAAGCACGGGAACTCGCGGCCAAGACGCACGAGTTCTCGAGCTTCCTTGTGAACGTCCTGGGTATCACCGATGTCGGGGCGAAGTTCGATGGGAAGGTGACCTTCCACGACGGATGCCATGGACTCCGTGAACTAGGCATTAAGAGCGAGCCGCGCGCGTTGCTTTCCAATGTGAAGGGACTGGAACTGATCGAAATGTGCGAGGCTGAGACCTGTTGTGGATTTGGTGGCACCTTCGCCGTGAAGTATGCGCCGATTTCGACCGCCATGGATGAGGTGAAGTGTGCATCGATCCTCAAGACGGGTGCCGACACCGTGGTCTCCAATGACTCAAGCTGTCTCATGCAGATCAGGGGAATGCTGGAGAAGGAGAAGAGTAGCGTCCGCAGCCTTCACCTAGCCGAAATCCTCGCGTCGAAATAAACGATGGCTACCCAATCCGCCGATTTCCAGACACTCTCCCGCCGCTACACGGCGGACAAGGGATTCCGCGCCTTCATCCAGAAGGGGCTGAGCGGTTATTACCAAAAGCGCGACCAGAACAAGGCCAACTTCCAGGACTGGCAAGGCGCGCGCGATCTTGCTGCAGAGACCAAATACGAGGCGGTCAATCACCTCGACAAATACCTCCTCGAGTTCGAAGCAAAGATTACGACGCGTGGCGCCAAAGTCTTTTGGGCGCAGAACGCCGAGGCTGCCCGCGACTACATCCTCAAGGTTGCCAAGGAGAACAACGTCCGCTCGATCATCAAGTCGAAGACGATGACCAGTGAGGAGATCCATCTCAATGATGCCCTCGAAAAGCAGGGCTTCGGCGTCTTCGAGTCCGACCTTGGCGAGTATATCGTCCAGCTCCGCAAGGAAGCTCCCTTCCACCTTGTCTTCCCTGCCATGCATCTCACGCGCGGGCAGATCAGCGACCTTTTCCAGAAGGAGCTAGGTTCCGAAGCAACCGATGAGCCTGAGAAGCTGACCATGATCGCCCGTGATGTCATGCGTCGTAAATACTGCGAGGCCGATATGGGAATCAGCGGCACGAATTTCGCCGTGGCAGAGACCGGCATGATTTCGATCACCGAGAATGAGGGAAACGCCCGTCTCACCACCTCGCTGCCAAAGATCCACGTGGCGCTTCTTGGCATCGAGAAGGTTCTGCCGAAGCTGGAGGATCTTTCTCTCTTCCTCCCGATGCTGGCCACTGCCGGTGCGGGCCAGACCATGACCTGCTACAACACCATGTATGCCGGTCCACGCCAGCCCGGCGAGCCAGACGGCCCCGAGCAAATGCATGTCGTTCTGCTCGATAATCGCCGTACCGAGCTCCTGGCCGACGCCGAACAGCGCGACGCACTGGGCTGCATCCGCTGCGGTGCCTGCCTGAATGTCTGTCCCATCTTCAAGAATGTCGGGGGCTACAGCTACGGAACCACGTATGGCGGTCCGATCGGCTCGGTCATCACACCACACTTGCGAGGCCTGAAGGACTGGAAGCATCTTTCAGCCGCCTCTTCCCTCTGCGGCGCCTGCACTGAGGCCTGCCCGGTGAAGATCGATCTCCATCATCATCTGCTTCAGAACCGTCGCAATGGGGCGAAGGCCTCCCCATCCCCTGCCGAAAAGATCGCTTTCGGAGGCTTCTCCCTCATGATGGGCCACCCGGCCCTCTACCGCTTCGCCGTGGTTTTCGGACGGATTTTCCAACCTCTCCAGAACTTGGTGAACGGAACGATCCTCGATCCTCTCCGCGCTTGGACCGGCTCACGGAAATTCCCGACCCTGGCCCCGCAATCCTTCCACGAGCAGTGGAAAAAAGACCGAGGAAGCAAGCCATGACCGGAGGACGTGCCATTATCTTGGGTCGTATCCGCGAGGCCCTACGGAACAATCCCGCACCCCGGCCTCATACCTCTCACTCCCAGAGTGAAGCCGCGGCTGATCACAACGGGCATGCGCAACGCGAGTGGCTTCCCAAGGTCGGCGAGACGCTTCCCGAACGCATCGATCTTTTCGCCAAGATTTCCGAGGGATTGACAACCGAGTTTCATAGGGTTTCGACAATCACCGCTGCACGTGAGTTGCTCGTGAAGCTGGCTACCGAAAGCGATTGGAAAAAGATCGCCAGCCACTCTCACGACGACACCGATGCCCTGCTGGAAGGAATCGGACTCCCCATTGTCCGTACTGAGAAGGGATATGCAATCGATGATCTGGAGTCATGCGACGCAGGTGTCACTGGTTGTGAGGTTCTTGTCGCCCAGACCGGTGGCGTCATGGTGTCGGTTGAAAGTGCCGGTGGTCGTGCGCTCTCCGTCCTCCCCCCTCATCACGTCGTGATCGCACGGACCTCCCAGATGGTTCCCGATCTCACCGCGGCTTTCGAACATGTGAAGCTGAAGTACGGAACACAGTTTCCCTCCTTTATATCGTTTATCACCGGCCCATCACGCACCGGTGACATCGAGCGTATTCTGGTGCTCGGAGCTCACGGCCCGAAAAGGCTTACAGTCATCCTGCTCGATGAGTAATCAAGCTTGCGGACTGGTCGCACCTATTTCTCGTAGGCTACGGGTTCAAGATTGAGTTCATTCGCATGGTCTTTGGACCAAGCAATGATCTCATCCGACCAGCGCCGCTCATCCCGGTAGTCGCTCAACGATTCATTGGGCTCGTGATGTGCCTCAATCGGACCAGAAATAGGGCCGGGCGGCGTGGGGTGGCAGTGTGCTGTGCCGTTTTCGATACCGGCTGTGTGAGCATACAACCAATCTCTTTCGGGTGTTTTGCGCTTTCTCATGGGGAGGGGTGCGGAAGGGTTGGCTTCCGATGAGTTAGACAGCAGTACGCCTACTCCCGTTGAATCAAAGTTGCACCGCCGAATGGTCAGGTCACTTCGCCTAGGGAAAAGAGCTGCGGCACATCGTTTCCGCCGAGTGGGGCCTACAGGCTAATCCCGAGACTCGCGAGCGTCTTCAGGTCGAGTCGCCCGCTAACCGGCAGGCTGTTATCTGCCTGGAACTGCTGAACGGCTTGAGAGGTAGCGGGCCCATAGTTCCCATCCACAGGCCCATGGTAGTAGCCGAGTCCGGCAAGCTTCTCCTGTGCTTTGGCCAAGGTGCCGCTTGGTGCGGGTGCCTGCACCTTCTCCTCGACGACCTTCTTCTCCACTACCACAGACTGGGGTGGTGCCGGTGGGTAATAGGGGGCTGCATAGCTGGCACCATAAGGAGTCCCGTAGACGGGCGCAGCATAAACCGGTGCGTAAGAGGCATAGACGGGCGCGGCAATGGCGGCGGCAGTGGCCGCTGTTCCGAGACCGAACATCGTCCAGCCCAAGCCATTTGGGATTCCGGTGCCATACCAGCCACCATAGCCACCCCAGCCGCCGCGGCATCCTCCCCACCCACCTCGATATCCTCCCCCATATCCACCATAGGGATACGCCTGCGCCTTAGAAGCGAGCGTGACACTGATCAGCAGCGCCATGGAGATGGAAGCAAGGAGACGAAATGTTTTCATGGAGATCGGAGAGATGATCGAGCCTTACATTAATCCTCCCGGGGGCTTATGCAAAAAATGATTTTCTACGCTCCCAAGACCTTCGTGCTTTATTTGAACGCATGGGCGCCAAGTGCGGTGAGGTGGCCCAGAGCAATAACCCATGGAAGGACGCCTAGGGATATGGCGAGTTGGATTCTCCGGGGAGACTCCCCGAGCGCCAGGGCGATTACCGCCGTAACTTGCGGGCCGACGGTGACCGGCGCAATCAGGCCAAGCCCCCAGAGGCCGAAGCGGCCCCAAACCTTCCAGAAGAGTTTTGTGGGATCGGGCGTTGGGTCGATCTTCATCTTTCTAGTGATCCACGTTCTCAAGGGAGCACCTGCCGCCAGCACAACAAACCCACCTGCCGAATAACCCAGCCACGCGGCGGTTGCAGCAAGCCAGACGGGCGCATGAGCAGCAACACCCCCTGGAATGGCACTGATGAAGTAGAGAAAACCAAGGCCGAATGCTGTGAAGATGCCGGTCATTGGGTCATGGGGTCATCGTTAGGGTCGGAAAATCACCACGTAATCGACGACCTTGATGTCGTCCCTAAAGGAGAAGTAATCGAGCTTTACCATCTGCTGGTGCCCTGCGTTTTGATCATAGTAGCGTACCCCGTCGAGGGTGATGCGATCCACCACACCGATATGATTTTGTCTTGGGTGCTCGGGAAGAACCGCCATACCACCAGCTCCTGTCTCGCCCTGATAGCGGTATCTCTCAGGAAAAATATCGTGAAAGTAAACGATATCTCCCTGACGGACATTATTGTAGTCGCCGGAGATCACCACTCCACGGGAATCCGAAGTGATGCGCCAGACCTCCTGCCCGTAGCGGTTCGTCGGCAATCCGGCATATCGCATGGCGGAATCCACGAGTGTCTGGCAGATGCCATCCCCAACCTGTTGGCCCTGATGCTGCACACAAAAGTTGTAAATCAGCCTGTTCGCATCCGTCTGGGCGGGAAGATTTGGTGCCAAGGACCCTAAGATCAGCGCAACAAGAGCTGGGAGAAGTTTTCCCTGCATCGGTGAACAATATTCAGCGGCAGAAAGTGCCAAACACACCCAAGGACCGTTGTGAGATAGTCGCTTCGTTCTTGGCTAGCTCACCCAAGTTATTGGGCTTTGGGATCATAAATGTATCCGTTCGCAAGCTGGATGAACTCCTTCACCTGCGCCTCCTCCCACGCCTTGTCGCGGCCAAGCTCCTTGGCCAGGACCGAGGCGGCGATCGGAGCGGCCTCGATCGTCGCGCGGGCATCCAGAAGTAGGGCACGCGTGCGGCGCGCGAGGATATCTTCGAGCGTCCGTGCTTGCTCATAGCGGGCACCCCAGACCACGGTGGCGAGAGGATAGGGGAGACGGGGATGCATCTTTTCTGCCAACGCGGGATCCTCCGCTATCAACGCGCGCACTCCCTCCTCATCGCTGCCGTAGACCGAAATCCAGTCAGGCAACGCTCCGGCGTTGGGACTTCTCCAACCTTGCAGTTGGAGATGTTCCGTGACGCACGGCTTGTCAGGAAGACCCGCGATGATCGAGGCGTGATCGACCGTGTCCTCCGCCATCTTGCGGTAGGTCGTCCATTTGCCCCCGACGATTGTGACAAGGCCGGCGTCGGAAACCAGCACCTCATGATTGCGGGAGATCGCCTTGGTCGCGGAGCCATCCTTGCCGGGCTTGCGAACGAGTGGTCGCTGCCCGGCGAAGATGCTCAGGATATCCTTCTCCTGGGGATCGCGGGCGAGATAGCGCGCGGCGTTACGGAGGATGAAACCGACTTCCTCCTTGAGCGCTCTCGGTTCGATCTCAGGCGTCTGCATCGGGGTGTCGGTGGTGCCGACCAGAACCTTGTCGTGCCAAGGGATAACGAACAGAACACGCCCATCATCGGTGTGAGGCACCATGATCGCGGAATCCCCCTGCAGGAAGGAGCGATCAAAGACGAGGTGGACTCCCTGACTCGGCTGAACGGCTGGCACCGCCTTCGGGTCATCCATCGTACGGACTTCATCAGCAAAGATTCCCGTGGCATTGATTACTACGGATCCCTCCACCGTGTGGCTCCTTCCCGATTCCAGATCGGTAAAGGTGACTCCATTCACCATCCCATCGTTTTTGGTAAGCCCTGTGACCTTGGTGTAGTTGAGTACGCAGGCGCCGTGATGCACAGCCGTCTGGGCCAACGTAACGGCAAGTCGGGAATCGTCGAACTGACCATCGAAATACTCCACTCCACCCAGCAGGTGCTCCTTCTCGATGTTCGGAATCCGCTTCAGCGTTTCCTCGCGGGAAACAAGCTGGGAGGGCGAGAGATTCAGCTTCCCGGCCAATGCATCGTAGACTTTCAGGCCGATCCCGAAGAAGGGTCCCTCCCACCACTGATAGCGGGGAATGAGGAAGGAGAGATGATGAACAAGCTGCGGGGCATTCTGATGGAGGAGACCTCGCTCGCGAAGCGCTTCCAGAACGAGAGGGATGTCACCCTGCTCGAGATAGCGGACGCCTCCGTGGACCAGCTTCGTGCTACGGCTCGAGGTTCCCTTGGCAAAGTCGGAGGCCTCCAGAAGCAGGGTCTTGTAGCCGCGCGTCGCCGCATCAACAGCAACCCCCAAGCCGGAGGCCCCTCCTCCGATGACAATCACATCCCAGCAGGGAGTCTCCTTCAGTTTCTTGAGCAGTTGGTTCCGGTTCATGACTGAGTCTCCCAGTTCTTGGCGCGCTTGATCGCTTTTTTCCAGACATTGGTACGAGCGCGTCGGGTCTGTGCGGTGATTTCGGGTTCGAATTTCCGATCCACGGAACGGATCTTGGCAAGCGCCTCGACATTGGGCCAGATGCCCGCACCAAGACCCGCGAGCATCGCGGCGCCCAATGCCGTACTCTCGATGTTGACCGGCCGCTCGACCGTGCATCCCAGCGTGTCGGACTCGATCTGCATGAGGAGATCGCTGGCGCAGGCGCCGCCATCGACCCGCAGCGTAGAAATTCTTTTGCCGGAATCCTTCTGCATCGCGGAGACCACATCGGCGACCTGGAAGGCAATCCCCTCCAGCGTGGCGCGGGCAATATGGGCGGCGGTGGATCCGCGCGTCAGGCCGAAGATCGTGCCGCGTGCATCCGCATCCCAATGCGGCGCACCGAGTCCGGTGAAGGCAGGGACCAGCGTGACGCCGCCGCTATCCCACACGCTATTGGCCAGAGCATTCACTTCCGGCGCGCTCTTGATGATGCCGAGCCCGTCGCGGAGCCATTGGATGGAGGCACCACCCATGAAGACGCTCCCCTCAAGCGCGTACTGCAACGCCCCATCGCCGATCTTCCAAGCCACGGTCGTGAGTAGTCTGTTCGAACTCGCCACAGCATCGGGACCGGTAAACTCCAGAAGGAAGCATCCCGTGCCGAAGGTGCACTTGACCAGTCCCGGCTTGGTGCAGAGTTGGCCAAAAAGCGCCGACTGCTGGTCGCCAATGGCACTCCGGATCGGAATTGGGGCGCCGAATAGCGAGGCATCTATGGTACCAAGATCCCCACTGCTAGGTGCGATCCGGGGGAGAACTGAACGAGGGATATGAAAGAGCGCCAGCAACTCCGGGTCCCAGTCGCCGCTGCGGATATTCATGAGCATGGTGCGGGAGGCATTGCTCACATCGGTGAGGTGGGAAGAGCCACCGGTCAGCTTGTAGATCAGCCAGCTGTCGATTGTACCAACAGCAAGGTCACCTGCCTCCGCGCGTTCCTGCCCATCGGGGATCTCCTGCAGGATCCAGCGAAACTTGCTCGCGGAGAAATAGGGATCGAGCAGAAGGCCGGTTCTTTGTTGAACAAGGGCTTCCTTACCCGCCTCCCGAAGAGCATTCATCGATTCCCCGGTACGACGATCCTGCCAGACGATGGCATGGTGAACGGGCACGCCGGTTTTGCGATCCCAGACGACAACGGTCTCTCGCTGGTTGGTGATCCCCGCTGCTGCAATTTCGGAAGCCTGGATTCCGGCCTTGGAGATCGCCTCGCGTGCGGTGGTAAGAACACTCTCCCAGATCTCGATGGCATCATGCTCGACCCATCCCGGTTTTGGAAAATGCTGCGTGAATTCCCGCTGTGAGGAGGCGACGACTTCAAGTCGGTCGTTGTAGATGATGGAGCGGGAACTGGTCGTTCCCTGATCGAGGGCGAGGATGTATTTCATGGGGGGTTAAAACTTACCGAGCGCCAGGTAGGCGACTGTTGCGAGCACGGCACCGATCACGGGACCGACCACCGGAATCCAGGCATAGCTCCAGTCGGAGCCCCCCTTGCCGGCAATGGGCATCAACGCATGGGCGATGCGGGGGCCGAGGTCACGAGCGGGATTGATCGCATAGCCGGTGGGTCCGCCGAGGGAGAGGCCGATGGCCCAGACCAGCAGGCCGACCGGAAGGGCTCCGAGCGCTCCCAGATCGATCGGGAAGACAGAGTCGCTCTTCGGTGCAGCAACGGCTCCCTTCATGCAAAAAATTGCGAAAATCAAGATGAAGGTCCCGATGATCTCGCAGACCAGATTGGCGGGAATGCACCGGATAGCAGGAGCGGTGCAGAAGCAAGCGCGCTTCAGTTCCGCATCCTCCGTGATTTTCCAATGGGGATAGAAGGCAATCCATACCACGAAGGATCCGACGATCGCCCCCAGAATCTGGGCGACAATGTAGGCGGGGACTTCTGCCCATGGGAAATTCCCCGAGATGGCCATAGCGATCGAAACCGCGGGGTTCAGATGGGCTCCGCTGACGCGCGCGACACAAAAGACGGCGACAAAGACTGCGAGGGCCCATCCGGCGGTTATGACAATCCATCCAGAATTCTGGCCCTTGCTTCTGTTGAGGAGGACGGTTGCGACGACGCCGTTGCCCAGGATGATAAGCAACGCCGTCCCGATGAATTCGGCGAGTGGGGGATACATCGTTCATCAACTTAACTCTCCTTTTCCTATCGGCAAGCATGATGACGATGGGGGATCGGTCAGGATTGCATCCCGTCAAATGAGGATCATGCTGGGGCTTCGCCTTTTTCATTTCTCTTGAAGAAAACGAAATTATCCCGACGTCTTAGTTTTCCCGAGTCATGACCCAACCCCACCATCACTCGCTCTCACTGGTCACGCTCATCGTGCTCCTGAAGCTAGCCGTGATGACAAGAATACTACTGCGGCCCCATCGCGATCCTGCATCACGCATCGCCTGGATGATCCTTGTGGCCACTTTCCCAGCGATGGGAATCGTCATCTATCTGCTCTTCGGGGAGGTGAATATCGGCAAAGGAAGAGCGAGACGCCTGCGGGAGGTCCTTGCCGGGATGCCTCCCTTGGAACAATCACCAGCACCGCTCTCATCCGAGGCGGAGCCGTACCGGCATCTTTTTGAGCTCGGAGAGTCGATCAATGGATTCGCCCCTGTAACAGGGAATGCGGCCCGCCTCCTGCCAGACTCCAATGCCACCATTGATGCAATGGTGGCTGACATTGATGCCGCGACGGATCATGTCCACCTGCTCTTCTATATCTGGCTGCCGGATCACAATGGGTTGAAAATTGTGGAAGCCGTCCAGCGGGCGGCCCTACGCGGCGTCTCCTGTCGGGTCATGGCCGATGCCCTAGGATCCCGTATCATGATCGCCTCCCCTCATTGGTCAGCCATGAGAGATGCTGGAGTGCGTGTTGCCGTGGCTTATCCCATCGTCAACCCCCTGTTTCGACCACTCCATGGACGGATCGATCTCCGCAACCACCGTAAGATCGTCGTCATTGATGATAGGGTGACATATTGCGGCAGTCAGAATTGTGCTGATCCCGAATTTCTCATCAAGGCCAAGTACGCCCCCTGGGTCGATGCCGTGATGCGCTTTGAGGGACCCGTCGTCCGCGAGAACCAATACCTCTTTGCCAGCGACTGGATGACTTTTGTGGATGAGAATCTGGAGGGCCTTCTCAAGTCTCCGTTGCCCTCGCCGATCGCGGGTGGCTTCACCGCTCAGGTTCTCGGAACAGGCCCGACCGTGCGTGCCTCGGCCATGTCCGAAGTCTTTGAAACCATTCTTTTTGCCGCGCGGCGGGAGGTGATCATCACCACACCCTACTATGTGCCGGATGATTCGTTGCAGAACGCGCTCTGCACAGCAGCCTACCGCGGGATCGACGTCACGATTATTTTCCCTGCAAGAAACGACTCCTGGGTCGTCGGAGCCGCCAGCCGGAGCTATTACCGCGAGTTGCTCGACGCCGGAGTGAAGATATACGAGTACGACGGAGGGTTGCTGCACACCAAATCCCTCACCGTTGATGGAAAGGTCACCCTCATCGGCTCTGCGAACATGGATCGCCGGAGCTTTGATCTCAACTACGAGAACAACATCCTGCTGGTTGACTCACAACTTACCCAGTCGATGATCGCGCGCCAGCAGCACTACCTCGCTCATTCCCATGCGGTCACGAAAGATGCCGTCGAGGCATGGCCTCTGTCGCAATGTCTCTGGAATAACCTGATCGCCACGCTTGGGCCCCTGCTCTGAGCGCGAAAGATTGGGGCGGATGTTTTTTTAGGCAATAGGTCTTTGGTTCGAGGTGGGGACCGGCACCTTCTGGGCATGCCATCGCCGCTGCTTCCAGTGCGTCGATTTTGCAAAGGCCATCCCGTAGGAGCCGAGCACGGCGATCTGTCGGAACCAAGAGAAGAACCAGCTTTCGCTCGCAATGGTCAGCCAGGGCAACCTACACCGGAGGCTCTGCTTTTTCCCCGTCGGTTCAAGATGCCACTGCCAGGCCAGAGCGGAGACTGCCATGTCGGCAACCCATTTCAGGAGGAATGCTGATCCGATCAGCAGAAGGTTGGTCCGATTATCGAGTGTCATCCACTTGGGATGGATCAAGGCCGCCGCCAGCGCGAACCACGTCAGCACGGCATAGAGAGGCATGAGTGCATCGAGCGTCTTGATCGGTAGCATGAGAAGCCCCAAGGGACCGAAGGCCGGATTGCCTATCATTCCCCGGTAGGTCCAGAGAGTCCTGATAAAGCCGGCGAACCACCGGGTTCTCTGGGCGATGAAATCACGAAATCCCTCGGGAGCTTCGGTGTAGGCGATCGCATCGCTCCTTGTGAGAACCCGGCAGACCTCGCCTCTGCTACGTAAATCGCGGTGGATTCTGTAGACGATTTCATAGTCCTCCGTGAGGCTCGAATGATCGAATCCTCCCAGTCGTTGCAGAGTTTCCCGCCGGAAGGCCCCGAAGGCTCCCGAGACCTGAAGCAGAACTCCAAGATGCGCGAGGCCGTTACGCCAGAGAAGATTCCTGATATATTCCAAAAACTGCCAGCGCGTGAGCCAGGAGGATCCGTGGTTGCGGACAAAGACCCAGCCTCCGACAGCCTGAACCCCGGGCTCACGGAATGCCTCGATCAGCCGGGCCACCGAAAATGGCTCCAGCCGCGTATCGGCATCCAGCGTCACGACGATCT
>CAIPWR010000095.1 GCA_903868795.1 uncultured Spartobacteria bacterium | reverse complement strand
TCTCCCTTGAGATCACGCTCCCCGAAGTTCAGTCCAGCAGCACGCAGTTTTTCGAGCAATACGACAACCGAGGGATCACGGAACCATCCGTGGATCGCCGTGGCCATGATCGGCCCTATCTCCTCAACGGCGACGAGATCTTCCACGGAGGAGGCGGCAAGGCTATCAAGCGTACCGAACGAGAAGGCCAATGTCCGGGCCACAGTCACCCCGACATGGGCAATACCAAGGCCAGCCAGAAGGCGCCAGAGCGGTTGCTCACGACTCGCGGCTATTGCCGCAAGAAGGTTGGACGCACTCTTCTCCCCCATCCGCTCTAGCGGCAGGAGTTGACCCTCCGTGAGGGTGTAGAGATCGGCAATATCATGGACCAACCCCGCCTCGGCAAGCTGTGCAACCATCGCTTCCCCGAGCCCCTCGATGTCCATGGCAGATCGACTCGCAAAGTACTCGATCCGGCGGCGCACCTGAGCATCGCAACTTGGGTTAGCACACCTCACGGCCACCTCCCCCTCGGTACGGGTCACCGGCGCAGCGCAGACGGGGCATTGGGTCGGCATCTTGAATGGACTCTCCGAGCCGTCGCGCTCCTCGGTCAGCACCTTCACGACGGCGGGGATCACATCGCCAGCCTTCTCGATCATTACCCAATCGCCGATCCGCAGATCTTTTCGAAGGATCTCCTCCTCGTTGTGAAGCGTCGCTCTTGAAACGGTGCTGCCGGCCACAAAGACCGGCTCCAATTCGGCGACTGGCGTCAGGACTCCGCTTCGGCCTACCTGCACGGTGATATTGAGGAGGCGGGTCTTGGCCTGCTCCGGTTCGTATTTGTAGGCAATTGCCCAGCGGGGAGCCTTGCTCGTGGAGCCGAGCTTCTCATGCTGCTTGATCCGGTCCGCCTTGATGACGGCGCCGTCGGTCTCAAAGGGAAACTCACGGCGAATCGAGCCCAGTTCCGTGATCGCGGCCATAACCTCGGTAGCACTGCGGGCCAGCCAGTGGCGCGGATTGATGGGCAATCCCCAGGCCTTCAGCTGGCCGAAGAATTCCTCCATTCGCTCCGGGAGCGCGGAGCTCGGCTCCACTGCTCCATAGCCGTAGAAGACCGCTGAGAGCTTCCGCTCCGCGACGATGTTCGGATCGAGTTGCTTGAGCGTTCCGGCGGCGGCATTGCGGGGGTTGGCAAAGGTGGGGAGTCCCTGCTCGTCGCGCTCCGCATTGATACGGGAGAAGATCTCCTTAGGCAGGTAAATCTCCCCCCTTACCTCCAGCACCTCGGGTATCGACTTGCCTTGAAGCGTTGCCGGGATACAGGCAATCGTGCGGATGTTACGGGTCACCTCGTCCCCAGTCGTTCCGTCGCCCCGGGTTGCGGCACGCACAAGACGTCCCCTCTCATAGAGGAGGCAGATGGCCACTCCATCCACCTTGGGCTCGATGGTGAAGGGGATCTCCTCGCCGGGCAGGAGACGCTGAAGGCGCTCCACGAAGTCGCCAATCTCCTCGGCTGAGTAAGTATTATCGAGACTCTGCATCGGCGCGAGATGTAGCACCTGGGCAAAGCCTCCCTGCGGTCGCCCCCCCACTTTCTGAGTCGGGGAATCGGAGAGCAATAACTCGGGATGGGCCCTCTCCAGATCGACCAGTTTGCGGTAAAGGGCATCATACTCACGATCGGTGATCTCCGGCTTGGCCTGCTCGTAGTAGAGACGATCGTGATGAGCGATCTGACGGCGCATCTCCAGAATCCTCAGTTCCGGACCAACCGAAGAGGCTTGTGGTGCAAAAAGATCGTCAGTGGTCATTTTTCGATAATGTGGATGTTACTTTTTTAACCTCTGCAGGGGATTGCTGGCGATCTTTGAACATCCCGGCCCGAATGGCCTCGGAACAGAGTAGAGATAGAGACTCGGAAGAGTTGGCACGGCACGTGCTTAACAAAAGTTGGTTTGTGGTTGCAGCCCGGTCGTTAAAACTTTCGAGGTCTCGGGGGGGGAACTCGGAATCATCCGACCGGGCTGCTCTTTTTTTGGATTCCGCCCGGAGTGATGTCATAGTGGGAGTCTCGTGATGAATTCACCCGGCTCAACCATTCCCGAAGAGATCAGCAAGCGGTTGGGCATGGAAAAGACAACTCAGCGCCTAGAGCTTCAGGAACAACTGAAGAAGCGTAAGATTGCCCAAGGACTCGGCCTTTTCGCCCTCGAGCGCTTCTTCTCGGTGAATGCCGGCATCAGCGCTCTCATTTCACTTTGTGGGATGAGGGAAAGGGGATTGCGAAACATCCTCGATCTGCGCGTTGAGGAGCATGATGTGATCCTGCCGTCTCTCCCTGCGGCCTTCGAGGGATTCCGCCTGATGCAGTTGGCAGATCTTCACTGCGATCTGGAAGTCCAGATGATGGAGCGGATCAGAGAGGTCATGCTCACCATCCCTCATGACGCCGTCGTCCTAACCGGAGATTATCATAATAAGGTCTCGAAGCCGTTCGATCGTTCCCTGGACGAAATGCTCCGGTTAATTCCCCATCTTCATCCGCTCCGATTTGCCACTCTCGGGAACCATGACTTTCTGCAAAAGGTGGAACCACTTGAGGCAGCAGGACTTCCCTTCCTACTCAACGAATCCTGCAGCATCGAGCGCGGGGGGTCACGACTCTGGATCTGCGGGATCGATGATCCTCACTTCTTCCGCACCCATGATTTGGAGAAGGCACGGGCAGGGGTTCCCAAAGGAGAGATCTCGATCCTTCTCTCCCACTCACCCGAGACCTATCGGGAGGCCGCGCCGCTCGGCTACGACCTCCACCTTAGCGGCCATACCCATGGGGGACAGATCTGCGCCCCGAGTGGCATCCCCCTCTATCGAAATGCCCTAGGCTGCCGCAGGGAACATCTGGCGGGCTCGTGGAGAGAGGGCAGGATGATCGGTTACACTTCCCGTGGCACGGGATCCGCCGGCGTAGCAGCCCGCTTTTATTGCCCTCCCGAGATCACCATCCATACCCTGCGATCTTCCCCTCTTCCCCGTTGACCCGAGGGAATGGGATGCCTTTTATCTCTTCTGATGTGTTTCCACCCTCACGCTCTTCCCCTGCGCGCCATTTCCATTCTTACAGTTTTTGCCTCCCTTCTCTGGGCAGGGAGAATGGCGGCCCAAGATTTACCAGTTCCACAAAACTCGGCTGCGATTCTCAAGGAATTGGACAAGATCGACCAGGGAGCCAAGGCCCATGAAGAGAACCGTCGAAGCGCAGCAATTTCTCAGATCCAGGCCGCCGCCAATTCCGCACCAACCGCCGTGGAGCTCTACCTCAAGTCGTTGGAGAACACGAAGTACCTCGAGACTCATCAAGACTATGTGGACTGGAGCCGTAAAAATCAGGAACTCCTGCACAGCATTTCCTTCCAGACTGCTGCACAGCTCCAGATGCGTTATCTGGCCGTGGCCCTTCAACGCGATGAGAGACACGATGCCTACTCGCAGATTTCGGAATGCCTTGCCTACCTTGAGACACTCTCCTCCCAGAAATCCTTGAGGAAAGAGTCTCCAGATTCAACCTCTGCTGACGACTCACCAAATTCTTCAGAGAACAAGAATCAGAAAAAAACAGCCAAGAGCACCTCGACCGACAAGCCCTACCCCGAGGCCATCGCATTGATCAATCAATCGGTCAATAAATCGAGCGTGGTCGAATGGCTCCAGATATCCGACCTACTCCCGGATAGTGATTTCGAACCCTGCGCTGGAAATTACCAGTCGATCATGGAGAAGAATGTTCGCAAACCACTCAGGGCCAAGAATGATCCTCGGATCCTTAAGACCTGGGATGCTCAGATCGCACGGGAAACAGCCACCACCACCGAGAGCAACTCCAAGCAACAGGCAGATACCTTTAACCAGATACGCCTTCCCGACCTGCTTTTCCGCAAGGCTCAAGACACCGCAGCCATCGGCCAACCGAACCGGGCCCTCAGTGAAGTCATGATGCTTGTAAGGAACTATCCGGCCAACTCCTCCATGCAGGACTGGATCACTACGGCCCGAGGACTCCTCACGAATCCTCCGGTTGCGTCCACAGCCATCTCTACCGCAACCAATGCGGCCATTACGCCTACGCCGACACCTACGAATTCCTCAGCACCCGCCGCCCTTGGCTCTCCGGTGCCGGCACACTAGGAAGAAAAAACTTTCGAAAAATTTGTAGCCACATAAGGCACAAAAAAACACAAAAAGAGAAATTGCGTACGACTTTAACTTACGACTCTGTGCCTTCTGTGCATCTTGTGGCCAATTCTCCATTCAAACTGCCCTGAAGCCGCGAGGGGGATTAAGTTGGAAGTCGCTCGCCTAGCAGGAGATCGTCCCAAGTCTGGCGCGCACGGACGATCGTTGCCTTGTCACCCTCGACCAGCACTTCGGGAAGCAGTGGACGAGCATTGTAAGTGGAGGCCATGACAAATCCGTAGGCCCCCGCGCTCATCAGCGCGATCCGATCCCCTGGTACCAGCACCGGAACCTCGCGATCCTGGGCAAAGAAATCACCGCTCTCACAGACAGGCCCGACCACATCGACTCTCTCGAGATCTGTTGAGGAGGGCTGCTTCAGTGGCTCGATCTCATGGTATCCCTCATAAAGAGCAGGACGGATGAGATCATTCATGCCAGCATCAACGATCACGAAGTTCTTGGTCGGCGTCGACTTCCGGTAGAGCACGGAGGTCAGAAGGACGCCCGCATTCCCGACAATAAAGCGCCCAGGCTCGAAGAGAATCCGAAGGCCGAGCGCCTTCAAGGGCTCGATCACCTCGGCAGCATAGGTTTCGGGAGCAAGACGGTCTCCTTCCCCATTCTCCCCACTTCCCTTCCACCAAGCAGCATCGCCGCTGGAGAGGGCTCCCCGGTAGACAATACCGACACCTCCACCAACACTAAAGAATTCCAGTCCGTACTTGGCCTTGAGCTCGAGGACGAGAGGAGTAAGTTTACGGACCGCTTCAGCAAAGGGTGGCGCCTTGAGGATCTGGGAGCCGATATGAGTCTGCAGACCACGGATCTTGAGATTCGGTAGGGAGGCGGCCCGCTCATAGACAGCCGCGGCGCGGTCAAGACCGATGCCGAACTTGTTCTTACTCTTGCCGGTCGAAATGTACTTGTGCGTCGGGGCATCGACATCGGGATTCACACGAATGGCAATCGGCGCGACCAGTCCAGCCTTAGCGGCGACTGCATTGATCATTTCGAGTTCTTCCTCCGACTCGACATTGAAACTGTAGATTCCCTGGCGCAGCGCGTACTCGATCTCCGCAGCGGTCTTGCCAACTCCAGCAAAGGTGCAGCGATCAGCGCGGCCACCAGCCTTGAGCACCTTGAAGAGTTCACCACCCGAGACGATGTCAAATCCCGCCCCTTCCTTGGCAAGTAGGTTCAGGACGGAGAGATTTCCGTTAGCCTTCATGGCGTAGCAGATCATCCGGTCTCCCAGCGGAGCAAGTGCCTCATCAAGACGGCGGTAGTTTCCGCGGATCGTCTCGGCGGAATAGACATAGGCGGGCGTCCCTACTTCGGAGGCCAGCTTCTCAAGATCCACCCCCTCGCACTTCAGCGAGCCATCGACATATCGGAAAGAATGCATCAGGTGATTGTAAAAGGTGAAAAGGAGAAAGCGAAAGGGCAAATAAGGCCACCACCCGTAGTGGTCTGAATCTTCAAAAAGACGAAAATGCCACAATTTTTAGATTGTGAATGCCAACCCCCACTGCAATACAAGATGACGAGTTGAGCAACTCCCGCCACCAGATTGATTCGGTGTGGTTTAAGCATCTCCGGTTGGAGATTGCACAGAGGCAGTGTCGTCTCTCCATGGTTCTGCACCCCCGTTTTTTCATAGCCGCTTTTTTATAACCCAACTCATCACCCCACAAACACCCATCATGCACCGCACCGCACCGCTGGAAACCTCCGAAGAACAGAGCATCCTTCTACCACCAACTCAAGCAGGGTCGGGCAGCGGCAAAAAGAAACTCAAAAAGAACGCGAGCGCAGTGAAGAACTTCGTCCTCGATACGAATGTGCTGCTCCATGACCCGTATTGCCTGAACCGCTTTGAGAACAACCATATCTTCATTCCGGTCGAGGTCCTCGGTGAGATGGACAAATTCAAGAACGAGCAGACCGAACGCGGCGCCAATGCCCGCACCGTCCACCGCTTCCTGACCCAGACCTTTGATCATCAGACCAAGAAGGTAATCAGCGGCGTCCCCACGGCAGGAGGAGGCACCGTTCGTATCTTTATCAATGATGCGTTGAATACGGATCGTCCCTCCGCAGCGATCAGGAGATTCACCGAGATCTTCCCCGACAAGAATCAGGTCGATCACAAGATCATGGCTGCCTGCCTCGCTGTTCAGGAGCAGGATAAGACCCCAGCGATCCTCATCACCAAGGACCTGAACATGCAACTCAAGGCGATGGCCCTTGGTATCACCTGCCAGGATTACCTCAACGACAAGGTCTCCGCTGAAGATGCCGAGGAGGGTGAGATCCGGAAGATCAAGGTCGAAGCCCATGAACTCCAACGCTTCGGAAGCGCCCAGAGCATCGATCTTGAGGAGAGCCGCACCGGCAAACTCGAGATCAACGAATATGTCCTCCTCGAGGCCTCAGAGCAGAAGCTCATGCCCGCCCGCCATATCGGTAACGGCCACTTCCAGCGCCTGAAGGTTCCCCAGAGTCTCCAGATGCCTCGCGGCATCGAACTCCGCCCGGCGAATCTCGGACAACTCTGCTTCCTCGACGCCCTGCTCGACCCCTCCATCTCGCTGATCACCTGCTATGGCCAGGCGGGAACCGGCAAGACCCTCATGGCCGTGGCCGCGGGACTCTACCTCACCGGACAGCGCGAGTACAATGGCATGACCGTCAGCCGCCCCGTGGTCGCCATGGGAGACACCCTCGGATTCCTCCCCGGCACACTCAACGAGAAGCTCCACCCCTGGCTCCAGTCGATCTACGACGCCTTCGAGGTACTCCTTCCCCTCCATCCTCAGCGGAACGAAGGCCCGGGGGCTCCCCACGCCTCCGAGCGCAAGAAGCAGAAAAAACAGTCCGTCCAGCAGCAGGATAACGGCAACGGGGGAGGCCAGACACCACTCAAGCCTTACGAGCAGCTCATCCAGCGCGGACTCCTCGAGATCGAGGCCCTCTGCTACATCCGCGGCCGATCTATCCCGAACCGCTTCTTCGTCCTCGACGAGGCCCAGCAACTGACCCCGCTCGAGGCCAAGACCGTCGTCACCCGCATGTCGAAGGGCTCCAAGCTCGTCATGGTCGGCGACCCCGCCCAGATCGACAATCCCTACGTCGACCGCCGCTCCAATGGCCTCGTCCACACCCGTAACAAACTCCGCGGCCAAAAACTGACCGCCCACATCTCCCTCACCAAGGGCGAGAGGTCACCGCTTGCGGAAATGGGCGCCACGTTGATGTAGAAAGCGAGGCTGTTAGCGGTTGAGGCTTTAGGCTTTTAGTCAAAATTTAGCTCCCACTTGACATTTCGGATTAGTAATTCGAATCTTACTTTATGCTTACTACAGTATCAGTCAAAGGGCAGACAGTGATTCCTAGCTCCATCCGGGAAATGGCACGGATCAAAACCGGCGATCAACTTGATGTCGGATACTCGGGTGGTCTCATCGTGATGCGGAAGCGCCAGTCCTTGACCCCCTCGCGGGTGAGAGCTCTCCTGCTTAGTGGCCGTAATCTTCCACAAATGACGGCAAAGGACGAAGCCAACGTCGCCCAGTCCATCACAAGGGTTCGTCGTCGTGCCAAGGCCTCCTAAGTCACCCGCACTGCGGGTTGTTTTCGACACGAACGTGGTGGTAAGCGCCGCCTTTTGGAAAGGTTCACCCTTTCAATGCCTCGCTGCATGGGCGGAGAGAAAATACGAAGCCGTGATCAGTCCGCAAATCCTGGCCGAATACCATGAAACTATGGACGAACTGCGTGCCGACTATCCCGCAATCACTCCCGTGGAATGGGTGGCGGCCCTAGGCGATGCTGCCGAACTGGTCTTCCCTTCACATCGGGCCACCGGAGCGACTATCGATCCCGACGATGAGAAAATCCTAGAGGCAGCCCTCGCGGCAGAAGCCGACTGCATTATCAGCGGTGACAAAAAGCACCTTCTAGCCCTCAAGACCTACGAAGGAATCCGCATCCTGAGCCCCGCGGACTTCCTGCGGAGGGTTTAACCCAAAAATTGCATTAAAAGCCGACGCCTAGAATGGGGAATGGGTTAAAAGGTTAAAATCGTTACAAGGTTAAAAAGTGGATCTACGACCACCTTTCTAGAGCCTCACTGATCGCCCAACAACCAAGTACGACAACCAAGGTTGTAAGAAATTTACCATGGAGAGCATGAAGCGCATGGAGGAATGGCTTTCTTGCAGTCCATTTTAACGTTCTAACTTTTTCACATTTTAACTCGGTAGAGACTCACCTTTCAGGTGAGAGATTCGAATCTGTTAACCCGCCGCTATCGCAAAATCTGGGTTTAAACGTTGGTCCAAGCCCTTCGGAACAGGCGCAGAAGAACTCCCGTAGCCGTTACAAATCAGCGACTGGCGGGAGCTTATAAGACTGCAAAGCAGTCCCTGAAAGGGGCGAGCGACTCGGGAGAGCCCGAGTCAAATGCAAAGCAACGGTCGAGTAAGCCAGTTCAGAAAGGGGAAAAACTGAAATGCCTCGCGCAAACCTCCTGCCGGGAGGGGGAGGTAGTCATGCCAAAGGCAGCCCGATCCGGCAAATGCGGGGAGAGCCTGAGGACAAGGGCGCGGAGAACGCAGAGGAATGAGACAGGATGTATTCCCTTTACCAACTTGTATTATCCAAGCAAGGAATCCACCTCTGTCTTGAGCAGGGGTAGTTTGTGCTTCACGACATCCCAGACGATCGCATGATCCACGGCGTCGTATCCGTGTATCAACCGATTACGGAATCCAATGATTTGCGGGGCATGGGTAATTTTCTCGAAGACTTCTTCATCTCGGAGAGAAAGCCGATTGCAGGCCTCGCCAATGATCTCGAACTTGCGCTCTACCGCCGCCCTCCGCATCGAATCTGCTTCATAGGCTGGAAGATCAATCCCAGCAGTGAAGCCGTCGAGCTCCTCCAATGCCTCACGGATATCCGTCAGGAGCTTGAGTGCCTCATCCTGCATAGACGAGCTGTTTGGAGCGGTTGACCGCCCCGATGAAGAAAGGGTTCTTCAGTGACCTCCGGGTCACAAGATCCACATTGCGCTGAAAAATCCGCTCAAGTCCTTCAGCAAGGCAAAGGAAGCGGTCGGCGATTCCGGGACGATCGGGATCCTGAAACTCCACGAGAAAATCTAGATCGCTCCTCTCGGGATTGAAATCGGCTGTGGTCGCTGAACCGAAGATCTCCAACTCCTGCACCCGCTGGGCATGGCACAATTCCCTCAGCGACTCTCGGTTACGGGTGAGAAGATCGTCGAACGCGGGATTCATCCCACACTCTTACCCCCGACAACACATGGCGTCAACACGGGGAAAGAATGCAAGAGGAAGCAGGCAGACCGATCCCGCATATGCTGGAACCAAGTGACTCGAGAGTCACGCGGTCGAACCCACGCAGCGGAACCCGTAGGGTGGCACCGCTTTGTGGGAGCAAAGTGCCATTTAATATCGCGAGCCTCTCCTAGGAGTTGAGGACGCCAGGCATACAAACCCCGACAAGCTCCGCATCCGGATCATATTGCAGGTAAGGACCCAACCACTTTTCCACCTCGGCCACGGGCATCCCCTTGCGCTTCGCATAATCCTCGATCTGGTCGCGGCCGAGTTTGCCGACCGCGAAGTAGCGGGACTCGGGAGCGGCAAAGTAGAGGCCGGAAACGGAGCTGGCGGGATTCATTGCGAGGCTCTCGGTCAGGGTGATTCCGGTGTGCTTTGTGGCATCGAGCAGGCGAAACAGTTCCCACTTCTCGGTGTGGTCAGGCCCGGCTGGGTAGCCTGCGGCGGGACGGATCCCGCGGTACTTCTCCCGGATGAATTCCTCCTTGGTGAGGTTCTCCGTGCGGCCGAAGCCCCAGAGGTCACGGGCCTGCTTGTGGAGCCACTCGGCGGCGGCCTCGGCAAAGCGATCACCCAACGCCTTCACGAGGAGGGCGGTGTAGTCGTCGTGCTGCTTCTCAAACGACTCGGCATACTCGCCGACTTCAGGGCCTGCCGTGACGGCAAATCCTCCGATGGTGTCGATCCTGCCGGAATCACGCGGAGCAATGAAATCAGCCAGGGAATAGTTCGGCTGGCTGGCAGGTTTCTTGTTCTGCTGACGCAGCATGTGGAACTTCCCGATCACCGAGGAGCGCTCAGCATCGGCGTAGAGCTCGACATCGTCACCGACGCGATTAGCGGGCCAAAAGCCGCAGACTCCACGTACTCGGAAGCGCTTCTCAGCCACAATGGTCTCAAGCACCTTCAGCGCATCTTTATGAAGCTCGGTGGCCTGAGCCCCGATCTCGGGATCCGACAGCAGGCCGGGGTAGCGACCGCGCATTTCCCAGGCTGCAAAGAAGGGTGACCAGTCGAAATACTCCACCAGCTCAGCCAGCGGGATCTCGTCGAAGGTTAGCACACCCGTCTTCTCAGGAATGGCGAGATCAGCTGTACTCCAATCGATCGGGGTGATGTTTTCTCGGGCGACCTCAAGGGGAAGGAGATCCCCCTTGGCTCGCTTGCCGGCATGCTCCTCGCGGAGTCGCTTGTGATTCGCCTCGACCTGGAGATGGTAGGCCTCCTTGCGATCCTCGGAGAGGAGTTCCGCGGCGACTCCCACGACACGGGAGGCATCGAGCACATGGATCACGGGATGGCCATACTCCCCGGCGATCTTCACCGCGGTGTGGGCGGGGCTCGTGGTTGCTCCACCGATCAGGAGGGGAATATCGAAATTCGCACGCTTCATCTCGCGGGCGACATGGACCATCTCGTCAAGTGATGGGGTGATGAGTCCGCTGAGGCCGATGATGTCGACCTTCTGCTCCTTGGCAGCGGCGAGGATCTTGTCGCACGGAACCATGACACCGAGGTCGACGACTTCGTAGCCGTTGCAGGCCAGGACGACGCCGACGATGTTCTTACCGATGTCGTGAACATCCCCCTTCACCGTGGCCATGAGGATCTTTGATGCAGAAGAGGTATCGGCTGCTGCCGCCTTCTCGGCCTCCATAAAGGGAGTCAGGTAGGCGACCGCCTTCTTCATCACGCGCGCGCTTTTCACCACCTGGGGAAGGAACATCTTGCCAGCGCCGAAGAGATCGCCGACGACACGCATCCCGTCCATGAGGGGCCCCTCGATGACCAGCAGAGGACGGCCGAGTTTCTCACGGGCCTCCTCGGTATCCTCATCGATGTAATCCACGATTCCCTTGATCAGGGCGTGCTGGAGACGCTCCTCGACGGTGCCTAAACGCCAGGCCTGCTCGGTCTTCTGCTCTTTGACATCGCTGCCGGCGGCTTTCAGTCCTTCGGCAAAATCGACCAGACGCTCCGTGGCATCGGGACGACGGTTCAGGAGCACATCCTCGACCATCGTGAGGAGTTCCGGATTGATCTCCTCGTAAACCTCCAGCATCCCTGCATTCACGATCGCCATGTCGAGGCCGGCTTGGATCGCATGAAAAAGGAAGGCAGAGTGCATCGCCTCCCGCACGGGATTGTTGCCCCGGAAGGAGAAGGAGATATTGCTCAGACCGCCACTGGTTTTAGCTCCGGGGAGGGTTGCCTTGATCTCACGGACCGCTTCGATGAAATCGACCGCGTAGTTATTGTGCTCCTCGATGCCGGTAGCGACCGTCAGGATATTCGGATCGAAGATGATGTCCTCGGGATCGAAACCGATCTTGTCAACCAGCAGTCGGTACGCGCGGGTGCAGATGCGAACCTTATCATCCTTGGTTGCAGCCTGCCCCTCCTCGTCGAAGGCCATAACGATCACCGCGGCGCCGTAGCGCTGGGCAAGACGGGCACGCTTGAGGAAGGTCTCCTCGCCATCCTTGAGGCTGATGGAGTTGAGGACGCATTTACCCTGAAGGCACTTCACCCCCTTCTCGAGGACCGACCACTTCGAGCTGTCGATCATGATCGGCACGCGGCTGATCTCGGGATCGGCGGCGAGCAGGTTCAGGAAGGTCTCCATCACAGCCTCGCTGTCGAGCATCCCCTCGTCGACATTCACATCGAGGATATTGGCACCGCTCTCGACCTGCTGTCGGGCCACGGAGAGGGCTGTCTCGTAATCACCCGCGATAATGAGCTTCGAGAAGCGGGGTGATCCGGTGACATTCGTCCGCTCACCGACCATCATAAATGAACTTCCCTTCTCGATCGTCAGAGCCTCAAGTCCGCTCAGACGGGTTGCCGGGGAAGGAGTCGAGGGCTTGCGTGGAGGATGAGGACGGACCGCCTCTGCGATCGCCGCGATATGCTCGGGTGTGGAACCGCAGCAACCACCAACCACATTGATCCACCCCTCGGAGGCAAAGTCAGCCACCAGCGCCGCCATCTCGAAGGCCGACTGATCGTAGCCGCCGAAAGCATTCGGCAAGCCGGCATTCGGGTAACAGCTGATGTAGCAGTCGGCGATGCGCGAGAGCTCCTCGATATAGGGACGCATCTCGGCAGCACCAAGCGCGCAGTTGATACCGACGGCGAGGGGCTTGGAGTGTCGGACAGAATTCCAAAAGGCTTCCACGGTCTGACCGGAGAGAGTACGACCCGAGGCATCGGTGATTGTGACCGAGAGAATGATCGGCCAGCGCATTCCGCGCCTCTCAAAGACCTCCTCGCAGGCAAAGATCGCGGCCTTGAGATTCAGGGTGTCAAAGACCGTCTCAAGCAGGAGGAGATCGACTCCACCGTCGAGCAATGCCTCAATCTGCTCGGCATAAGAAATCACCAACCCATCAAAGGTCACGGCGCGGTAGCCGGGATTATTCACATCCGGCGACATCGAGGCGGTACGATTGGTCGGCCCTACCGATCCGGCGACGAAGACCTTGCGTCCCGGATTCGCCGCCATGAATTCATCGGCCGCTTCACGGGCCACCTTGGCACCGGCAAGATTGATCTCACGAACCGCATCCTCCAAGGCGTAGTCGGCCTGAGAGACGGTCGTAGTGCTGAAGGTATTCGTCTCGACGATATCGCTCCCCCCCTCGAAGTAGGCACGATGGATCCCCTTGATCACATCAGGACGCGTAATCGAGAGGATGTCGTTGTTCCCCTTGAGGTCATGCCCGTGATCCTTGAAGCGCTCGCCTCGGAAGTCCTCCTCCGTCAGCGGATGACGCTGGATCATGGTTCCCATCGCTCCGTCGAGCAGGGCGATGCGGCGGGAGAAAAGCTCCCTCAGGAGGGAATCCGATTCGTGGTTGGGAAGCATGGAGATCATGAGTGGAGCTGCTTTACGGGTTGGATAAGGCGTTGGGGAATGGTACGGATGGGCAATGCTGGAAGCCACTGAAACAATCACAGTTGGAGGAAAAGAGGTCACTGTGTTCCTGCCGAGGACTTACAGCCGGACTCCAGTCCGGAAATTTCCCATTCTGGTGATGCTGACCCCGGGACTGAAGGCCGAGGAGGCGATCGCTGAACTGAACGAAGAAGGTGTGCTGCCTGAGATGATCGTGGCGGAAGTCAAAGCTGTGGCAACTCAATCCGATCCTATTGATCCGATTACAATCACCACCGTACTTTCTGGTCACTTCCGAGTGCTGGACTCTCCTGCGGCTCGTTGGATCGGAGGAACGGGTCATGCCGCTATGACCTCTTTTCGCGCACTGCTCGATCATCCAGAACTTTTCGGTGCCGCGTGCTGTCTTTCGACCTCGTTCGAGGGAGTGGAGGGAGCACCTCCTCCCCACTCTCCAATGCTTCTCGATCTCGAAGAGAGGAAGTCCCTCCCTACGGGCAGTCGCATCTTCTTCGACTATGGAACGATCGGCCTCGACGAGTGCTATGAGCCGTATCATCGAGATCTCGGAGCAATCCTCCGTACCAAAGGCTGGAAAGACGGGGTTGAGTTTGAGATCCGTCGAGTGCCCGGAGGGGCCCAAGAGATCCGCTCTTGGCAGCAGAGAATCGGCCCCGCGCTCCGCTGGCTTGCGCGGCGGTGACATCAGGCGCTGACGGGTGTCTTTGCTGAATCAACGGCAAGGAACCGCTCCATGACAACGAAGAGAGCTGCAAAGAGAAGATCGCTCACGAGACTGTTCCGAAAGAAGGTCCAGGTGGGGGGATAACCGGGTAGACCGACGGTCAGTGCCTGGATCCATCCGGCGAAGTTCTGCGGATAGGCAGCAAGCCCTAGCCAACTACCCGTATTGGTAATCAGGTAAAAGGCAACCGAGGAGAGCAGGGTGCCGGCAAGAACAGGCAGCAATGCACCGCGGCGCTCACGGGTCATCCAGCCAAGCCCGACGGCAATCAGGTAAGCAGGGAGTGTCCAGAGGAGTTGGGATGAGATGACAGGGACTCCATAGTGGAGATTCAGCAGCGAATCTGAAATCAGAAGGGCCGCCACGGGCACCACCAGGCCTAGCCAACCCGGAATGAAGACTGCGCCGCATAATGCCGCCGCCATTAAAGGGGAGAAATTAGGCAACGTCTGCGGCGCCAGATCGACACGGAGCACCCGGAAGAAGGTACCGGCAAGCAAGAGAATGATGGCTGGAACGACTGTTCTGGAAACATGACTGGGGATTGCTGATTTCATAAAACTGAGAGAGTAGTCATAGGGAAGAATAGGTAAGAATTGGGAAGATATGGACAGCGACGACACTAGGAAAGAATCAATGGATTTCAGAACTCCATCTTGAGCGAGGCCATGAAGTTGGAGGGAGCAGCTGGCATCGCCTGGCTTGGATTCACACTGGAGAAGTAAGCGGTATTGAACATATTGTTGATATTGATCTGAGCAGTCCACTTGGTCTTCCCGAGGTTCCAAGGATAGCTGGCCATGGCATTAACGACGGCAAAAGCCGGGATGCGGTCCACTTCATAAGATGTTCCAGAGGAAGGATAGGCATAGGCCTGTTCCTCGCTACGCCCCACGACTCCGGCCCCGAATTTGAACCGCTTCAAAGGGCCTCCTTGAATCTCGTAGGTGCTCCAGAGACTGCCACTGTTGTAGGGAACACCGGGGAACCTGAGCCCCTGTAGACTGGGGGAATTATTATCCAAGGTGGTGACGCAGTTGATGTAGGAGTAGCCCCCGATGACCCTCCAGCCCGGCACAATTTCACCGGCCGTCTCCAGCTCCAACCCCTTGCTTTGGGCCTGTCCGACGGCCTCCTGAAAACCGGGATTCGAAGGATCGGTAGTGGGAATGTTGTTTTGCGTGAGCTGATAAAGGGCCACGGTGGTCGTGAGTTTCTTGTCGAGAAACTCGGTCTTGATGCCGGCCTCCCATTGCTTGGCTCCTTCGGGGGGCAGGGGCTGTCCATTGGCCGTGACAGCACCCAAGGCCGTGGTGCCGTAATTTTCCGTATAGCTTCCGTAAAAGCTCACCGGCTTGACCGGTTGCCAGAGAACACCGAAACGAGGTGTTAACGGAGGGACCTCGTGAACGGAGGAGGTTCCGTACTTGGAGTAGCCGGTGTTGGAGACAGACACATTGTCGTAGCGAAAGCCCGCAAGGAGGTGAAGATGCCACGGAAGCTCCACCTGATCCTGAAAATAAGCGCCGCAGTCATTGAGCTGTTGGTAGGTATTTCCTGTCTTGCTGGGGTCGATCGGGGGTAATGGCTGGCTCCAATTTGGCTGAAAGATATTCTGCGAGATGAAGGGGTTATCCGCCTGCTCGTAGGTGTAATGGAAGTTCTGATGGTAGAAATCAAATCCCCCCAGCAGCGTGTGCTTGAGGAACCATGTTTGGAACTTCCCCGTCAGATCGACCAGGTACTCCTGCGTCCAGAGGTTGTAGAGCGGGGTGGAGGAGACATAGAGCGGCAGGTTACCGCTCTGGTCCACGTCCCCTGCATAAAACTGGGATTTGGAAATCGGGGAACTCATGAACTCCGTCTTATAGGCGGCATGGATCATCCAATCATCGGTGAAATGATGGGTGGCCGAGAGCTTGACCGTCAGATCCTGAGTGGGGTTTTCATTGGCTCCGGGCATTGCATAATTATTCCCCATCGGTACGGAGGCCGGAACGCCGTTGGTCTTGAATGGAATTCCGTTGTCCTGAACCTGATTGAGATTCGCATAGGTGACCTCCAGGGTGACTTGGTTCTCCTTGTTCGGCTTCCACTGGATCGTCGGGAAGAGGAAGAGGCGCTGCGATTTGATGAAGGCGCGGTAGGAGTAGGAATTTTCCTCATCCACATTCAATCGGTAAAGCAGGGTCTTGTCGGCATTCAGCGGCCCCGTGGCATCTAGGGTGGTGCGGTAAAAGCTGAAGGAGCCGATCTGCTGATCGAGAGCGAAGTAATTCGTCGAGAGAGGCTTCTTCGTTTCGATGTCGACCAAGCCGCCCGGCTCAGCCTGTCCATAGAGGACGGAGGCGGGTCCCTTGACGACCGTGACACTCTGCACATTTTGCATGGAGCGCTGGAATCCCGCGGCAAAGTAGTCACTGCGCAGTCCATCCTCGAACACGAGGTTGTTCATATTGAATCCCCTGATTGCAAAACTATCCCCCGTGCCGTAGCTGCTGTTTTGGGGGGTCACGCCGCTGACATTCTGAAGCGCGTCATCCAGATAGATGGTCTGCTGATCCTTCAGCACCTGCTGTGGCACGGTTTGAACAGAGACAGGATTCTGCAGATCCGGGGTCACGGTCCGTGTGGCGGCATTGTCCCAGAGTGGATTGTAGCCACCCGGGTTGGGAATCGTACTCGCATCCATCCCCAGGACGGGATTATCCCCCACCACAGTCACGACCGGTAACGCAGCGGAGGGAATGAGGGACGATAAGGGAAGCACCTTGGTGTCTTGCTCTGCCTTCATAGCCGGGCATAAAGCGAGCAGCATAAGCGCCAAGCAAGTTGTTTTTCTTATCATCTGATGCGCATACGATGATATGTTTAAGAAAAAGTCAATCTGATCCTGTTTTTCCTACGAACATTCGATGAAAAGATTTTCCTAAGGAAGCGCTGATTAAATCCCATGATGGCCGCTGAAGATCAGTTGCTGATTTTTGAAGGCGCGAGTGCTGGGCGATACCCGCAGCGGTCTCGCCCTAGCGAGCAACGCCACGAAAATCGACAACTGGCTTCAGCCCATAGGGTTGCGGAGATAACGGGCCGAGGGCTGTGTTGGCTTGCCCGCGGCCCATTCTTCCCGCAACGGCCTTTATGCGATTTAATCAGCGCTTCCCTAAGCTTGGCCTATTGAACCTCCGACAGCTGCCGGTTCGGCTTCGTAAGGACTGGGATCTTCTTCAGAACCTCTGCCCGTACCGGAACGATTCCGTCGCCGATCATTTCGATCTTCTTGGCAGCCACAATGCTTAGGTCGAGAATGCGTCCCTTGGCGTAAGGTCCACGATTATTGATCCTGACGATAACGCTCTTGTTATTTCTGAGATTAGTGACCCGAACCATCGTATTGAACGGCAGACGCTTATGAGCGGCCGTGCAATCCCCGGAATGATAGCGCTCCCCGTTGGCCGTCAGCCTGCCGATCCATCGCCCTCCATAATAAGAGGCCTTCCCTGTCTCGATCGACTTCGGAACTGGGTCGTAAAGAGCAACACCGGGCGACGGCGATGGCACCAACGAAGCACAGCCAGTCATCAGCAGAATGACCGCCGACGCGAAAATCAACGTCGGCGCAGGAGGGAAGCGCATGGGGGTATGAAGCACGGACATGGAAAGGCGTGCAAGCACGGATACGCATGATACTATGCATCTCTTCCCACCGCCAACGCATGAGTAAGCATTCCAAAAAAGGCCACCCTTTCGGCGCTCAGTCGCGCAAAGAGTCGAAGAAGGTGTCCGAAAACCTGGCCGAAGCGATCGCCTTCATCACGAGGTTCGCCTCCGCACCAACGAATATTGGGGCAGTCTTCCCGAGTTCCCGTGATCTCGCCGAAGCGATGCTCCATGGCATCGAATTTCAGCCAGGGGATGTCGTGGTCGAGTATGGCCCGGGAACAGGGGCCTTCACAGAACTACTGCTGGAACGCCTACCCGAAGGGGCCGAGTACCTGGGCATCGAACTGGACTCTCATTTCCACGGACATCTGACCCGACGTTTTCCAGGCCGTCATTTCCATCATGGCTCCGCTGTGGAGATCCAGTCTCTTCTTGAAGGGAAAGGTCTAGGGAAAGCACGATTGATTCTCTCCGGTTTGCCCTTCGCAAGCATGCCCCACCACGTTCAGGAACTGATTCTTACCGCCACGCGCGAGGCTCTGCATGAGGAAGGGACGTTCCGCACATTCACCTACCCGATCTGCTGGTACATGACGGGAAGCCAGCGCTTCCGCAAGGTGGCCCTCGATCATTTCGACGATCATCACAAGAGCAGGACCGTGCACCGGAACATCCCCCCTGCCAAGGTGCTAAGCTACTCAAAGCCGGTCAGAAAGAAGTAAACAGGCTGAAGGCTGTTCGGCCTTTAAAGATGGGAATTCGTCAAAGGATCTTGGGCCATCAAAACCAACAATTAACCCAAAATTTGCATTAGCAACCATCCAGTCGGAATCCCGAGGAGTTAAAATCGTTAGAAAAGTTGAAGCGTTACAACGTGGAGATGAGGGTGCATCGGAGCATCGACCGAAGGTGGACGCCAGATGAATGGCATAAGAGGAGGCATTCCCGATTCAGGATGATTGGATTCAGTCCTTTTTAACCCTTTTAACATTGTAACAATTTTAACGATCTCTGAGGTCACCATCTAGGTGAAGCACCCAAATCTGTTGCCAGCACGCTATCGCAAAATCTGGGATTAAGAGTTGGGTGGGTATCAACCCCCTATTCCCAATCACCTATTTCCCATTCCCTAAATGAAGTGGCTGCCTCGCATGGATTCGAACCATGACAAGCAGATCCAGAATCTGCTGTGCTACCGTTACACCACAAGGCAGTGGTAAAAACTGAGTTGAAGAGAGTGCCCTACCGGGCCGGGGGTTTCAAGCCTTTGCTTCACGCCCCTCCAAGAGGGTGGGAAAGCTGAAGGATTCGGAGGCTGAGCCAAACTTCGCATAGACATGACGGGCGGCCACGGTCCTTTCCCGAGTGATCCCGCTCGCAGTCGCGAGGCCGCGCTCCTGAAGCGCTACGAGTGATGCGTGGAGGAGACGGGAGCCGATGCCCCTGTTCCGGTACTCCATCGTGACCATGGGACCACTGACAAGCTGCTGCACTGACTCGGGATCGGGATCCAGAAGCGATGCGGCAATGAGTCTGTTTCCCTTCTGAATGACGAGGCAGAAGGGTTCCTGCTCGTTAAAAAGCCCGCTAACCGCAGCGGTCAGATAATGCTCCGCCTTGACAAAGGAATCGTTCCATGCGGAATCCATCGAGAGCGAAAGGAGAATCGTCTGGAGGACTTCCTCCCCCTCCTCACGTCTGGCCAACCGGATCACATCACCACTCTGGGACGTGGGGGCAATCGATAAAATCGAAGGCAGCGACCAGGAGAAACGCCTCCAGGGTGAGTCATGACGGCGGATCATCGGACCTCCGGCAACAGCCGCATCGGCTGAAAAAACAATGGGAAGGCAGGGAAGCGAAGAAGTCGCGGACGTACGGAAAGCCATCGGAGAGGGCGAGAGCGAACGGCAAAACCCGATTCAGGTCAATGGATTTATCTCAGCCATGGAATTTCCGGCGATTCATTTTCCAAATCATGTTTGATGATCAGGGCAAAAGATGAAAAGTTTGTTTCTTCCAGTCCTCCACCTGACCGACCCATCCTGTTGAACATCCCGACCACTCATCCTTCGACCGAGTCCCATCGCCCCAAACATGAATGCGGCGTCTTCGCCGTCTTCGGTCACAAGGATGCCGCCTTGCTGACATACTATGGACTCTTTGCACTTCAGCATCGTGGGCAGGAGAGCGCAGGCATCGCCTCAAGCAACGGCGACGGGAAAGTCTTTTGCCTCCACAAAGGCATGGGCCTTGTTTCTCAGGTCTTTGCGCCGGAGAACCTCGATTCACTCAAAGGCACGCGGGCCATCGGCCATGTCCGTTATTCCACCACCGGCTCGAGTACTCTTCTGAATTCTCAGCCTCTCGGCGTCGACACGGCCCGCGGGCAGATCGCGGTGGCCCACAACGGAAATCTGGTCAATGCATCCGCTCTTCGCGATGAACTGGAGACCCGTGGTTCCATCTTCCAGACAACGGTCGACAGCGAAATCGTGCTGCATCTCCTGGCGCAGCCTGATGACACGATGGGAGGACCCATCGGTTCCCTACGCCGCCTCGAGGGGGCTTTTTCGATTGTCGTCATGGGAGAGAACGAGATCATCGGTGTTCGTGATCCCAATGGCCTTCGCCCTCTCTCGCTTGGAAAGCTCGACGATGCCTGGGTGCTCTCCTCGGAAACTTGTGCCTTCGACCTGATCGGGGCAACATTCGTTCGCGATCTTGAACCGGGGGAAGTGGTGGTGATCAATGATCAGGGTCTCCGCTCCGAGTTTCCCTTCGTTCCGGCAAAAGAAGCCTTCTGCATCTTCGAGTATGTCTACTTCGCCCGCCCGGACAGCCGCCTGCGCGGTGTGACAGTCAGCAAGGCCCGTGTGAACATGGGTCGGGAACTGGCCCGCCTTCACCCTGTCGAGGCCGATGTCGTAATTCCGGTGCCGGATTCAGGCATCTACGCAGCGCTTGGTTTTGCAGAGGAGCTGGGGATTCCGTATGACCCCGCCTTCGTCCGCAATCACTATATCGGCCGCACCTTCATTCAACCGACGCAGTTGATCAGGGATTTCAACGTCCGTGTGAAACTCAACCTCATCGGGGATGCCGTGAGAGGGAAGCGCGTCGTCGTCGTGGATGATTCGGTCGTCCGCGGCACCACGGCGAAAGCCCGTGTGGTGAATCTCCGCGAGGCCGGCGCCAAGGAGGTCCACCTTCGCATCAGCTGCCCCCCACACCGCCACGCCTGCTACTACGGCATCGACTTTCCCGATCCGGAGAAGCTCATCGCCAATCAGCATACCCATCAGGAGATCTGCGATTATCTGGGAGCTGACAGCATCGGCTACCTGGACGTCGACGGCATGGTCAGAGCAACCGGCCTGGAGAAAAACTCCTTCTGCATGGCTTGCTTCACCGGGGAATACCCTGTGCCCTTCGATGCGGCCTTCGACAAGCTGGTCATGGAACGACGCAAAGGGAGTGCCCAACTCCTTCCTGACCAGAGCGCCCAGCCATCACTGATCACGGCCCGATCCTGATTGACCAACACCCTCCAATAACTCTTCCAAGACCTCTGACATGACCATGAAGAAAAAAGTCTCCAAAGCTCCAAAAACCTCCAAGAAGCAGTCCGTAAAACCTGCCTCCAAAGCAAAAACCGTGAACCCCTCAAAGAGTTCTTACGCTCGCGCAGGAGTCGATGTGGCGCTTGGCAACCGCGTCAAGTCAGGCATCGGTGCTCTCGTCCGTCCCACCCACGGGGCCGAGGTACTGGGCGGCATCGGGGGCTTCGGCGGCCTCTTCAGACCTGATTTCAAGAAGCGCGGCATCAAGGATCCCGTTCTGGTCTCCAGTGTGGATGGAGTCGGTACTAAACTCAAAATCGCCTTCACCACCGACAAGCACGACACGATCGGAGCTGATCTCGTGAACCACTGTCTCAACGACATCGCCGTGACGGGCGCACGTCCCCTTTTCTTCCTCGATTACATTGCCGCCGCGAAACTCGATCCGCGCGTACTCAAGGAAATCATCACCGGTCTCTCCCGCGCCTGCAAAGAGTCTGGGTGCGCCTTGATCGGCGGGGAGACCGCGCAGATGCCGGGTCTCTACAGCGAAGGCGAGTACGACCTCGCCGGCTCCATCACCGGCATCGTCGACCGGAAGGATCTTCTCGACGGCAGCAGGGTGAAAGTCGGTGATGCCCTCGTCGGACTCCCCTCCAATGGTCTTCACACCAACGGCTACTCACTCGCCCGCAAGGTTCTCTTTGACCTTCTGGGACTAAAACTCAGCGACCGCCCCGCCGGACTCGGCACAACCGTCGGAGCAGAACTCCTCAAGATTCACCGCAGCTACCTGCCGGCCTTCGATAAGATTCACAAGATGAAGGGCAAACCTCTCCATGCCGCGGCACACATCACCGGCGGCGGGCTGATCGACAATCTGCCTCGCATCCTTCCCAAGGACTGCGACGCGGTGATCGATCCACGCTCCTGGAAGGTACCCGCGATCTTCGGAATCATCGGACGCGGCGGCAATGTCGACCCGCTCGAAATGTACCAGGTCTTCAATATGGGTATTGGCATGGTGCTTGTTGTTCCAGGCAAGGAGGGCTCCAAGATCGCCAAGACCCTAGGGGGTAAAATCATCGGTCAGGTCACCAAAGGCAGCGGTATTGTCCGCTTCGTCCCCGAACCCGGGAAATAAGAAGCCCGTCATGAGCGAGGAATCCCGAAACCAACCAAGCCGTCGGAAGGCTCTTGGTGTAGGATTGGGAGCAGGCCTCCTCGGTGCCGTGGCACTGGCCGTGAGGTATGGCTGGCGCAATACCCTGCGCAGCATCATCCCCGATGCCATCTCGCCGGCGGTCTTTGCAACCCGCGTGGCCGACACGTCGGCCGGTGAGATCGTTTACCATACCGCCGACAGTCAGTTTCCGGGGCAGCCTCTTCTCTTCCTGCATGGCGTCTTCCCCGGCGCCTCCTCCTTTGAGTGGTCGAAGATCTATCCACGCTTCGCAGAGAAATGGAGGGTACTCGTTCCTGATATGATCGGATTCGGGGAATCGCAGCGCCCCTCCCCATCGCCTACTGCCGAGGAACAGGTGCGTTCGATCGCTGAGTTTCTGGATGCCTGCGCCCCGGGACAGCCTGCTGTGATTGTCGCCTCCGGGTTGAGCGCCAATATCGCCCTGCTTTTTGCGGCGCGTCATCCCGAGAAAACCGTAAAACTCGTCCTCTGGATGCCGGATGTGGCTCTGGGGAAGGCAAATCCCTCGCGTGGATGGCATCGTCTCGGCTGGTTCCCGAGAATGGCTCGACTTGTCTACCGCTACCAACTCTCCACTGATTCCTTCCTAAGAGCTTGGTTGCTTCGCTCCGGCTTCGTCGCGGAAGGGCCAGGGTTCGAGGAGTCGGTCAGCGTCATCACGTCAACCGCCCAACAGTATGGGGCCGAGCATGCCTTCTTGGCCCAATCGTCAAAAACCTACTGGCGCAGCCTGCGTACGGGTCTTCGCAACCTAGCCTCTCCTGTCTCGGTGCTCCTGGCCAATCGATCGGACAAGGACTCCTCGGCGGCGATCAATGACCTGCGCCCGCTTGTGACACGGTTTTCCATCGTCGAGGTGACGGCTCTCGGCGCTCTGGCTCCGCTTGCCGAACCGGAGAGTGTGGCAGTTGCCCTGGAGAGAGAACTGGAAACGCCTCTCCAGCCCGAAACCTCGGGCGGCATCATAAATTGATTGCACCATCGGGAGGTGAAACCTCACCATTCACTCTTCCGTGAACGTTTCCGATCTTAGAGAAATCCTCCAGTATGTACCCCGCTTCCGGGAGAGGATCTTCGTGATTGCGGTCGATGGAGCCGTTGTGGCTTCGGAGAACTTCCCGAACATCCTGCTCGACCTCGCCGTACTGCGCTCGCTGAGCGTCAGGGTTGTCCTGGTCCATGGGGCAAGTCACCAGATCGAAGAACTCGCAAAAAAACGCGGTATCCCTGTCACTAATAGCGATGGTACCGGTATCACCAGTGACTCCACCCTGGAGATCGCGATCGATGCGGCTATCAGGCTGACCAATGGGATCATGGAGGGACTTTCGGCTGTTGACCTCCGGACCGCTTATGCAAATGCCATCATTGCTCACCCAGCCGGCATTCTCGGAGGCACGGACCAGCTCTTCACCGGACGGGTGGAGAGGGTCGATAATCACGCCCTCGAACTCCTCCTCAAGGAGGGGATCATTCCGGTTATCCCCCCCCTGGGCTTTGATGGCGAAGGCAGGACCTACCGGGTCAACTCCGACGGCATCGCTCTGGAAGTGGCGGAAGCACTCCATGCCGCAAAAATCATTTTCCTTGGAGCGGACGAGGTGGTGGGAGGAACCAATCCCTTGCCGCGGCAACTTTCCATCGATGAGTCGGAGGAAATGATCAAGAAACTGCGGGCCACGAACGGCCCCTCGGGACTTATTTCTAAAATCGAATGCGCCTCGCGCGCCTGCCGTGGCGGTGTCCCGCGGGCTCACCTGCTCGACGGCAGGATCAACGAGGCGTTATTGACGGAGATCTTCAGTCATGAAGGCTCGGGTACCATGATCTACTCCAACGAGTATCAGCAGATCCGGCGTATCTTCAAAAAGGATGTCCGGGCCGTCATGTCGCTCATCCGGCAGTCGGTCGAGGATGAGGAGATCGCACGGAGAACCCGGGCGGATATTCTTTCGAGGATCGAGGATTACTGGATTCTGGAAATCGACCGGACACCGATCGCCTGCGTGGCACTTCATGTCGACAAGGTGAACTCCCTCGCGGAGATGGCCTGTCTTTATGTCAGCAAGTCTCATGAGAACAAAGGCTTCGGCAGGAAGCTGATGGCCTTTGCCGAAAACCTTGCGAAGGAAAAGGGAATCGATCGGATCTATGCCCTCTCCACGCGTGCCGTGAATTACCTTCAGCAGAAGGGTGGGTACAGCGAGTCCGACCCCTCCATCATGCCTGAGGAAAGACGCCTTCGGTATGAGGGAAGCGGTAGAAACTCCAAGATCCTGCTGAAGCAGCTTCGCCCAAAAGGCGCCTGATTGCAGGGGGCCCTGACTGGTGATCCCCTCATATCTCCCACCCGCGGATCTGGCCGTTGCTATCGGCGGAATGCCTCAGGTCTCGCCCTCTCTTCTGATCGACGCGGTCGTTATCCTGATCTACTTCGGTGTGATCATTGGGATCGGACTTCGTGCGGGCCGTGGAAACGCCACGCTGAAGGAGTTCGCCCTCGGAGGACGCTCGATCCCTTGGTGGGCCGTTCTGGCATCCATTGTTGCGGCAGAGACGAGCGCCGCCACCTTCTTAGGCACCCCGGCCGAGGGATACAAGACACGCGCCTTTTTCTACGGGCAGCTGGCGATTGGTACCGTCATCGCCCGTGTGGTGATCGCCTTCACCTTCATCGGCCCCTATTACAAGTATGGTGTCGAGAGTATCTATGAGTTCCTAATGGTTCGCTTCGGCCCCTGGACCAAGAACATGGCCAGCGGCATTTTCCTCTTCACCCGCGTGCTTGGAATCGGGGTGCGTCTGTACCTCGGAGGGGTGATTCTGGTCGTGTTGCAGCGCCACCTCTTCCCGGATCTTCCGGTGACACTCGCCACCTACTTCTGGGGTATCCTCTTTGTGACGCTCGTCACCACCGCCTACACGATGGCTGGCGGCATCAAGGCCGTGATCTGGACCGACCTGATCCAGGCAACCCTGATGCTGGGCTCCGTTGTTTTTGTTCTCTGGTTCCTGCTTCATCAACTCGGAGGGGTCGAAGCAACGGGGCATCTCATCGGTGGCTGGGATCATCTTCGCTGGATCCAACTTGGCTGGGATAGTTCACTACCCTTTGGGAAGGCGCTGACCGGGATGCTGGAGGAACCCTACACGATTTTTGCGGCCGTCATTGGCTCCACCTTTTTCACGATGGCCACGCACGGCACTGACCAGGATATGGTCCAGCGCCTGCTGACCGCCCCCGATATCAGACGTTCACGCCTTTCGCTGATTGTGAGTGGGTTAGCGGATATTCCCATTGCCCTCGCCTTCCTAGGAGTCGGCATCCTGCTGGCCCTCTACTATACAGGACCGGGAGGTGGGGCTCCGCATATTCCTGATAATGAGATTTTTGCAGATTTTATCGTGGGGAATCTTCCAACCGGCCTCCGGGGGCTCATCATTGCGGGGGTCTTTGCCACCATGATGGGATCCACCTCAGCGGCACTCAACGCGCTCGCCACCAGTTTCACCGCCGATTTCTACCTTCCCTACCTCAATCCCAAAGCCGACGACCGCACCTCGGTACGCGCTGCCCGAATCGCCACCCTGGTCTTCGGATTGCTGATGGTGCTGATCGGAACCATGGCAGCCTACTCAGTACTCCATGACCCTCGGCTGACCATCATCCCGATCGCGATTGGAATCCTCGGTTACACCTACGGGTCGCTCCTAGGAATCTTCCTGCTTGGAATGCTTTCCGGCACCAGGGGCAACGACAGGGCGAATGTCGCCGCCATGCTCGGTGGCATTGCCGCCGTGTTTTTTGTGGGAAAAGTCCATCTCCCGGGAATCATCGACTTCGGACGCTGGATGCCGACATGGTGGCCGGAGGTTGCTTGGCCTTGGTATGTCCTGATTGGTTGTACGGCGACCCTTGCGATAGCCATCCCCTTTCGTTCGTTGCCGCGAAAATAAAACAGACCAGTTGACCTCCATCTCGGGTCAAGGTTTTTCCGGCAGCTTAAAAAAATAAAAAGGTCCATGGGGAGGATTTCTGCTTGAGGGGGGGGAAGGGTAGCTTGCTAATCTGCTCATCCCCCAAAATCTTTCCCTTACCTTGAACGACCCTTTAGCCAACACCTCGGAGCAATCACTCCATCCGACGATGCCTCCCCTCGCCAAGCTCTGGGAGAGTCTTTCCAACGTCATCCGTAGTCGGGTGAGCGCTGACAGCTTCGACCGTTGGTTCAGCAATGTCTCGGTCATCGCGTCATCGGCGGATTCCGTGACACTCGGAGTCCCTAATCCCATCCATCAGTTTTTCATCGAGAGTAATTACTCCAGTCTCCTCTCCTCCGCGCTGGAGGAAGTGCATGGCGGCCCAAGGGAACTCCGACTGGAATGCGCCCAGGAGTCCGGGCATGTCATATCGGAACCAACCCACGAAAAGGAAGCCCCCGCGGTTACCGAGCCCTCCTCTGCGGTAACTACTCAGCGTCTTTCATCCAATGCACCCGCGGCTGCAGGCATGAATCCCTCCTACACCTTCGGCAGCTTCATCGTCGGGGCGAACAATCAGTTCGCACACGCTGCCTCGCAGGCCGTTGCCAACGCACCTGCCCGAACCTATAATCCACTCTTCATCTATGGTGGGAGCGGTCTCGGAAAAACCCATCTTCTCCAGTCGATCGGTCACCACATTCTCTCCGTGAAAAAGAATGCCCGCGTCGTTTACCTTCGCAGTGAGCAGTTCACCAACGAGTTCATCGACGCGATCCAGAACAATGCTCTGGTGGCCTTCCGCAAGCGCTATCGTCAGGCCGACATCCTGATGATCGATGATATCCAGTTCTTTGCCGGAAAAGAGCGCTCTCAGGAGGAGTTTTTCCACACCTTCGGCGCGCTTCACGACGGCCATAAGCAGATCATTCTCTCCAGCGACAGGCCGGCCAGCGAGATCGCCAACTTGGAGCAGCGCCTTGTCTCCCGTTTCGAGTGGGGAATGACGGCCGAGATCCAGCCACCTGACATGGAGACCCGCATTGCGATTCTTCAGGGCAAGGCTTCCCGGATGCACATTGAGATCGAGCATTGGGTCCTGGAATTCCTTGCAGACAAGATCCGTAGCGACATCCGCCGTCTCGAGGGTGCGCTGATGCGCGTCGCCGCTTACAAATCACTCAGCGGTCAATCACTCACCACCGACGCCCTGGAGCACCTCCTACGCGATGTTCTTCAAGAGCAGGCCCGCAAGGCAGTGACGATTGACCAGATTCAGAAGAAGGTCGCGGAACACTTCGATATCCGCCTGGCCGACATGACCAGCAAGAAGCGGACGGCCTCCATCGCCTACCCACGTCAGGTCGCCATGTACCTGGCCAGAGAAATGACCCCCTCCACATTAGTGGAGATCGGAGGCGCCTTTGGAGGCAAGGATCACGGCACTGTTATTCACGCCTGCAAGCTCGTAAAGGCCCAGATGGAGAAAGACTCCAAGACCCGACATCTGGTACGTCTCCTGGACCAGCAGCTCCAGCGGTAGTGGTCTCCGGGTATTATTCGCTCTCTTCTTCAGAGAATCGCTTTGACAGGCGCCCCCTTAGGAAACTATGCACATAGTTTGCCCTTAGTGGCCCATCACCCATCACTTTATCCATGAAACTAACGGTCACCAAGCAAGCCCTTCTCGACGGACTCCAGCGCATTCAGAACATCGTCTCCAACAAGGTTACGTTGCCCGTTCTCTCCAACGTGTTGCTCGAAACGACCGAGACCGGTCTTCAGCTCACGGCTACGGATCTGGATGTCAGTGTCCGTACAGAGACCCCTGCCTCCATTGAGAAGGCTGGGTCGACCACACTCCCTGCCAAGCGTCTGCTCTCAATCATCCGGGAACTGCCGGCTGAGGAGATCGAGCTCGAAACTGATTCCCGCAACATTACCTCCATCCGCAGCGGAGCGAGCTTCTTCAAGGTCTTTGGTCTCTCCAAGGAGGAATACCCAGCTTTCCCATCACTGGAGGAATCACGCGGCTTCTCCATGAAACAGGGTGATCTCAAGGAGGGCCTCAAGAAGACCTCCTACGCCATCTCCCTCGACGAAACCCGCTATGTTCTCAACGGCATCCTCTTTTCTTTCCGCGATGGCCGCCTGACTCTTGTCGCCACCGATGGCCGGCGCCTTGCGCTCTGCGATGCGGAGCTTGGCGAAATCAAGTATCCCGCCGGTCACGAGCGTGACTTCATCGTTCCTACCAAGGCAATCGGAGAACTCCAGCGCTTGCTTGTCGATGACAAGGATGTCCGCCTCCATATCGGGGACAACCTCGTCGCCTTTGATCTCGGGACTACAGTGCTGGCAACCAAACTCGTCGACGGAACCTATCCAAACTACCGTCAGGTGATTCCAGGTGAGGCCAAGGAACGCGTCTCCCTCGAGCGCGAAACCTTGCTCCAGTCGGTTCGCCGTGTGGCCCTCCTCAGCAGTGACAAGAGCGGCTCCGTTCGCCTCAACTTCACCAAAAACAATCTCGATATCACCTCCAACACCCCTGAGGTTGGAGAAGCCAAAGAGTCTCTTGCCGTCGCCTACAAGGGGCGCGATCTCTCGATCGCCTTCAATCCCGAGTTCGTCATTGATCCGCTTCGCAATCTCTCGGACGACACCATCGCCCTTGAGCTGATCGACGAGATGAGCCCGGGTGTCATCAAGATCAATTCGGCACAGCGCTTCCTCTACGTGCTCATGCCGATGCGTGTTTCCGTCTAAGGTCTGAGGTGACAGCAAGAGTCGACCTCACTTCCATCATGGTACGGGCGGGTCATCAGATTGCGCTTTGCCTTCTTTTGCTCGTGCTCTCGGGTTGTGAGACACCGATCATCTACCAGTCCGCACAAGACCGAGCCACCATCACGGCCTCCATTGCCAAGGAGACTCCCGGGAACTATTTCATCGGCCGTCGCTTCTACAAAGTCGACTACAAGATGTGGGGATGGGTCAAAAAGCCAGGGGAACCCTGGAAGCAATCTCAACTCGTCATGTTCAACGAGCAGAAGAAACTGGCCCCTGATCGCGACCAGAGGAAAATCGGATCGGACAATAACTACGAATACCGCCTCAACGGATACTTCTCCGGAGAAAAAGTCTACGAGCCAGCCAGCGACAGCTTCTATCCCGAGTTTGTCCTGAACAGTGCCACGGTGATCTCCACCAATGCTCCGTTGATTTTCCCTGATCAGCGCTGGATCGATCCGGCGATCCGTCTCATCGGGCCGCCGCAGTATTAATCGGGAGTCATCGTCTTCTCAGGAAGACTGCTTCATCCTTTCCAGGATTCCCGTCGTGGAACGTCCGGGCACCAGTTGCAGGAGACTGATTTCCGCACCCACCTCTTCGAGAGCGGCACGCTCTCCGGAATCAAGTGTCTCGAGCGTATAGTCACCTCCCTTGGCATAAATAGACGGCCTCAGAAGACGGATCACGTCGGTCACCCGTTTGCCGGTGAAGATCGTCACATGATCGACACAGCGAAGCGCCGCGAGTACCTCGGCCCGATCGAGTTCGTTATTCAAGGGACGCTCGGGTCCTTTGAGTTCGCGCACCGAAGCATCCGAATTCACCGCAACAATCAATGCGTCCCCGCACCTGCGAGCCTCTTCCAGATAACGGACATGTCCCGTATGCAGGAGATCGAAGCATCCGTTGGTGAGGACGAGCTTTTTTGCATTGGCAGCATATTCCGCACCAAGAGCCGGAAGTTCATTGGGAGAGACAAGTCGATCCATCAGTTCATGGGAAACTGACGCACGATCCTAGGAAAGAAGATTCTCCTGTTTTATCACGCTGACACTTGTAGCGTGCGTGTCATGTCATCCGTTTCGAAGCGCACCTCCCTATTCACCAGACTAGGAAGCTTCTGCTCCTCCTGCCTCCCCAAATACGCCCCACGCGAGCATGACGTGTTCGGAAGTCCGGAAGATCACGAGGAATGGCGTTTCATGGCGATCCTGGCAGCGGGATGCCTTTTCTTCGGTACTCTGGGACTTGCCTTGGAACTGCTCTTTCAACTGCGCGGCGCGGCCACAGTTTTTTACATGCTGGCTTATGTTTGCGGCGGATGGGATGCGGCGGGAGATGCCTGGGAACGCCTTAGGAAGGGACAACTCGACGTCCACTTTCTCATGCTCGCCGTGGCGGTAGGCGCAGGAATCATCGGGGCTTGGCGCGAAGGCGCGCTTCTCCTGTTTCTCTTCTCGGCATCCGGCGCCATGGAGCACTTCGCCATGGGCCGCACCAAGAAGGCGATCGACGCCCTTTTCCGAGGTGCACCAAAGACGGCACGGGTTCTGAAGGAAGGCCTTGAGGAACAGCTTCCTGTCGGGCAACTCCTCCCGGGAATGATCGTTCTTGTCACCACCGGGAAACAAATTCCCGCCGATATCGAGGTGATCAAGGGCGAGAGCGCCTGTGATGAATCGAACATGACCGGCGAAGCAATCCCCGTGGCAAAGCGTCCCGGCGACACAGCCCTCTCCGGAACCATCAATCTCTGGGGAGTCCTCGAAGGCCGCGTGCTCCGCCCTGCAAGCGAAAGCTCCCTGCAAAAGATCATCCGCCTTATCCAGAATGCCCAGAACCTCAAGGCCCCCTCCCAGCGCTTCACCGACAAGTTCGGCACCGGCTATACCTGGGTCATCCTCTCCCTCTGCACCATCATGTTTTTTGTCTGGTGGTTGATCCTTGGACTTTCCCCCTTCGAGTCCCGCGACGACACAGCCAGTGCCTTCTACCGCACGATGACCCTGCTGGTGGTCGCCTCTCCCTGCGCCCTCGTCCTCTCCGTTCCCTCGGCGATCCTCTCCGCCATCGCTAGCGGGGCTCGCCGCGGCATCCTTTACCGTGGCGGGGCCGCCATCGAAACCCTAGCCAATGTCGGCGTCGTCGCCCTCGACAAGACAGGAACCCTGACCTCAGGAAACCTGACACTTGCCGAGGTCGATCTCTTTGAGGGAAATGAAGATCACTTCCGTCAGGTTGCCCATTCTCTGGCGCGGCTTTCCGAGCATCCGCTCTCACGAGCCATACGCAAAATCGCGGCCACATGGGGCACCCCCGCCATGGAGGCCGCCAACTTCGAGACGATCCTTGGCAAGGGCGTACGTGCCCAGATCGGTGGTGAGACTTTTGTCATGGGGAGCCGCAAACTTGTCCTAGCTCTTGACCGCTTTGCCAATAGAGAACTGCCACCAGCAGGTAAAACTGCCGGTGCCGTCGTCTGGGTAGCCGGAGAGACCCTCTTGGGGAGAATGGTTTTTACCGATGAGATCAGACCAGAATCCCTTCTCACTCTAACGGCCCTTCATGAACAGGGAATCCGTACCGTGATGCTGACAGGGGATCACCGGGATGCTGCCGAGTTAATCGGAGCGAAGGTTGGCATCAGGGAGATCCTATGCGAACTTTCACCCGACAAGAAAGTGGAGGCGATTGAGCATCTGAAGGAGGGAGGCAAAGTCCGCGTCGCAATGATCGGTGATGGAGTCAATGACGCCCCCTGCATTGCTGCGGCTGATGTCGGCGTGGCCATGGGCGCCCGCGGCTCCGACGCCGCCCTCGAGCAGGCCGAAGTGGTTCTGATGAATGACCGCCTCGAGAACTTTCTCCTCGCCCGCCTTCTCAGCGTTCAGGCGAAGGGTATCATCACTCAGAATATCTTCGTCGCCCTCGGCACCGTCCTTGTGATGGTCTGCGCAGCTTTCATCTACCCGGTGCCTCTCACCCTCGGAGTCGCAGCCCATGAGGGGAGCACCCTTCTTGTGGTGCTGAACAGCCTCCGGTTGCTTGGAATCAAACTCCCGGAGACAGCGTTAAAAAATCCTTAGGGAAGCGCTGATTAAATCCCATGATGGCCGCTGAAGTGCAGTTGCTGATTTTTGAAGGCGCGAGCGCTGGGCGATACCCGCAGCGGTCTCGCCCGAGCGAGTAACGCCACAAAAATCGACAACTGGCTTCAGCCCATAGGGTTGCGGAAATAACAGGCCGGGGGCTGTGTTGGCTTGGCACTTACAGCCCACTGCGGGGATGCTCGTGCCAAGCCGCCTTGCCCGCGGCCCATTCTTCCCTCAACGGCCTCAATGCGATTTAATCAGCGCTTCCCTAGTTAACCGGAGCGAAGGAGCCATTCTGGAGCTGGCGGAAGAGCTGCTTACCCCTCGGATAGGAAGGGGCATAGCTGCCATCAGGCTGCTGAATGTAGCTGATCTTGGCAGGAACAAAGCTGTCACCCGAGCGGACAAAGAGCTGCTGATTGGTCTGTTGCTGACCGGACTGGGAACCGCTGGATTTGGGAATGAAAGCATTGATCGCCTGTGAGCCGATACTGCCCGCTCCTGCGGAGATGGCTCCGGCAGCGACGGGGTTCACGCCACGCATGAGGGCACCGGTTCCTGCACCGATGGCGGCGGCAGACAATCCCTGAACGACGGCGGCTCCCGTCGGAGTCATGACTTGACGGGGTTGGCCATTGGGGCCGACTTCGGTGGTGCAAGCACTGAGCAGGGCAACGGCAGGAATCAACGAGAATAGGGAGGTGATCTTCATTTGTTCTAATTATCAAACAGCACCTTCAAAATGCAATCGGGTTTATGGCCAGGATCCTCTGATCTTTTCACTCTAATCGGTGCAGCGACGGGGTCGCTTCCCCAGCCCAAGGCAGCTTTGAATCGGGCCAGCGCTTTGCTTCCAGATCACTCCAGTAAAGATACGAGACTCCGAGGTTGCGTGCTTTCTCACGCCAACCGGCCTCCCCCATCATGATGCTGTTCAGGGCGGCCAAACGCCCCTTGTAATCCAACCCATGGCTCCAGAGATGCCCCTCATAGCCGCAGACAACCGGATGTCCGAGCATCAGCACCGGATGATTGAATTCAGGGGCGACGGCGATCACTGCGTCCGGACTCACATCACGAAGGAGCCACGTTGCCTGATCCATAACGCTTCTTTTGATGAGTTCGCAGCCATGGCGCCCATCCAAACCCGCGAGGAGAGTCGCCGCACCTGATCCGAACAAAAGAACCAGTACGGAAAGCGTTATCCAGAGAGGTCTGGAACGTAGCAGCACGCTCCAGAGGTAGGGAGCGACAACAATCCACGACCAAAGCATCAGCTTCATGTTGTCCCAAGGCCACGGGGCAAACCGGATGAACATGCAGAGCAGGAAAACAAATGTCGCGGACCATACAAAAGCTCTCGCCTCCTCATCTCCTTCTCTTTTCACCAGCACAAGAGTCAGCAAGAGGCAGAGCGGCAGGCTCATTCCGAAATTCCACAACCAGAATCCCACGGTTCCATCCCCCATCCATCCGATGGCCCATCCTAAGGAATGAACCGCCGAGGGACCACCAGCCCCGCTGGTGACAAGCCATCCAAAGAATGCCATGACAGGCCACGTGAGAAGCGCCAGACGAGCCATTCGTTGGCGAGAGGCCGGAGCAAAAAAGGCGAGTCCCGTCATGGCAACTCCCAGAAAGAGAGCCGCATGAATGCTAAAAAGCGGAATTGCCCCCAGAAGCACTGCTTGAACAGGAAGCGGTAAAATGACTTTGCCCCCCTTCCCAAATGTCTCCTCCCTCCATGCGGCGAGCAGGAGCAATCCTGACGGCAGGGCGAAAAGGAACCCTCTTTGGGTCACGAAGAGAGTCAGGAAGAGATTCTTCCATTCCGTGGAGGCATCTGGCTGTGCGCCCCATCCAAGTTTAAGAAAAAGGTACCCGGCACATCCTCCATTGAAGATCAGTGCGGCGAGTCCCATAGCTCCTCCCCAGCGCCAGAGGGAATACCCGGCAATCGATGCACCTAGAATCCCGCACCAGAGCAAACCGGTCTCGGGTGACACTCCCGCTTGAAGCAACAGCGCATCGAACAGATCGGCCCCGAGTGGGTAACGGAGAGGATCCCCAACAAGGATCGGGCTCTGCGGCCACCAATGGGTAGTGGTCGCCAAATGATGAATGAAGGTCAGATGAAGAGAGAGATCGCCGAGATTATTGGGCGAAAGCACCTTCCAAGAGTCCCCATCTGCGTAGATTAACCAAAAGAAAGCGCGGGCCGAAGCAGCGGCAAACACTGCGATCATAACCCAATCCCAAAACGTAGGAGTGCGACTCGGTGAGGGTGGCACGCTCCGAAAAACAATGACCATCACAAGGCAACCCATGAGTAGCGCGCTCCATGCCACAGGACCGTAAAGACCTCCGAACAACCAGGCGAGTGGCAGGGCCGCGATCACAGCCGACGCCACGCCACTGAGAATTGCAACTGGCATCCTCACGGCTTTGACGTAGGAGCAGGCGAGGAGTTGCCCTCCGGATCCTTGGTTGGCGACTTGGCAGGCTCTGGTTGAAAGCGCTCTGGCTTCCCATGGCCTGCACCCGAGAACCAAGGACCAAAAAGCGATTCGCGAAACCAGACCGTACACTCCTCCATGGAATCACGGAGATGAAAGCGCCTCCTTAAATAGGTGTCCCGAAGCCGTGATTCAATGACCTTCTGCTCAGCCGTGAGCGCCACGATGAAATCCCCGTCAAGAACCGTCGGCATCTCCTCCTTGCCATAATAGCCAATCCGGGTGAAGTCGCCAAAGATCCATGGTAGAGGGTAGTAGCTCTCGAGCGCGATCTGACCGCTCATGGCATGGTTACGGGAATCCTGCGCAGCAAGGCCAAGAACCGGCTCGGTCAGCACCGAAATTTCCGGCATGGTCTGCACATAGACATAGGGTTCGGAGGGATCGGTGAAATGACGAAAGTTCAACCTCAGCGTTACAAGAAGCGACACGGTGAGAAGCAAGCCGGCAACCAAACCGACAACCGGGCGGAATCGGGTTTGCTGCCATAGTTCCTCAACGGCACAACCAAAGAGTAGGGCAAAGGGCCAAAGGATCGAAATGATGCACCAGGGGGTCTTATAGGGAACAATCGAGTAGGCGATCAGCACTCCCAAACCATAGATCGCCAGATAGCGCTGCTGAGCGGGAGAGGGCCAGGCCAAGCGAACCGCATAGATCAATCCCAGCAGGGACGGCCACTCGTAGCGCCCCATCAAGGCCAGCCAGTACCAGTTGAGAAAGCTGAAGTTCCCGATCTGATAATCCGCTTTCACGTGCCCCCCGGCGCCGGTTCCGGTCTGGAACCACTTCAGATAGGCCCTGAAAAAATCAATGGCTCCGTGCCAATTCATGAACGTGCCCGAATAGAAAAAGAGTAGCGCCAGAATGGAGATCCCTCCACAGAGGAGCAGATCACGACCATTCCAGTGCCGGAGAGCAAGCCTCTCAGCGGGGCGTGAAGGCACAAGATACTGCCACGCCGCCAAACAACCTGCTGCGACCAAAAAGCAGGCCAGATGAATCACCGCCGTCTCCTTCAGGAGCAGTAGCATCGTCACCCCCAAAGCCGCATTCATGAGATCGCGCTTGCTTCCACTCCTCCAGAGTCCAAGGACCCCATAGGCCGTGATCATCAGCGCGAGAACAAACATCGACTCGTGAATCGCATAGCGCCCGTAGAAGACAGCCGCAGGTGAGAGCGCCAGAGCCAGAGCCCCCAAGCGGGCAGCAGTAGTTCCAAAAAAACGTCCGAAACGGAATGCAATCCAGACCGAGGCGATACTCGAAAGCAGAGCCGGGAGACGGAGCGCCCAGAGATTTCTTCCCAAAAGCGTCAGGGAGCAAAACAGGACGTAGAAATAAAGGGGACCGTGATAGTTCTCCGGATCATAGTGGTAAAAGCCTGCACTTCTCATCTGATCAACGAACCAGCCATTGATTCCCTCGTCGAAATGAGCCGGTTTCAGGTCAAGAGCCCAGAGCCTCAGGAGAGCAGCCAGAAGAATAATGGCGACCTCAAGAAGCACTCCCCAGCCTGCGAGAGCAAGGAGTGGCTTGACGCTGTAATCACTTCGGCGAATCTGCATTCAGACCAAGTAATCGTGACCCGAGGAATGAATCAAGAACGCCCAGCCCTCTCCATTATCATTCCGGCAAGGAACGAGGAGCGACGTCTCCCCAAGACCCTGGACCTGATCCGGGATTGGAATCTCAAATCGCGCAGGAAGACCGAGGTGATCCCAGTGGTCCAGGGATATGACGCCACCACGGACATCGTGGAGAGGGCGGCCCTTGAGAATCCCGATATCCGCCCGATCATCCAGCACTCAGGAGAAGGCAAAGGCATGGCGGTCAGGCTTGGCATCACGGCGGCACGGGGATCGATCATTCTCTTTACCGATGCCGACCTGAGCGTCCCGGTGGAATGCCTGGAAGATCTTGTGCGCATCATGGAATCACGAGCCGAACTCGATGGCATCCTGGGAAGCAGGCGACTGCCTGAGAGTAAAATCGTGATCGCCCAACCCCTGATGAGACGCCTCTCCGGGAAGGCCTTCAACACAGCCTTGCGCCTCGGTGGACTGACCCGCTTCGCGGATACTCAGTGCGGGTGCAAGCTCTTCCGGCATGATGCCGCAAAGGCGATCTTCGCGCAATCCGAGCTCGATGGATTCGCCTTCGATGTCGAGATCCTCAATATTGCGATGAAACTTGGCTGCAGAATGGAGGAAGTGCCCGTGACTTGGGCCGATGTTGGCGGCTCCCGGGTCTGGTTACCGCGGGATGGATTTAGGGCCCTTCGTGATGCTTGGTCCCTACGAAAGCGCTTTTCGGATCCCCGATAGGCTTACAAGCTTCTCAAGAATACGAGGAGACTGACTCTCACACTAATTTGACAAGGAAATCCTCGGCGGCAAAGAGCCCTGAGAGCCAAGCCCCCTCGATGCGCCCCCCATTGAGACCATCCCCCATAAGATAGAGTGGCTCGCGGCAAGGAGCCTTCAGGAAGCCTCCGGGTGCACTGGGCCCTTCCGGATGAGCATAACGCCAGCGGTGCACGATGAGGTCCAGAGGCGAATTCATCCACTCGCCACCGATCAAGGCCGCCTCCTTGAGTAACTCTTCGCCCGCACTCTTGAGCTCCTCCTTGGAAGCCTGAAGCCAGAGTGAGCTGTAAGCAGGTGATGCATGAATCACGGCAAAAGCGCCCGGAGCATCTTTCTTCCTTTTCGAGGAATCCCAAGCCATCCAGGAGATTGGAGAGTCTGGTTCCCTGACTTGGATTCCATGCCAATGCGGGGTCTCCGAGTCATCAGGATAGCGGGCCATCACGGCAATGCAGGGGCCGCAGGTGATCCTGGCCACAAAATCCTGCTGGTCAGTCGAGAGCTGGGAGCCGACCAATTTCATGGCTTGGGGAAGGGGAGCAGAGACCAAGAGCGCTCTGGCGCGCACTGGAGAGGAGGAGTGTGCAGGGTCGGCATGCAGATGCCAGATCCCCTCATCTAGCGTGACTGAGTCGACAGTGAATTCCCGGATCACATTGTGTCCCGCTCCGAGCGCCCTCCCCAACTGGCTCATCCCGCCGCGGCAGGCATAACGAGTATCCTTCCATTGCGCATCAGGATCGTGGAGCGCCCCATCCTTCCAGGTCATGAATCCTTCCGACCAGGGGAAGCAGATCCCCTGTTCCTGCCAGCGTGAGACCTGATCCTGGAACCTGAGATCCCGTGCTGTGAAGAATTGAGCCCCATGATCGACAGGGACCTCGATTCCTTCCGCGAGATTCATCCTCCGCGTGGAGGCACGCCCTCCGAGGCCACGGCTTTTTTCGACGATTACAACGTCCGATCCAGCCTGACGGATTCTTCCAGCTGCAGAGAGACCACTGATACCCGCGCCGATAACGGCGACATCGTGAATTGTTGTGTTCATACTTCTTTGAATGTTGAGAGAATCTCGGACGCCGTCTTGAAGTGCATCTTTGCGACCTTCGCCAGCATCCCCGGACCATACACCCTGATCACATCAGAGGCGGCACTCTTCACCTTGGCCGAGACTCCTTTGGCCAGCGGGATTCCCAACTCGTCACCATTCTTGTCGAGCCAGTCGATGAATCCCTCACGCGCCAGGATCGAGGCTGCGGCCACGGCGTAGTCGCTCTCAGCCTTGGTACGTTGATCGAGTTGGATCTTGCGTCCATTTTCGAGCAGTGCTTTTTGCAGTACTCGGGCATCGGCAAACTTGTCGGAGAGCGCACGCGGACACGAGGGCACCCGGATGCAAAGATTCTCGATGATCCGGGCATGCCCCCAGGCCAGCAGCCGGTTCAGATTCCCGATCTTGGTATAGAGCTGGTTGTACTTTTCAGGACCGATCACAATGATTTCCGAAGGTGCGTCTGAATCCCTGATCACCTGCGCCAGTTCACGGATCTTCTTATCCGTTCCGATCCCCTTGCTGTCACGGATACCGGCATCACGCAGTTGCCGCGCAAGATCACCATCAACATAGACCCCGGCAATGACCAGGGGTCCGAACAGGTCGCCTTTTCCGCTCTCATCGATTCCAAAGTGAGGAGCAAATTGCTCCGGATCATGAAACTCCTCGTAGCCGAGACGGGCCTCTCCGAGAATCTCGGGCTCCATCACGAAGGTGATGAAATCCTCCAGGCCGCGTCCCTGAAGCAACGCCTTCGGCCCCTTCTCATAGACGGCGATATTGAGCTTTTCCTTGGTAGCCGCATAAAGAGTGTAAGGCTTCTCCTGAAAGGTAAATCCGCGCTCGCGCAGGAGAGTGCGCAATTTTTCCGCCTGCTCCGACGTCAACGGATAGGTCTGGGAGTGAAGTGGAGGCATTGCGGATGAATCGAGAGGACGGCTTGCTGTTTTCACGAAGGTGCCCTACGAGGCAAAGGTGGACAAGAAGAAGAGCCATTCAACCAGCGACCAAATTTCACGAGCCTCGAGGGCGAGGAAAACACTTCTGCAATGGCATGAATCGCATGGTCGCCATGAACTCCCTTGGCGCAAGCGCTCGGATCCCTACGCAGTCCTCGTTTCGGAGTTCATGCTTCAACAGACCACCGTCACCACGGTGACTCCACGCTTCCATGCCTGGATGAAGCGATTCCCTGCCATCAGCGATCTCGCAGTGGCTGAGGAGCAGGAGGTCCTCGCGGCTTGGGAAGGTCTCGGCTACTACTCCCGGGCGCGAAGACTTCATGCGGCGGCACGGAGCGTCATGGAGCACCATCTCGGGGAGGTGCCGGTGAAGGAATCAGATCTGTTGGCGTTGCCGGGGGTTGGAGCCTACACGGCGGCGGCGATCAGGGCATTTGCCCATGATCAGCATGCCGTGGTCCTCGACACGAACATCATTAGGGTGCTCGCACGTTGGGGAAACATGATCACCCCCATCGATACGGCAGCGGGACGTTCATCGCTGGAGGCCATTGCGGATAACTTTTTCCCAAAGACCGGCTGCCGATCCCTCGCATCAGCCCTCATGGATCTTGGTGCGATGATTTGCACCTCCGGCATGCCAGACTGCAAGGAGTGCCCCCTGAAGGACACCTGCGCCGCCCCTGCTCCCGAAACACTCCCAAAAAAATCCCCGCGTGCCGTCATCACGAAACTTCTGGAACACAGGGCTTGTTTTCAGAGAGGCGACCACCTCTATCTGGAGCAGTCGCTGGGGCCTCGATGGCGCGGCCTCTGGATTCTGCCCGATCTTGGCTCTGCCAAACCATCGGGTCGAGCACTGGCCGAAATCACCTACCCGATCACCCGCTACCGGGTCACCATGAAGGTTCATCCGGTGAAAAGCGCGATCCCCGCAGGACTCAAGGGATTTTCCCAAGAGGAGTTGGCCAACTTGCCAATTCCTTCACCTCACAGAAGGGCGATTGCCGCAATCCTCCATACCAGTCATACTAATACGTGATGTCACTTGAAGCTCACACATCCGGGAATCTCACAAGTTACCCCGACCAATACGGACACTTCGGCCCCTACGGAGGTCGTTTTGTTCCGGAGACACTGATGACTGCCTTGCTCGAACTCGAGCAACACTATGCAGCGGCGAAGAAAGATCCTGCATTCCGAAATGAACTGGCCTCGCTGCTTCAGGAGTTTGTGGGCCGTCCCACTCCTCTTTATTTTGCCGAGCGACTGACGAAGGAACTTGGCGGAGCCAAGATCTACTTGAAGCGTGAGGATCTCCTCCACACCGGCGCTCATAAGATTAACAACGCCCTCGGCCAGATCCTGCTGGCGCGGCGTATGGGAAAGAAGCGGATCATCGCCGAGACCGGAGCCGGCCAGCATGGCGTCGCCACGGCCACGGCTGCGGCGCGCTTCGGTTTCCAGTGCCGCATTTACATGGGCGCTGTCGACATGGAACGTCAGGCTCTGAACGTGGCCCGCATGCGCTTTCTAGGGGCCGAGGTGATCGGAGTCACCGCCGGTCAAGCCACGCTCAAAGAAGCGATCAACGAGGCGATGCGAGACTGGGTGACCAATGTCCGCGACACCCACTACATTCTGGGCTCAGCTCTCGGCGCCCATCCCTATCCGATGATCGTACGCGATTTCCATCGGATCATCGGTGATGAGGCCCGCAAACAAATCCTCCAGCGCGAGGAGCGACTTCCAGACCTCCTGGTTGCATGCGTCGGCGGCGGAAGCAACGCCATCGGTCTCTTTTATGCATTCCTCAACGATAAGGGTGTTCGCATGACCGGCGTGGAAGCCGGAGGTGGAGGCATCGTCCGGGGGAAACATGCCGCACGTTTCCAAGGTGGAAAGCTGGGTGTTCTCCAAGGCACCAAGACATGGCTCCTTGCCGATGACGATGGGCAGATCGAGTTGACCCACTCCGTCTCAGCAGGTCTCGATTATGCGGCGATCGGACCCGAACACAGCTTCCTTAAGGACGCAGGACGGGTCGACTACTCCTACGCCACCGATGACGAAGCTCTCGCCGCCTTCCACAAACTCGCCTCGATCGAAGGGATCATCCCTGCCCTTGAGACCGCCCATGCCATCGCCGAGGTGATCAAGGTTGCCCCAACCATGAATCCCGATCAACTGATCGTGGTGAATCTCTCTGGCAGAGGTGACAAGGATGTCCAGCAGGTGGCGTCTCTCGAGTCGGAAGAGGGGAAAGCATCCTGAACTTGCGGAAATCCATCGTTTCCGGGTCCCCATGTTTCTGTGTCTTAAGGAGATTCAAGAACCCTCTTTCCCTTGATAGGGGAGGCCTTAGGGGCTACCTTTATGACCCTTTTTATGAGCAAAAGCATCATTGATCCGGCGCGCTCCACAGCCGTCGAACTGAGCAACGACGAGATCGCGCGCTATTCACGCCATCTCATCATGCCCGAGGTCACCCTCGAGGGGCAGAAACGGATCAAAGCGGCCAGCGTTCTCTGTATCGGAACGGGCGGACTCGGCTCCCCGATCGCTCTTTACCTTGCCGCCGCCGGCATCGGAAGGATCGGTCTCGTTGATTTCGACACCGTCGATTTCTCAAACCTTCAACGCCAGATCCTGCACGGCACGCGCGATGTCGGCCGCAAGAAAATCAACAGCGCACGAGACACCATCAAGGAGATCAATCCCAACGTGCAGGTCGACCTTCACGACTGCTTCTTCACTTCCGAGAACGCGGCTGAAATCGTCGCCCCTTATGACATCGTGATTGACGGGACGGATAATTTCCCGACCCGCTATCTCTCCAACGATATCTGCGTCTTCCAGAAGAAGCCGAATATCTATGGCTCCATTTTCCGGTTCGACGGTCAGTGCACCGTGTTCGCTCCTCATCTCGGCGGTCCCTGCTACCGCTGCCTCTATCCGGAACCTCCGCCACCAGGCATGGTTCCAAGCTGTGCCGAGGGAGGCGTCCTCGGGGTACTCCCAGGCATCATCGGTGTCATGCAGGCCATCGAGGCGATCAAGCTGATCGTAGGCATCGGCGATCCTCTGATTGGTCGCCTGATGACTTTCGACGCGCTGAAGATGAGCTTCCGCGAGTTCAAGCCCCGCCGCGATCCCAAGTGTCCCGTCTGCGGTGAGAATCCTAGCATTACGGAACTCATCGACTACGATACCTTCTGCGGCATCCCCCAAGCGGCAGCCGCCGAGGAAGCGGAAGCCCCTGTGCCGGAGATCACTGTCGAGGAGCTTCAGGCCAAACTCCAGAGCGGGGAGAAAATCACCCTGATCGATGTCCGCGAGCAATTCGAGTGGGACATCGCCCGGATCCCCGGCGCCAAGCTCATCCCGCTTGGCGATCTTCACTCCCGCATGAGCGAACTCGACAGTGCCGACACGATCTATCTGCAGTGCAAGTCGGGCGTCCGCTCCGCGAACGCCCTTCGCGAACTTCAGGGAGCCGGCTTCTCAAAGCTCTTCAACGTTGCGGGCGGCATCCTTGCTTGGGCTGACCGGATCGACCCCTCCGTCGCAAAATACTAATCCATGGCGGATGTCCTGACTGATCTTGCCTCACTGCTTCGTTGCCCCGTCACGGGACAGCAGTTGCATCTGGCGACCCCAGAGGAGTTCCGTGCCCTGGCCTCCCACGATGCCGATGGGTTTCTTGTCCGTGAAGATGGTGCCGCAGCATTCCCTGTGAAGGGCGGCATCCCCTCCCTCCTCCCCGAGTCGCTGATTCCCCTTCAGCCTCCGACCTAAAAGTCTTCAGTCTTCAGCCTTATTACCTTTCTTCCATGACCGAACTCGAAACGATCCGCCATTCCTGCGCGCATATTCTGGCGAATGCGATCCTCCGGATCTGGCCCGAGGCTCAGTTTGCGGCAGGACCTCCGGTTGAAAACGGCTTCTACTACGACGTCGATCTCTCGCACAGGATCAGTCCCGAAGATTTCGAGCGAATTGAGAAAGAGATGGCCTCCATCATCACCGAGGCGCAGCCCTTCCAGCGTGAGGTCATTACCCGTGACGAGGCTCTTGCCATGGGAGAACGGGGCGAACTCGCAGGCCTGACCTCCCGTCCTTCACCGAGCAAGTTCAAGCTCGATATCATCACCCGTATTCCCGCTGGCGAGGAGATCACCCTCTACCGTAACGGTGCCTTCACCGATCTCTGTGCCGGCCCGCATGTCGCCGACACCTCCAAGGTGGCAGCCTTCCGCCTCACCCATGTGGCGAGCGCTTTCTATCAAGGTGACGAAAACAATCCTCAACTCCAGCGCATCTATGGAACAGCCTTCCCCTCCATCGAGGAGATGGAGAACTGGTTTGCCATGCTGGAAGAGGCCAAGAAGCGCGATCACCGCAAGATCGGCAAGGAGCAGGGACTCTTTCATATCGATGATGCGGTCGGCCAGGGTCTGATCCTCTGGACTCCAAAGGGAGCCATCATCCGTCAGGAGTTGCAGAACTTCATCAGCGGGGAACTTGCCAAGCAGGGTTACTCCCAGGTCTTCACGCCTCACATCGGCAAGATCGGTCTCTACAAGACCTCGGGTCACTTCCCTTATTACAAGGAGTCCCAGTTCCCAGCCATTCCCGAACCGGATCAACTCGCTCGGATCGCCTCGGAGGGATGCGGATGTGCAGAGATGACCGCACGCTTGGAAGCTGTCTCCGAATCCTTTGCTTCCTCCCTGAACGAGCGGGCCGGCAAGGAAATCGTAGCGAAGGACCGCGTGATGGATCCAACCCGTTTGCTTGACGGCTTCATGCTGAAGCCGATGAACTGCCCTCATCACATCAAGATCTTCGCCTCTCAACCTCACAGTTACCGCGATCTTCCGGTCCGTCTCGCCGAGTTCGGAACCGTCTACCGCTGGGAGCAGTCGGGTGAACTCAACGGCATGACCCGCGTGCGCGGCTTCACCCAGGATGATGCTCACCTCTTCTGCACCGAGGAGCAGGTAGCGGCCGAGGTCCAGGGGTGCCTTGCCCTTGTGAAGAAAGTTCTCACCACGCTCGGCATGTCGGATTACCGCGTCCGCGTGGGACTTCGCGATCCCGACAGCAGCAAGTTCACCGGAAATCCAGCCCAATGGGACCTCGCCGAGCAGGCCTGCCGTGATGCGGCGGCCACCCTCGGAGTCCCATTCTCCGAAGAACCAGGTGAAGCGGCTTTCTACGGCCCGAAGATCGATTTTGTGGTGAAGGATGTCCTGGGACGCGAGTGGCAACTCGGAACCGTCCAGGTCGACTACGTTCTTCCCGTCCGCTTCGACCTCTCCTATATCGGGGCCGACGGCAAGCCGCATGTTCCTGTGATGATCCACCGGGCACCCTTCGGATCCCTGGAGCGCTTCACCGGCGTCCTGATCGAGCACTTCGCGGGAGACTTCCCCGTCTGGCTTGCTCCCGAGCAGGCACGCATCCTTCCGGTTTCGGAAAAGGTAGCCGAGTACGCGCAGAAAATGGTCGCCGAAATGACGTCCAGAGGCATCCGCGCCACCGCCGACCTCTCTCCGGAAAAGCTCGGCTCCAAAATTCGTCTTGCTCAGCTCGATAAGGTTCCCTACATGATCGTTGTCGGACCCAAGGAGGAGGCCGCAGGCCAACTCTCCATTCGCAGCCGTCAACGCGGCGACGAAGGGGCCGTCGCAGCAGATGCATTCATTCCACGTCTCGAATCCGAAATCCGCGACCGCACGCTCACCGTATGAGCGTGACCTTTTCTTTGTCGCTTGATCACTTTGGTCTCTTTGTTCCCGCAGTCAGCAAACCGTCGGCATCCTCATGCCGCCACAACCCCGTGCCCCCGCTAAACGAGGGCATATTGAAGTCCCATTAATCCAGCATTCATTCGTATCAATGACCGCATTCGCGCCCGCGAAGTGCGAGTCATCATCGGCTCCACCGGCCAGCAACTCGGCATCCTGAACACCGACGAGGCCGTACGCCGCGCCAAGTCCTACGGCCTCGATCTGATCGAGGTGGCACCGACTGCCAATCCTCCCGTCTGCCGCATCGCTGATTTCGGCAAGTTCAAGTACGAACTCACCAAGAAGGAGAAGGAGAGCAAGCACAGCGCGACCAAGGTCAAGGAGATCAAGTTCCGCGTGAAGATTGGCGCCCATGATTACGAAACCAAACTCCGTCATGCCGAGGAGTTCCTCGAGAAGGGAAACAAGCTCAAGATCGTTCTCCAGTTCCGCGGCCGCGAGAACGCCCACAAGGATCTCGGCATGGCCATGATGGAGAAGATCAAGAAGGATCTCGAGACCATGGCCCTGGTCGATATGCCCCCGAAGCTCGTGGGGCGCGCCGTCGGGATGACCATGAGCCCGCTCCCCGCCGCCAAGCGGAAGAGGAAGTTTGCCAAGATCGAGGAGGAATATGTCGAGGATGACGATTCTGACGAAGATGAGGACGAAGGTGACGCCCCTGTGACTTCCGAGGAGACCGGCCATGCCGGTTGATGGAATCGCGCCCTCCCCCAAAAAGCGCCTCTACCTCTTTGACATCGACGGCACCCTCATCACTTCGGGTGGTGCGGGTGAGACCTCCTATCGAGAGGCCGTCGGTGAGTTTCTGGGGACTCTGGCACCTCTTGAGGGGCTTAACTTCGCCGGCAATACCGACACGGGCCTCGCCCGTGGCGTCCTTCTGGCAGCAGGAAAGGAACCGACCCGGGAAGCCATCATGGGTCTCCACGACACCTATCTGGCGATCCTTGCGGATAGGATCCATCGCCATCAGGGCAACCTTCTCCCCGGAATCATCCCTTTGCTTGATTGCTTGAAGGAACGACCGGATGCGGTTCTCGCCCTGCTGACAGGAAATCTGGCGGCAGGTGCAGAGTTAAAGCTCACTCACTACGGGGTATGGCATTATTTCGCTTTCGGCGCATTTGCCGATGATCATCATGAACGCAATCAACTCGGCCCTGTGGCGGCCTCCCGGGCTTTTGAAGAGCATGGCGAGGACTTTACTCCCGATCGGATCTATGTGATCGGGGATACGCCCCGTGACATCGAGTGTGGAAAGGCTTTTGGTGCTTTCACCGTGGCCGTGGCGACGGGAAAATACTCACGCGAAGAACTCTCCTCGCACCATCCCGATTTCCTTTTCGACGATTTTTCCGACGCCGACGCCGTTTTGGCGGCGATTGCACCACTCCAAGACTGATATATCTCGCGCAGAGTCGCAGAGATGCTGAAAAAGAGGGTGGAGACTCTACTTACTATCGCCGAGATCCGTGGCGATGTTTCTCCAGTCTTTCCTGCGGTCCAAACTCAAAAGCTCTGCGTCTTGTAGGTCTCGGAATATGGATATTCAAGGAGTTATTCGCAAATGCCCGGAAGGGCAAGGTGGCGGCAGCCCGAGCCGAACAGCTCGGGCGCTGGCGCTAAGCCAGAGCTACCGGTTTGGGAAGAACTCCG
>CAIPWR010000094.1 GCA_903868795.1 uncultured Spartobacteria bacterium | reverse complement strand
ATCCTCATGCAGGAGTTCATTGCCAGACATATCCCCCGAGAGGAGAAGGTGGAGATGGTTCTTGTCGGTGAGGGTCGGTCGCGCGGGATTGCCCCACTCCTCGGCATTGAAATGCAGGCAGACGACGAGATCGGGGCGGATCACGGAATTCACCAAGCGGGCTCTGTTTCGGATCTCGCCGACGCGATAAAACAGCCGCTCTGCCTCGAACTCCAGACGGGTCGAGGAAAGTGGCACCCCCTCTTCCTGCAGAGAACCTGCTGCCGCGTTCCTGAGCTTGCCCGGACGCAGGGACGTGGTGGCACCGTTTTTCGTCCTTGTAAGCCAGACATCCGCACCCATCGCCTCGAGCCGTTGCTTGAGTAGCTTGGCCACGATCAGCGTCATCTCTCCCTCCTCAACCGGCCTCGAGTGACCGATCTGGAACCAGCGTGCCTCCATCTTGGCGAAGCTTCCTCCCAGATGACCCGGATCGATCGCAATCCTGAGTCCTTCAAGCGGCTTTCCAGACTGTGGCGAACGCTGACTGCGTTCCTTCCAGAAGCGGGGTGGTGTCTTGGTGGCACTCGCCGAGGGAGCCAAGGGCAGAATGATGGGTGCCGCTCCCTGATGGGGTGTGATCGTTGCCTGCGTTGGAGTGAGGGAGATCCATTGTCGCCACGAGCCATCAGGCACATAGACCTGCTGAAGGAGGCGCTCAAAATCAGCAGCCGTGATCGTGCCCGCATAACGCTGGAGGGTTCCCCAATCAGGCTGGGGGGCCAGGGGACTGAGAAGTGCAGCGTTGCCGGCCGGCATTGCCAGCAACAGAAGCGGAAACACCAGGAGTCGTACCAGGAGGCAAAGCAGACTTACTGGATGGGACAGTTTCTTCACGCAGATGCATTTTTACATCGTCCCGGGTGCCTGTTTCGATAAAAACCGCAGTGTGATTAAAATCCTCTTCCTAGGCGATGTGGTCGGAGAACCAGGTCGCGTGGCCGCCTGTCGGACCGCCGAGCTCTATTTGGAACGCGGTGACGCTGACTTCATCGTCGTCAATGGCGAGAACGCGGCGGCTGGTCGCGGCATCACGCCGAAGCTGGCAATCGACCTCATGAGGAGCGGTGTCGCCGTCATCACCACCGGAGATCACATCTGGGACCAGAAAGAGATTTACTCGTTCCTGACCACCGAACCCCGGCTGCTCCGACCGATCAACTATCCCGCCGGCACGCCAGGTGGAGGAAGCATCGTTCTTGACACGGCCCACGGGCCGATCGCCGTCATGAATGTGCAGTGCCGGACCTTCATGAAGAATCCTCTGGAGAATCCCTTCCTCGCCGCCTCAGCCGAAATCGAGCGTCTGCGCCAAGAGACACAGGTGATCATCGTCGATGTCCATGGTGAGACCACCAGCGAGAAAATTGCCATGGGCCGTCACCTGGATGGTAAAGTCTCGCTGGTCGTCGGAACCCACACCCATGTGCAGACTGCCGATGAGCGGATCTTCCCCGGCGGCACCGGATTCCTTTGTGATGCAGGAATGTGCGGGCCGGAGAACTCGATCCTGGGTCGTGATTGTGACGCTGTGGTAGGGCAGTTCCTCACTTCCATGCCAGCGAAGTTCCCCGTGGCACGCGGACCCATCATGGCCTGCGGAGTACTTGTTGAGGTCGATCCGGAAACGGGAAAGACCAAAGCGATTCGCCGTGTCGTCGAACGGTACGGCGCCCCTTAGGGAAACGCCAAGATACCTTTTCGCTGGCCTTTGCCATGGGGCCACCTAGTGTGCCGTCGCAGTCTCTCTTCTACCACCAAACCTCCAGTTTTTATTCCCATGACCATCACCAAAGGCTCCGTTGTTCTCTTCGACTATACCCTCACCGACGATGAAAAGGAGATCATCGACTCCTCAAAAGACGGAGGCCCTCTTGCTTACCTGCAGGGCGAAGGCCAGATCGTGCGTGGCCTCGAAAAGGCCATGGAGGGGAAAAAAGCGGGTGATTCGTTTAAGATCAGCGTCACACCCGATGAAGGCTACGGCATGATCGATCCTGAGAAGATCGCCGTGGTTGATGCCGATCAGATCGAGGGAGGAGATGAACTTGAGGAGGGAATGCAGCTGGAGGCCTCCCATGATGAGGGCGAGCAGATCGTAGTTGTTTCCAAGATCGAAGGGAAGAAAGTGACCTTGGATGGGAATCATCCCCTAGCCGGATTGAACCTCCACTTCGACATCACGATCCGCGAAGTCCGAGAGGCAACTGCGGAGGAAATCGAGCACGGCCACGTTCATGGCCCCGGCGGCCATCATCACTAATACCGCAGCGTTTCAGATCTCCCGCAGAGGCGCGGAGATGCAGAGGTGTTGAATGTTTGCAGCTTTTCGAGGGGACGGAAGTTTTGATGCCGCGCTAGGCGCGCGAGCGCTGCTGTAGTGAACTACAGCAAGCGAACAGCAACACCGCGCGGCACAAAAACCCCGGCCGCCTCAATTATTTGAGGTCGAAGCGGTCGAGCTCCATCACCTTCGTCCAAGCCGCCACAAACTCCTTCACAAAGAGTTCCTGAGAATCGGAGCAGGCATAGACCTCGGCGAGGGCACGGAGTTGGGAGTTCGAGCCGAAGACCAGATCGGCAATGGTTCCGGTCCACTTGAGCTCGCCGGTCTTCCGGTCACGACCCTCCAGGATGGATGGCATGGCCGCCGACTTGGTCCACTTCGTTCCCATATCGAGGAGATTGACGAAGAAGTCGTTGGTCAAGGACTCGGGTCGCTTGGTAAAGACACCATGTTCGGAGTGATCGTAGTTTGCATTCAGGGCGCGCAGGCCACCGATGAGAACCGTCATTTCGGGAGCGGTGAGCGTGAGGAGGTTGGCCCGGTCGATCAAGAGATCCGCGGTGAAGCTCTCGGCACCCTTCCTGACATAGTTGCGGAATCCATCAGAGGCAGGCTCCAGGACGGCGAAGGAGGCGACATCGGTCTGCTCCTGGGAGGCATCCATACGGCCCGGAGTGAAGGAAACCTTCACCTCTTGGCCTGCTTGCTTCGCGGCCTTCTCGAGGGCCGCACACCCCGCGAGGACGATCAGATCGGCCAGCGAAACCTTCTTGCCATCCGTCTGAGCCGCGTTGAACTCGGCCTGAACAGCTTCAAGTGCCTTGAGGACCTTAGCGAGTTGAGCCGGCTGGTTGACAGCCCAATCCTTCTGGGGAGCAAGGCGGATACGCGCACCGTTGGCACCACCACGCTTGTCACTACCACGGAAGGTGGCGGCGGAAGCCCAGGCGGTTGTGACCAGTTCCGAGATCTTGAGTCCGGAGTTAAGGATACGGCTCTTGAGATCGGCGATCTCGGTCTCACCGATGAGCGGATGATCAACGGCCGGAATTGGATCTTGCCAGATAAGCACCTCGGCGGGGACATCCGCTCCGAGGTAACGGGCACGCGGTCCCATGTCTCGATGAGTCAGCTTGAACCAGGCGCGGGCAAAGGCATCCGCAAACTCCTCCGGATTCTCGAGGAAACGGCGGGAGATTTTCTCGTAGGCCGGATCAACCTTCAGCGCGAGATCCGTCGTGAGCATGGTTGGCAAGTGACGTTTCGACTTATCAAAAGCATCGGGAATCACATCGGCGGCATTTTTGGCCACCCACTGGTGGGCTCCGGCGGGGCTTTTGGTCAGCTCCCAGTCGTAGTTGAAGAGATTCTCGAAGTAGTAATTGCTCCATTCGGTGGGAGTCTGCGT
>CAIPWR010000093.1 GCA_903868795.1 uncultured Spartobacteria bacterium | reverse complement strand
GTTCCGGGAAAGCCCGGCTTCGTGACAAGCCCCCACTCTCCGACTGCCGGTTATGTCGATGTCCGCGGATTCCCTCCCGGTTCCGAGGTTAAGGATCCCTACTCCGGAAAGATCTTCTTGGTTCCCTGATCCGCTCCACGTGAGCGAGCCGGCAGTCAAGGAAGCTAGCGGTGTCGATCGGGTCGCCATTTTTGGACCCGGCGTCATAGGGGGTTCAATTGCCATGGCTCTCCGGTCTCGGTCTCCCGGCACCATGATCTCGGCATGGGCCCGCAGTGACGATGAATTGAAGGAGCTCTCCCGCCGAGGATTAGCTGACTTCATCTTCACCAACCCGGCGGCTGCCGTAGAAAATTCGGATCTTGTGGTGCTGTGTACACCGGTGGGCAGCATGGAAGAATTGGCAAATCGGATGGCTCCCGGACTAGCACCCACGACGCTTATCACCGATGCGGGTAGCGTGAAGGCCTGCGTTGTCGATCAGCTCACACCCATTCTGGGAGGAAATTACGTTGGGGCCCATCCGATGGCCGGCAGCGAGCGTTCCGGACTCGGAGCTGCTCGAGGAGATCTCTTTGCGGGTGCTCCCTGCCTGATTACCCCCACTTCAAGGAGTAATCCGAGTGCCCTTGCCAGAGTGAAACTATTCTGGGAGGCCTTAGGTTGCATGGTCACGATCATGAGTCCGGTCGAACACGATCGGGTTGTCGCGCGACTCAGTCACCTACCCCACGCCCTTGCGTACGCTCTGATGAATCTCGTCATCGATACGCTGCCCGAGGGCTCCCTGCATCTGGCAGGAGGGAGCTTCCGTGACGCCACACGCGTTGCCGCCAGCAGTCCTGAGCTCTGGACTGGAATCCTCACCTCCAATGGTCCGGAGGTCGCCTCGTCCCTGAGGGAAATGTCCAAACTCTTGAAATCCATGGCAACCGCCATCGGAGATGAAAATCCCGACTCGCTTCTCGATTTTTTAAAGAGGGCCAAGCACCATCGTGATTCACTTCCACTCCCAGCACCCCCTGAAACCGAGGAGGCAGCTTAGAATTTCCCATGCAAACCTTCACTGTCCACCACTGCGGTCCGATTCGGTCGACCATCACCATTCCAGGAGACAAAAGCATGTCTCACCGGAGTGCCATGTTTGCCTCCCTTGCCAAGGGGAAAAGCACAATCACCGGCTTTCTTGAAGCCGAAGATTGCCTTTCCACTGTCAGCGCTATGCGGAGTCTTGGTTCCCATATCGAGCGTACGGGAACAGGCACCTTTGTCATCGAGGGAACCGGAGGCCACCTCTCCCAACCAACCGGCGATGTCGATTGCGGCAACTCCGGCACCACCATGCGACTTCTCTCCGGCATGATCGCCTCTCAGCCGATCCATGCCCGGATGACCGGCGATGCCTCCCTCTCCAAGCGTCCCATGGGGCGCGTCATCAAACCTCTGACCGAGATGGGAGGACGCTTCACGGCGGAAGGTGGTGACGGCAAACCTCCCCTCGTTGTCGAGGGAGGGAAGCTCACACCCCTTTACTACGAGATGCCTGTGGCCAGCGCCCAAGTGAAGAGCGCCATCCTGCTTGCCGGCCTTTCCGCCGAGGGGGAGACCAGCGTGGTGGAACCCGCAGCCTGCCGAGATCACACGGAGAGGATGCTCCAGGAGTTCGGCGTCATCTTAGACCTCGGCACACCAGATGCCAACGGTCGTCGCCGGATCACCCTCAAAGGGCCTCAGACGCTCAAGGGTCGCGACTTCGTGGTTCCCGGTGACATCTCGAGTGCCGCCTTCTGGTTGGTGGCAGGTGCTGCCAAGGAAGGTTCTGAAATCACGATGCACGGCGTGGGGCTCAACCCCACACGCGATGGCATTATCTCCGTCCTTCGACGCATGGGTGCCGACATCACGGCGACGCCATCGGATCCGAACGCCGCGGAACCCTCCGGCACAGTCGTTGTCAAAGGAGGCAGGCTGACCGGCACCGTCATCGCTGGTGCGGAGATCCCGAATGTGATCGACGAACTTCCGGTACTGGCAGTGGCTGGAGCTCTTGCCTCCGGAACCACGATCATCCGTGATGCCAAAGAGCTTCGGGTCAAGGAGACGGACCGGATCGCCGCCGTGGCCGGCAATCTACGGGCCATGGGCGCGAAGGTCACCGAGACCGAGGATGGCATGGTGATCGAAGGTGGATACCCTCTTCGTGGCGCCCGCCTCCAGTGCTTCCATGATCACCGCATTGCGATGGCCTTTGCAATTGCTGGACTCTTTGCCGAGGGCGAAACCGTGATTGAGAAGGTCGAATGTGTAGCCACCTCGTATCCGACCTTCGGCGCGACGCTGGAATCGGTGCTGACCGCCTAAGCGATTCCATGGCAGGACGCGTCATCGCCATCGACGGCCCCGCCGCCTCGGGAAAGAGCAGCGTCTCCCGCGGAGTGGCCGCAGCCTTGGACTGGCTCTTTGTCAGCTCCGGCCACTTCTACCGGACCGTTGCCTGGGGAACCGTGCGCGATGGCGTTTCCTCGGACGATTTGGCCGCTTGGATTAGCCTTCGTCAACTCACTCTCCTTAACGATAACAAGGATCAAGGCACCACCAGAAATATTTCCCTGTTACTGGATGGAGAGAACACCACACCCCATCTCTCGGAACCGGAAGTAGCGGCAACGGTCTCCTTGATCGCGACGGTTCCTGCCGTTCGTGATTTTATCAATGCCAGACTCCGCGCCCTGGCAGAGCATCATGATCTGGTGATGGAAGGTCGTGACATTGGCTCCGTTGTGTTTCCAGAAACTCCTTGGAAATTCTATCTAGACGCCTCTCCTGAAGTGCGCGCTCGCCGCCGCTCCAGTGAGGGGGCGATCGATTCCGTGTCAGAGCGCGACCGCCTCGACTCAACCCGCGCGACTGCTCCCCTGATCATTCCCAACGGGTCCATCGTCATCGATACGACACACCTTGATCTCCAGCAGGTTATTGCCACCGTGCTCTCATATCTCGACCCGCTCACTGTGACGCCTACTCGTTCCGTCCAATGAGCTTCACCTACTACTTCTGGTACACACTTTCGAAGATCGCAGCGCGTTTCTTTTTCAGCTTTCAGGTGGTGCACCCGGAGCGGATGATCGAAGAGGGGCCCCTCATTCTTGCTTCCAATCACCAAAGTTATTTCGATCCCCCGTTGGTTGGGATCTGCTCCAAGCGTGGCGTCTACTACCTTGCTCGGAAAACACTTCTCCAGGTTCCTCTGCTCGGAAAACTCCTGCCCCACATCAATGTCATCCTCGTCGATCGCGATGGAAACGATATGTCAGCGCTTAAGAGCGTGATCCGAACTGTGAAATCCGGCAATGGAGTCGTCCTCTTCCCGGAGGGAACCCGATCGGTTGATGGCACTCTGCAACCAGCGAAGGCCGGCATCGGACTAGTCATTGCCAAGACGCGCGCACCAGTGCAACCGATGCGCATCTTTGGTTCCTATGAAGCCTTTCCCAAGGGATCAGGACACATCTCCCTGGCACCCATAACCGTCGTGGTTGGGCAACCGATCCGCTTCACCGATGAGGAGCTTGATCCAGCAGCTCATGGGGGAGATGAACGCGCACTCTATCAGCATCTTTCACATCGCGTTATGGAGGCAATCGGCGCCCTTCGTCTTCCTGAGTCATCTCCGACACCCGCTCGCATTTCCTAAGCCTTGCCATCACCGCCTCCGATGACGACTCTCTTCCACTCATGAGCGAACCAAAGACCCATGCAATCGTCGTCAACGATCTGGTGAAGGCGTTCGGCGAGCGCCGTGCTCTCGACGGAATCTCCCTCGAGGTGCGCCCAGGCGAACTCTTCTGCCTGCTTGGTCCCAATGGGGGAGGAAAGAGCACTCTCTTCCGCATTCTGGCGACCCTCTCTCTTCCTGATTCCGGGAAGGCGGAGATCGCCGGTCATGATGTCGTTTGGTCAGCAGCCGAAGTCAGG
>CAIPWR010000092.1 GCA_903868795.1 uncultured Spartobacteria bacterium | reverse complement strand
TGTAGCGGCCGGTGTTCATTGCCACAGATCGTCACCAAACGACTCTCCAAGTTCAAATCCCTCACATCCATTTTGGATCGCAAATCACTCATCTTGAAGTATCAACAAAAACCAATCACCCTCTCAACCGGACACTAGTGCGCGATTCCATGAACATGCGATCCGATCTTCACAAGAAAGGATTTACCCTTCTGGAGGTTCTTGTCTCCTCGGCGATCCTCCTTGTCTTGATCCTTCTTCTGCTGGGCATGGGAGATGGAGCCTCAAAGATCTGGAGGGATGGCGAAGGAAGACGCGAGGCACAACGGGAACTCCGCGCCTCTCTGCAAATCATCACCGAGGATCTGCACTCGGCAGTGATCACCACCAATACCGAATCGCTCGAAATCAGTAAGTCTGAAGAGGGGCGACCCCAATCTCTCTTTTTCCTCGTCTCTCATCCGAGTGATCGGAGGCACTCGGAGATCAAGGGGGACCTCTGTGCCACAGGATATTTCCTTGCGGAGGATCCCAAGGAGATCGGATGCACGAATCTCTACCGATTCCATGCCACTGGTGAATCAGTTGCCAAGGCGCTGGAAGATGACTCACTTGAAGAACTCTACAGGGAAGCATCACCCACCAACGCCTCCACTACCGAACTCCTAGCCAGAAACATCGTTGCACTACGGATCGTTCCGCTGCCCGTCAAGACCTCCCCCGCCGAACTGCTGGAGGTCACCCTCTCCGCCATCAATGCCCGGACTGCGCATCTGATCGCCTCCCAGCCCAAGGCGGTGGAGAGAAATGTCCGCCTCCTGAGCGAGCGTGCGCAATCGTCGACGGCGATCATTCACCTTCCCTCGATCCGTGAGGTGATTCCGCTTCCCTGATGAAAAAACAGCCATTCAGATCATCACACGCGCAGCGCTCTCATCGCATGGGAGGCTCGGCTATCATCGCTGTACTCAGCCTGATCGGGCTTCTCACCATCCTGCTTGTTTGCCTTCTCCAGAACGTGAGAATCGAGCGCTCAAGCAGCGCCGCCAGCTCAGCCGAGGAGCAGGCTCAACTGAGCGCCGAGTCGGGTATCGCCTCAGCACAGGAACTCTTGATGATCGCGACCTCGAATCGGCCCGCCTATTTGGTCGGCCTCCCTCAAGACAAAGATTACGCACAGGAACAGGAAGAGCATCTGCCCGAAGAGCTTGCTCCTCCTCTGCTACTGGGAGCCTCCAACCTCATTTCGAGCAATCAGATTCTTCCGCTGTTTTCCTTCGATCTCAAACAAGCAACTTCCTTTCCAAAGCTCACCAACGGCACCTTGGAATCGCTTCTTGAGGAGCGTTATTCCACCAATCCTTCCGTGGCAGTGGATCTGAATGACCCTTCCTTGGTCGGCACTTCCCTCGATACGAATACGACACAGGGAACGAATCAGCCAACGCCACGCTCTCCCGGGATGATCGCTGCTGAGGGGCGCTATCCAGCCCTCTGGCAGTCACTACACGACAGTGAGGGAAAAGTCGTCGGCCGCTACGCCTTCGTCATGACCGATGAGTCGGCCCGGTTGAACCCGGCCCTTCACCTTGGCAATCAACGTACCGACTCCACCAACTGGGATCATGGTCCGGGAGACCTCCCGCTGAGTACCGGAATGTCCGATCTTCCCGATGCACAGGAGGCTGCGGAGTTGCGTCATGTGGCTGAAGTTCTCCCCACCGAGGGAAGCTTCGAAACGACCTTCTCCTCCCCGGAGGAGTATCAGCAGAAACGATCTCTGCTTACGCGCGATCCTGGCCGGACGCCGGATCTCATCCCGGCTACGCTCCCGGAGGGAGGATTGCCCAAGTACAACTTGAATGATCTGGCCACCAATCCGGCCTGGGGTTCCACACCCTACGATCGTGCAACCAACATCGCTCGAATCATCGACAAGAACCTCCCTAAGTTTAAACAACGGGATCCATCGTTGGCTAAGAAAGGGAGCGATCCGTTCCTCTACCTGACGCGTCTGGCCTGTAGCATTGTCGACTATATTTCGCCGACACCGGGACCGACCGGCCCGCCAGGAGGGGAACCCTCCGGTCGTGACCTCGTCCCCTATGTGACGCAGATCGCAGAGAAATGCACCCGTACCGCCTACGACACGAACAGCTCTCCCAACATCACAACGATCGAGAGCCAGTTCTTCGTTGAGGTCTGGAATCCCACGACGAGCACTATCCCTTCCGAAAGTCCTCGCCTGCTGATCGGAAACAGGGCCCGACTGAAATTTGGAACAGGTTTAGAAACTCCCTTCCGAAATTATGATGAGATCCTCCCAAGCGCCCCCCCACTGAGACCCAACGAGTTCGCCGTCTATGCGTTTAATCCCAATACCCAAACCTGGACTTCACCGACCCAAAGCACAAATCCTCCCAGTTGGGAAAAAGGCCCCACAGGTAATGCGATCGATGAGCACCAATACTTTGAGTTCTACTGGAACGGAAAGCTTGTTGATATGTCACGTAGACCGCCCCGTTCACCTGGGAACGAATACGGGGGCCTCACTCATCTGGCCGATAGCTTACGGGATTCCTCGCCTCACTGGCAGTGCTTCACCATACCGACATGGTCTGCCGGCAGTGACCAGCGATCCATTCCAGATCAGTCGGATACAGCGATCAGCCCTAAAAATTACCGCTTTGTGGCTGATCCACGCGCGAATTTCCTAACTTCCTATAATTGGGATACCCAGAACAATTACACCCTCAAAACCTTATGGAAGGGAATCAAACCCGCAGGACAAGGCTTGTGGTCGCTGTTGGATCCTTATTGGACTTGGGCCAGCCGGGACTATGTTCCCGCAGATCCCCCTGCAGGGACTCTACCTGCAAGTTCAAGCCAGAATCCCGACCAAATACCCTCTCCTTACGATATAAAAAGAGACTCCATCACAGCCCCGTTTGTGATGCGCAAGGGACCGATGAAATCACTGGTCGAGCTGGGGAATGTTTTTGATCCCGCACAAATCGATGACATCGGGCAGTCCTCGACAAACAATTACCGCTTTTGCAATGGCGGCGCGCGAACACTACGGATTGGGCAACCTGAATTCTCATTCTCCGGTACAAACAACTGGGATATCCCTGGGAAGCGGGCCATCGAACTCCTGGATCTCTTCACTCTTGCCGACGAGGGACGACGCCCCCCTTCCAAGGATACTTCGACGGAGACCAACCAACTCGGAACCAATGCCGGAATTCCCGGGCGCATCAATGTAAACACCGCCCCCCATGCGGTCCTGACCTCGCTTTTCTACGGAATCGGGGTCACCTCGGACCAACGCTCCACAAATTCACGGATCGATGCCCATGCGGCGGACAATCTGGCCACTGCCATAGAAACAAATCGCCCCTATCAGAGACTATCCGACCTCTACCCACTGACGACAAATCTCGTGAATGCCCAGACCTACACTCCGGTGCTTTTCGGAAATATTCGTGGCAGTTCACCCCCTGCCGCAGATGCCTTCGATAGGGCGAGGGAAGAGGCTTTCGGAAAAATGATCGGTCACTGCATTCTGCAAACCCGTGTCTTCCACCTCTACGTGATCGGTGAGTCCCTTGATAATCATGGGAAGACTAGGGGACGTTCTTTGATGGAGGGGCTTCTCCGACTCGAACCCGATGCCAAGGGGCGCTTGATTCCGTCCCTTCATGACGTGCAGTGGCGATAAGTTCCTTTAGATCCATTTAAGACAATGATCATTCTTGCTTCACTTCTCCTTCTTGCCCAGACGACGCTCCTCACGGTTCCTGCCTCCTCGGCGACGGGTTCATCGGGAGAATCTCATCGGCATCATCACGCCTTGCCAAGCCCGTCTCCCACTCCTGCGGTCAGGGTCACCATAGTGAATGCCACCAGCGTGCCCTCAATCGCACTCGGTGTTGGTAGCAGTACAAGTCTATCTCATGGTCACGATCATGGCACTGAAAGTACTCGTGGTGCTCGAATCGCTAGAAGCACCAGAACAACCAACATTCCCATCGCCTACCCCGACTTCCATCAGGGGGAATGGACAGCCAACCACGCAATCAGGACGCCGGAGGTCCAGTATGCGGTGCATGCCACCAACGGCCCACTCATGGCTCTTCAAATGATCCACTTCAACCCTCTCTCTAGCCAATACCTCCTATTAACGGGTGACCTAAGCAACCAAGGCCCGGCGGAAAAACTACCCCAACTGCTGGGAGAAACGGCACCCGCTGGGAGCTACCCCCAAAACATTCAGTTCCATGTTATCCCCTACACCCTTGTCAGCCCGGACCCATGCCATTACAGGATCGTGAATGCCATGCCGAGGAAAACACTCCTACTTCGCAGTCCCGCCTCCGGCAACAAACCATCCCAGCAGCTTGCCTATCTGGCTCCGGGAAACAGCGTCCTGCTGGTACGTCAACCGCCATGTGTGACGTACGAGGCCGTGATCGACGATCAGACGATCCCTCTCGAGATTAAACAGGAGGGAGCTGAGGGAAACTGTTTGATCCCGTTTTTCCTGCGGAATGGAAAACCCGACTTTGTCCGAGTGTTTGAAGATCCCTAGAATACTGCCGACACTTCGAATTCATGACAACCCGCGATGGCATCTTCCGGCGTGCATCACTGCCCGGATCCGTCATGATCTATCCAATGTCCCAAGTCTCCCATGCCCTCTGAATTCAGTAAGTCGCTAAGACGACTCTCGGAACACTGCGCCATTCCCGGGTTGATACGCTACGTGGTGCTTTTTAATGCACTGGTCTTCATTCTCCATCTTCTGGCCCCTGGGTTTCTTTCCGTTCTGGAACTCAACCCAGCGATGGTTCTTCACGGGCAGATCTGGAGACTTGTTACCTGGATCTTCATCCCGGAGACACTGAGCCCGTTCTGGATCTTTTTCTCGCTCCTCTTCCTACTTTATCTCGGCGACGGATTGGAAACTGCCATGGGTGCAGCGAGACTGACCTCCTTTTATTTGTGCGGCATCCTGCTCTGCACCGTGGTCTCCTTCGCTTTCGGCTTGTCGGGAGCAGGGGTCTCCATCGGTCGCGCCAACACTTTCCTTAATCTCTCGCTCCTACTTGCCTTCGCGACGGTCTATCCGGACTTCAAGGTCCTGGTTTTCTTCATCCTTCCCGTCAGGATCGCATGGCTCGCCCTCTTCAGTGCCGTCATCATGATCCTCTCGGCATTAGTTCAACCTCTCATCGTGGCGGCGACTTTAGGAGCTGCTTTTCTGAACTATCTTCTTTTTTTCCATGCCGAGCTCAGATCCCATCTCGGCACTCTGCAAAGTGGAGCCGCCAAATTCTCGGGCCCACCTGTCCGACGAAATCCGGGCAGCCAAAAAAACCTACCTGTCGAAACACTCCATCGCTGCGAGTCCTGCGGTAGGACCGAAGTCACCCATCCGGACGTTGATTTCCGCGTCACTGCGGACGGGAGAGAGTTCTGCAGAGAACACCTACCCTCAAAACCCTAGGGAATTCCCTAACAAGCTGAGAAAACAACACGGGTCCCCTCCTCGGTTCTGCGAACAGGCACTCCGAGGACCTCCCCGATCATTGTTTCCTCGAGGTTCACGGCCACGGGATACTGGCGCATGAGGGCTGCGTGAGGGTTGTGATACTCGTGGATTTCCCATCGCTCTCCGTCAATCGATAAAACCACCATCCTGTCTTCCCTGTCGCGTAACCGGACCAAGGTGCGCACCCTTTCGTTGATATCCCCGGAGGAAATCATCCCCCGGTAGCGCTCGGCCTCGGCACGGTAATGGAGTGCGAGCAGTTTCTGCGCGGAGGTGCCCCCGAAGAGCTTTCCTGCATCACGTAGAAACGACAGCGCGAGACCGAGGCCCGGCTCTGCAAAGAGACCTTCTCCAGATTCCGTGAGCCTGTAGAACATCAGAGGTCGCCCCTTGGGAGCAGGCTCTCTCCAGGTGGTCAGATATCCCTCAGAGGCAAGCGTCACGCAGTGTGACTTCACCCCCATATAGCTCATCCCCAACTCGGTCGCGATCTGCTTTACCCCAAGGCCATTGTGGGATCTTTTGATGAGATTCAGCACCGCCAACCGCGCTCCCTGCCCAGCACCGAAGAGAAGACTCTTCCTCATCAGAACAGCTCTCCTTGGGCTGGAGGTTGGGAGATTGGGAATGGGGCATCGGGAACAGAGGTTTGGGAATCGGGGATAGGCGGTTGAAACTGGGGAGCTGGTGAAGGCGAGTCGGGGATTTTAGCAAGTGTCGCCTCGCGCTCCACTTCGGCCGTCAGGGAGCGGAACTCACAGTTCCGCAATGCCTCAATAAGTTCGGGATAGCGTGGCTTCACTTTCATGGAGGCGACTGGCTCAGGAAGAGGCAGGTCAAGATCGAGCGCCACCATCTGACGATTTTGAAGGATCAATTCCCGGGATGCATTGACTTTTTCCGCAACCTTGGGATCCAGGGTTTGCGAGGCAAGAATCACATCGAGCGAACCATACTGATTGATCCATTTGGCAGCGGTCTTGCCACCCACTCCGGGAACACCGGGAATGTTGTCGGCGGAATCCCCCGTCAAAGCCAGCACATCGGCGATCAGTGCCGGGTCCACACCCCACTTGGCGCGCACATCGTCAATTCCCAGCAACTTGAATCCCCCATTCCCCTCACCCACATCAGCCTTTGCAGTCGAGTAGATCCATACCCCATCGCCAACCATCTGAAGAATGTCTTTGTCGTTGGTCGCAATGACCGACTCGATCCCTGATCGAGAGGCTTCCACCACATAGGAAGCGATCAGGTCATCGGCCTCATGGTTCTCAAGAAAGACACTGGCCACCCCAAGGAGAGGGACAATGCGCTGGATCGGTTCCTGCTGAACCTCGAGATCATCAGGCATCTCGTCGCGCTGCTGCTTATACTCCGGCTGGAGTTGCGTGCGTCGCTCGGGAAGGCCGGCATCCCAGACGACGGCTGCGTAGTCGGGCTTCAGATCCGAGAGCATCCTGCGCAAGGCTTTCACAAATCCATAGATGGCATTCGTTGGCTCTCCTTTGGAATTGGTCAGCCCCCGAATAGCAAAGAACGATCGATAAAGGTAATAATGCCCATCCACTAGGAGGATGCGGCCGCTAGGCGCGTTTTTTAAAGGATCATTCTCCCCTAAAGAGTCATTCATGCTCGATTACCCCTTATCGGTGCAAGAGTTCAGTACCCGAAGAGTTCATCAAAACAACAAATCAGAAAACAACGTCCGTACAATTCAAAAGGAAATGAACCGCACGCGCATTCCACTCTTCCTATGAGGCTATCCATCCGTTAATCCGTGAGTATGTGGCATCTCTCGCTCCCTTGGTGGGAATTCGTCCTTCGCGGCCTGATCGTTTACCTTTTTCTGATTCTGATCCTGCGTCTGACCGGAAAGCGTCAGATCGGGCAGATGAGCCCCTTCGATCTCGTACTGCTGCTGGTGTTAAGTAATGCGGTGCAGAACTCCATGAATGGCGGGGACAACTCGGTCGCCGCCGGACTCATCCTCTCGATCACACTGGTAACAGCTAACTGGATGACGGGGTACATCACTTACCGAAGCAAAATGGCGGAACGCCTTGTAGAAGGCGCTCCACAGGTCCTCCTTCATAACGGGAAGATTTATACGAAAGCACTTGATGATGCCCAACTAACCCGGGAGGAGCTAATGTCCGCGCTGCGCTCCGAAGGGTTCTCCGACATTGCTGATGTTCAAGCGGCTATCCTTGAAAACGATGGTTCCATCAGTGTCATCCCCTACCATCAGCCACGTTCATGAGCTCTTCCTCCGGATTTTCACCACTTCGTTTTGTGCATCAGGAATGGGTTCTCTTCACGAGTTACGCGACCATGGTTGCATTTCTGACACTCGGCAAACATTGGCTTGGAACTAATCCAGGCTTGGTCTTTGGATGGATTCTCTTCCTCTGGCTCTTCGCCGCGATGCTCTCTTCCTCATTTGCCGTGGTCCGGCATGCCGATCATCTGGCTGAGAAACTGAAGGAACCGCTTGGAACCCTGATCCTGACACTCGCCGTCACCAGCATCGAGGTGATGATGATCTCGGCCCTCATGCTGAATGGAGACAATCCGGCACTGGCACGCGATACCATGTTTTCCGTCGTGATGGTTGTGCTTGGCGGACTGCTTGGGCTTGCACTTCTGATCGGGGGTCTGAAGTTTGGGGAGCAGAATTTCAACCTCAAGGGGGTGAATTCGTTCCTAGGTCTCATTCTCCCCCTCTCCCTTCTCTGTCTTGTTCTTCCCAACTTCACCAAGACGGGTGGTGACGGGATGTTCTCTCCCCTCCATGCCGTCTGTCTGATGCTTCTCTCGCTGATCATTTACGGAGTTTTTCTAGCGGTGCAGACAAGTCGTCACCGGGAGTTCTTCAACGAGGCGGGATGGAGCCCCTCGGACTCTGAATCTCTAGAACCTCGCGGATCGATTGGAGGGGAATCCCTACTATTGATCCTTCATCTGATCCCGATCGTTCTTCTCTCCAAGCAGATGGCCCATCTGCTTGAATATAGGGTCCATCAGGGTGGGCTTCCCTTGGAGATTGTTGGCCTCATTGTTGCAATCCTGATCCTGGCCCCCGAGGGATTGGCCGCGATCCAGTCCGCCTCTCGGAACCAAATGCAGCGTTCCGTGAATGTTCTCTTAGGCTCCGTTTTGGCAACCATCAGCCTCACGGTACCCGCGGCCCTCGCAATCAGCCTGATCTACGGAAAACCGCTCCTGCTTGGACTCTCTCCCGCCTACATGACCCTGCTAGCGGTCACACTGGGAAGTTGCATTATCACGTTTGGACAAGGACAGACCAATATCCTCCAAGGGTTCGTCCACCTCCTGCTCTTCGTCGCCTACATCGTCCTGATGTTTGACTAGAGAATGGATTCAGCGGGATTCACGCCTGACAAAGACCCCCACCCACTCTGTCCTCGGAAGGATGAACTTTCGGATCGTGACATCGATCCAGTTTAGATAAAATTCCGTCAGTAATGACTCCGCTAAGTCATCGGCAAGAGTTTCGATCAGCTTGCGCGGGCGACTTTCAGAAATTTCTGCAGCCCTGAGACTCACCCTGTGGTAATCGACAGTTTGGGTAATATCGTCGTGAAGCTGCTCCGGTTGAGCAAGTGCCGCAAACCGCAGGTCGAGAAGAAGACGTTGGGGAGTTGCCCGCTCTTCCTCCGGAACCCCCACATGAACCATGATCTCCAGTCCTTGGATGGTGATGATGCGCTCCGTGCTCATGGTCGGGATCAGAGTATTTTAAAGAATGAATTTGATATCCCGGATCATCTTTTCGCCGAACTGCTCGCGGAGTTTGGCGATGATCTGAGGCTTCCAGGTCCGGTCGAGCTCATAACGCACGCTCGGTTGAATCACCCGGATCATCAGCGTGCCGGCGACAAGACGCTCCGGCTTGGAGTGCTGGGCTATAAAGTCTCCAACAATCCCCTTCCATGCCGCCATGATATCGGCCTCCTTGATGCGGGTATCAAGCCCCAGCTTGGGAAGGAGCTTGCCAAGCACATCACCGATTGAAATCGCTCGGTCAGGGCGCGTATCTTCAGGAAGCCCCCTCCATTCAAAGATCATCCTCTTAGAGGGTGACCATTTCTCGGGATACCGGCCGCCACTAGCCTTTGAAGGCGCGGCCATCAGATCCGTGGGCTAGGCGTCGTTACCGATCGCCTCGACGGGGCAGCCTTCCATGGCCTCTTTGCAGAGAGCTTCCTCTTCAGGAGTCTCAGGCTGTTTGAAGACATAGGAGTGTCCCCCATCTTCGTTGCGCTTGAAGTTGGCAGGGGCGGTCTCGCGGCAAAGATCGCAATCGATGCACTGGTCGTCGCAGTAATAAGCGCCTGCGACATTCTCGGGATACTTGTTGGATACGTCAGCCATAGTGGGGAAAATGTTAAAAGCGCCTCACCCGATTGCAACGGTTTTTTACGAGAGTTTCCCAGCGATCTCGGCAATTTTGAGAGAAGTAGTGTTCGCTGGATCGCTCAAAACGATGGGGAAACCTGTATCAGCAGCGATTCTCACGGCAGGATCGAGGGGAAGCGATCCCAGAAAAGGCACCTTCAACCGCTCTGCTTCCCGCTCACCACCGCCACTTCCAAAGATCTCATGACGGCTCCCGTCAGGAGCAATGAAGCACGCCATGTTCTCAATGACCCCAAGAATCGGCACATTCGTTTTGCGGAACATCGTGACAGCCTTGCGTGCATCAATGAGGGCGACCTCCTGTGGAGTGGTCACAATGACTACCCCGGAGAGTGCTACGGTCTGGACGATGGTTAGTTGGATGTCTCCCGTGCCTGGTGGCAGATCCAGGACTAGGACATCCAGGTCACCCCACGCCACATCACGCAGGAACTGCTGTGTATATCTCGTCACCATGGGGCCTCTTAGGATGGCGGGCGAATCATCCTCCAGCATCAGTCCGAGCGACATGATCTTGAGACCATGAGATTCAACCGGAATGATCTTTCCTGCCTCGTCGGCGTAGGGACGCTCCGAGGTGCCGCACATCAGGGCAATGCTCGGGCCGTAAAGGTCGCAGTCGCAGATCGCCGTCTTGAGTCCCTTCGCGGCAAACGCAGAGGCCAGATTCACGGCCACGGTCGATTTTCCAACGCCTCCTTTTCCACTCGCCACGGCGATGACTCGACGTACCCCTTCAATACTGGAGGGACCCTTTCCAGGGGTCTGACTGGGTGACTGCACCGGTGCCTGGACGTCGACAAGGACCTGGACGGGAGGTTTCCCGGGTAGGTCGGCCAAGGCTTCTTCAACCGACGAGCGGAGCTTGGCTCCAACGCCGGTATCATTGGTCGAGACAACAAGCTGCACCTTGATCTCCGACCCCACGGTGATGGCTTTGACAATCCCGAAAGAGATGATGTCCCGGGTGAACCCGGGATAGGGAACCTTGGCCAGAAGATCGCGGATCTGCTTTTCGTCAATCATCAGACAATCCTAGAAACATCGCGGAAAATGACGAGCGAGAATGCCCCGCGCTCCGGCGCTAGAGCACAAGTACTTTGGACCCAGGTGAAGAAGGTTGCCAAAATTTGCCGCATGATCAAATTAACATCATGAGCGAATCCACCACCGGCCTTCCCGCGATCCTGCCAACCGAGGGACTTCATGTCGTGCATCTCTTTTACCGGATGGAGCAGGAGCCCTGGTCTTATCTGGAGTCTACCGAGCGTCGCAAAAGGCGCGATAACCTGGCAAAGATCGTCAGGGAGATCCAGGCCCAACCTGACACCCAGCTTCTTCCCTATAGTGTGGTGAGCCCGAAGGCCGACCTCGGTTTCATGTTGCTCACACCCGACCTTCAGGTTGCCGATCGCTGCTCCAAGATGCTCGGCGAGTCCCTCGGCGCCGGCATGCTGACACCGGTTTTCTCCTGGCTCTCCATGACCGAGAGGAGCGAATACACGACCTCCGAGGCGGAATACACCGCCGAACTCAAGGCCGAGGGGATTGATCCTTCCTCGCCCGAGTTCGCGACTAAGATCGCGGATTTCAACGATCGTATGGAGAAGTACATGCGCCGGCGTGTCTACCCCGAGCTTCCCGAGGCTCAGGAATGGCCAGTCTTCTGCTTCTACCCGATGTCGAAGCGTCGGATGCACCAACTGAACTGGTACGCCCTCCCCTTCGAGGATCGCAAACGCCTCATGGGTGGCCACGCAAAGATCGGAAGGACCTACTCGGGTCGAGTTCTTCAGCTCATCACGGGATCGACCGGACTCGACGATATGGAATGGGGAGTCACCCTCTTTGCTAAGACCACGAGCGAGATCAAGGCGATCGTCTACGAGATGCGCTTCGACGTGGTGAGCTCCCACTATGCCGAGTTCGGCGAGTTCTTTATCGGCATCCGGATGGAGATCTCCGATCTCTGCAACCGGCTGAATCTGTGACCTTATCTTCGCAAGGTTCAGTATCGACTGATCTGGCGGCCAAGGAGGCCCTTCTGGAGCGCATCCTCTCCCGACATGCTCCCCTGCTGATCGCCTATTCGGGAGGCGTCGACAGCACCCTTCTGCTGGCAGTGGCTCATCGGATGCTGGGTGATCAGGTCACCGGAATCATCGCCGACTCTCCCAGCCTACCCCGCGCCTCGTTGAATGAAGCCGTGCGAGTGGCAAAGGAAATCGGTGTTCAGCTCGAGCTAGTCGCCACCACAGAACTGGACGATCCGCGCTATGCGGAGAATCCCATTAACCGATGCTACTTCTGCAAGGCCGAACTCTTTACCCGGATGGATCAAGTGGCCCGGGAGCGTGACTTCGCAGCGATCGCCTATGGCGAGAATGCCGATGACCCGGCCCATCTCCGCCCTGGTTCCCGTGCGGCGGCGGAGTTCTCCGTGATCGCACCGCTCAAGGAAGCAGGCCTCACCAAGGCCGATGTCAGGGCACTCTCCCGCAAACTCGGTCTCCCAACAGCCGATGCTCCGGCCCAGCCTTGCCTCAGCTCCCGCATTCCTCACGGCACACGCGTCACCAGCGAGGCGCTCGATTACGTCGAGCGAGGAGAGGCGATCGTCCGCCAGTTCGGCTTCAAGGTCTTCCGAGTCCGCTATCTGACGCCGGAAGGCGTGGAGGGACTCAATAGGCCGGGTGCCAAGGTGCAAGTCTCTGCAAAGGAAATGCCCAAGCTTGAATCAACCCGCAGCACACTCATCGCAGCACTTTCGGCTAGTGGCTTCAGCAGAGTGGAGATCGATCCCAATCCGCTACAAAGATAGTAGCGGAGGAAGGGGTTTAGGCTGAAGGCTGTTAGACTTTTAGGTCAGAAGCTCCCCTTGCGATTTCCTGAGCTGCACCCAATTTTCTATTTCCCATTACCCATTCCCCACGCAGTTTCCGTCACCCACATCGTCTCCCCGAATTCGGATTGAATACCTTTTTTAAGCACTGAGATTTGCTGAGCAGTGACGTCCGGCGCGAGCACCGCGACCATGGTGGAGCCGGATCCGGTCATGAAGGCAGCCTCCACAGCTGGTTGCTCGCACAGCCAGGTTTTCATCACGGGGAGGAGGAGGTACTTGTGAAAAACAGGTGCCTCCAGATCATTGACGATTTCCAAATCACCAAGGAATTGCTTCTCAGGTTCAGCTGGCAGTTTTCCTGACTCCTTCAGCTCGGCATACTTTTTGTATGCCCACACTGTCGGCACTGGGAAGGGTGGCTTGATTAGCAGAAGTTTTCGCTGAGGCAAGGAGTCGACGCCTTCCAGAATCTCTCCCCTCCCCCGGCACCAGGCGGGGCCACTCCCCAGGAAGAATGGAATATCGGAACCTAGTGTTGCGGCGATCTGATAGAGTTCCTCCTCCACCAAGGGGTGATCGAAGAGTTCATTGAGTCCCTTGAGAACAGCGGCGGCATCACTGCTTCCCCCTCCCAGTCCTGCTCCATGGGGGATTCTTTTCAGCAGCGTGATGACAATCCCATGGTCGAGACCCGTCGCCATCCGGAAGGCCTCGGCGGCTTTCACGCAGAGGTTCTCGGATCCTGTGGAAAGCTCGGGATCATTGCAGGTCAGCGTGATTCCATGACCCATCCCATGGGAAACCTCGATCGCATCGGCAAGCCCGATCGGAGCCATGAGTGTCTCCAGTTCATGGAAACCATCAGGCCGCTTCCCTAGGATGCGTAGAGAAAGGTTGATCTTGGCCGGAGCCATGAGTGAGATGGTCTGAGTCACGTTACGTCATTTATAACCTTGGAACCCTCTCATCGTGTGAAACTACCGTCCCGACCCCAAGACAAAATCATCATCGCCCTCGACGTTCCCGATACCGACGGTGCCCTTCGACTCATTGACTCATTGTCTGATCACGGACAACCACCCTCACTCTGCAAGATCGGCCTGGAACTTTTCACAGCAGAGGGACCTTCCGTGGTGAAAGCCATCAAGTCACGTGGTTGCAAGGTCTTCCTCGACCTGAAGTTCCACGACATCCCGAACACAGTCGCCCACGCCATCAAGTCCGCAGCAGGACTAGGAGTTACCATGACGACTCTGCATGCAGTGGGAGGTCCCGTCATGCTGGAGGCGGCAGCGAAGGCCGCCCAAGAGTCAGGAGGATCGGAACTCCTCCTACTCGCCGTCACTGTGCTCACCAGTATGGACGCCGCGCAGTTATCTTCCACCGGCATTAGTTTGGAGCCAAAGGAACAGGTTCTTCGACTCGCCGGACTCGCATCGGACGCAGGCATAGGCGGTGTTGTTTGCAGTCCATTGGAAATTTCCGCAATCCGCGAAACCTTTGGGGATAAACTCAGGGTCGTCACTCCAGGAGTCCGCCCCACTTGGGCCGCCACCGGGGATCAGAAGCGCGTCATGACTCCCGCAGAAGCCGTGAAAGCAGGCTCTGACTGGCTGGTGATCGGTCGCCCGATCACCGCCGCAGAAAATCCCAAAGAAGCATATGCCAAGGTCGTCGAAGAGTTGATCTAGCAGATTAGTCTAGGGAAAGAACCTTAACCATGCCCTCCCAATGAAACTTTCAGGTCTTGAGTCAATTTTTCGTTCACTCAATGAAGCGAACATCCGGTATCTCATCGTCGGGGGGGTTGCAGTAAATGCTCATGGCTACGGTCGTAGTACCTACGATGTGGATATCGTCCTCGCAATGGATCCCGTCAATATAATCAGGACTTTTGGCGTACTTGCTCAGGCGGGCTATACGCCCGTGGTTCCAGTCACACCTGAAGAGTTTGCTGATCGGGATTCCCGAGAACACTGGCGCCGGGAAAAAAGGATGGTTGTTCTACCAATGACCTCCGACCACCATCCTGATGCGCCCCTTGATCTGTTTGTGACGGAGCCATTCGTTTTTTCCGAGGAACACGACTCTGCATTGTTGCTGGAACTGGCACCAGGCCTCAGTATCCCCGTGATCCGTCTGGAAACCCTCCTTGCCATGAAGAGGTCTTCGGGGCGCCCCAAGGACCTTGCGGATCTTGACGAACTCAACCTACTGCATGGAAAACCATCGAGCTATGACGAAGAACAATCGTAAAGACGGGGTCGACTGGAGCCTGACAACCCGGAAGGGTAGCCGGCTACGCCAGCACCGCGAGTTCTTGGCCCTGCCATTCCGCAGGAAGATGGAACTGCTTGAGGAGATGTGCGAGCGGGCCCAAAGACTGGGCTCTACTCAGGAAAAGCAGGAAAAACTCACAGGGATCTAATTAACGAAAAAGGATTTCGCCTTCAGGATCCTGACTCGTGGGATGAGAAGCTGGCTTAGCCTTTATCCTGAAAACCCATTCCCCTCCCTTTTACCTGCTAAGAATATTGGGTGGTTACAATTGTGGATGCAGATGCGTTAAGTCACTCACTCCATCCTTCAAGAGAAAGCGGCCAATGAGCTTGAGAGATCGAGTATTCTCAACCCTCCATCAAGGAGGGGATGGCCGACTCAAACACTCCCTCCAACTCGGCAACCTTCCACGAGTAAGCATTCGCTCCCGTCTTGATCGAGAACTCCTGCTTGGCAGTCACTTCGCCGATCTTGCGGAAGGGAACGCCGCTGGTGGCGAGGTCCTTCTCGAGTGCGGCGGAGTCGGAGGCCTTGGTGCTGATGACGATGCGGCCCTGGGTCTCATTGAAGAGGTCGACTTCGGGACGCTGATCGGTAGTACCGAGATCGATCGTGGCACCCAATCCGGTACCGAAGGTCGACTCTGCGATCGCGACGGCAAGGCCGCCTTCGGAGCAGTCGTGGGCACTGCGGATGAGTCCTTTGCGGATAACCCCAAGAAGTGCGTTGTGAATGGCGATTTCCTTATCGAAGTCGAGCGCCGGAGGAGCCCCTTCCTTGCGGCCATGGATGGCCAAGAGATAATGCGAGCCTCCGAGTTCGTTGCCGGTCTCACCGAGTAGATAGATCTGGTCACCAGCTTCCTTGAAGGCCTGGGTGGTGATGTGGGAAGCATCAGCGATGGTTCCAACCATGGAGATGGTCGGAGTCGGGTCGATCGCACCGGCGGGACTCTCGTTGTAGAGGCTGACGTTACCACCGGTGACTGGCACGCCGAAAGCACGGCATCCCTCAGAGATTCCCTCCACGGCGGCACGGAGTTGGTAGAAGTTCTCGGGCTTGTGGGGATTGCCGAAATTGAGATTGTCGGTGACGCCGATCGGAACGGCTCCGGAGCAGGCAAGGTTGCGGGCGCACTCGGCAACGGCAATACGGGCACCGACCGAGGGATCGAGTTTGCAGTAGATGGCGTTGCAGTCGGTGGCGGCGGCAAGGATCTTGTTCGCCTCACGGACAATGAAAACGGCCGCATCGGAACCGGGAAGAACGGCCGTTCCAGTGCGAACCATGTGGTCGTACTGGCGCCAGACCCAGCGCTTGCTAGCGATACTGGGATGAGCAAGGAGCTTCGGTAGAGCCGTCTCGGGATCAGCCTGGGGCACCGTGGCGAGGTCAAGTGCTGCGGGAGGCGTGAATGGAGCGGCCTCCCGGCTATAAAGCGGGCCGTCATCAGCAAGAGAACGGGCAGGCACATTGACGACGACATCATTGCCGTTTCGGACGCGCATCATGCCGTCATCGGTGACCTTGCCGATCTCGGCATAGGGGAGATCCCACTTCTCGAAGATCCGCTTCACGACATCCTCACGGCCTTTCTTGACGATCACGAGCATGCGTTCCTGGGATTCACTCAGGAGAACCTCGTACGGGGTCTGGCCCTTGGCCCGCTGGGGAACGAGCTGAATATCGATCTCAACACCCGTACCGCCACGACTGGCGGTCTCGCAGGTGGAGCAGGTGAGTCCGGCCGCACCCATGTCCTGAATCCCGGCAACCGCGTCGGTGGCAAGCAACTCGAGGCAGGCCTCGAGGAGGAGCTTCTCACGGAAAGGATCGCCAACCTGAACGGCAGGACGATCGGCCTTGGACTCCTCAGTTAGCTCGCGCGAGGCGAAGGCGGCACCAGCCAAGCCATCTCGGCCCGTCTCGGCTCCGACGTAGAAGACAGGATTTCCGATACCCTCGGCCGCACCGCGTGCGATCTGATCATGGCGGAGAATGCCGAGACAGAAGGCATTCACCAGCGGATTGCCACTGTAGCTTTCGTCGAAATAGACCTCACCGGCGATCGTCGGCAGGCCGATGCAGTTCCCGTAATGGGCGATACCAGCCACCACGCCGGAAAAGAGGCGGCGGTTGGTCTTGGCCTGCTCGCTATCACCCTCAATGGAACCGAAGCGGAGGGAATCCATGAGGAAGACGGGACGCGCGCCCATGGTGAAGATGTCGCGAATGATACCACCGACACCAGTGGCCGCTCCTTGGAAAGGTTCGACGGCGCTCGGATGATTGTGACTCTCGATCTTGAATGCCACCGCCCATCCGTCGCCGATGTCGATGACGCCGGCATTCTCCTCACCTGCTTTGACAAGGACGCTGGGGCCGGTGGTCGGGAACTTACGTAACTCGGGGCGGGAGTTCTTGTAGGAGCAATGCTCACTCCACATGACGGAGAAAACACCGAGTTCCTCAAAGCTCGGCTCACGAGCGAGGATGGAAAGGACCTTTTCGTATTCTTCAGGGGAGAGACCGTGCTTGGCAATGAGTTCAGGAGTGATCGCGGGATTGGACATGGGTGAAAGACTATTAGACTGAAGGCTGAAGGCTTTTTGGAAAAAGGATCAAGAGGGTTCAGGATTTTGACTTCTGAACCGCTTCGATCATCGATTGGAAGATTCCCCGACCCTCGGCACCCCCGAGAAGAGGGTCGCAGACACGTTCGGGGTGAGGCATGAGTCCGAAGACATTCCGGCCATGGCTGCAGATACCGGCAATATTCTCAAGCGATCCGTTGGGATTCGCCGCCGGAGTGACATTGCCCGAGGCGTCGCAGTAACGAACAAGGATCTGGTTATTAGCCTGAAGCGCCTTGAGAGTCTCGGGATCGGCAAAATAATTTCCCTCGCCATGGGCGATCGGGATATCGAGAACCTGTCCCTTGTGAAGCACGGAGGTGAAGGGTGTGTCGGTATTTTCAACGCGAAGATGCAGATGCTCGCAGCGGAAGAGGAGTCCGTTATTGCGCAGCAGCGTGCCGGGCAGGAGTCCCGCCTCGCAAAGGATCTGAAATCCATTGCAGATACCGAGCACCAGGACCCCGGCATCAGCCGCGGCCCGGACGGCACCCATGATCGGGGAGAAGCGGGCGATCGATCCGCAGCGAAGGTAATCTCCGTAAGAGAAGCCGCCGGGCAGAACCACGGCGTCGTAACCGGCAAGAGAGGTCTCCTTGTGCCAGACGATCTCGGCTTCAACGCCGGGGAAGGAAAGGAGTGCGGCTTGGCAGTCGGTGTCGCAGTTCGATCCGGGAAACTGAATGACGGCAACCTTCATGATCGGCGCCATCGTCAGGGAAGAATCTCGAGCTTGTAATCCTCGACCACGGGATTGGAGAGAAGGTCGTGGGCGATCTCGTGGAGCTGTTTCTCATCAGCACCATCGACTTCGATCTCGATCGATTTTCCGATGCGGACGGAGCGGACTCCCTTGAGACCAAGGTGCTCCATGGCACGGCCGGTAGCTACTCCGGCTGGATCAAGAATGGCGGGTTTCGGCATGACGGTGACGACGGCTTTCATGAGGTAAGGAAAATCGGGCCTCTCGGTGAAGCGGACAAGCCAAAAGGAAAAAAAGCTCCTTTTTCGGCTAAGATTCCTCTCAACGACTCCGTTTGACTTCGGATGATGCATCCTGAAAAATAACCTCATGATCCATATCACGGACTCGGCGGCGAAACATCTCCGGGAGCTAGCAACGGAAAAAGGCTCCCCGGGGCTACGCCTCGCCGTGGAAAAAGGAGGCTGCGCCGGCCTGCAATACGCCATGAGTCTCGGAGGGCCACTCCCAGGTGATGAGGTGACGGAACACGATGGCGCCGTGGTGGCAATCGATCCAGAGAGCAGTTCGCACCTCGACGGATGCACCGTCGACTATGTCGACGAACTCACGGGGGCGGGTTTCCGGGTGATCAATCCTCATGCGTCGCGGAGTTGCGGTTGCGGAACATCCTTCGAGCCGGCACACGAAGAAAACCAAGCGTGATATCGGAAGGCATTCACCCGTTTTCGGTTGCCTCTGACCGAGCACCTCGCTCTTCTTAAAGGATTCATGTCAGGCAAGCGCTATTACGGATATCAAGGAAAGTCAGGGCACCGCAGGGGCGCGGAAGCAAGGGATGGCCTGTTCGGATGGACCGTCTTCATTTTCCTGCTGATCGGCTTCGTTTTCCTCTGCTGGATGGGAAGCTACTACATCTTCGCGAATCCTGAGAAGGCCGCCAATTACCGTCTCCTCCTGAGGATGCATAAGATCGAGCCTCCCGTCAGATTCGAGATCACGGGGGCGCCACGCGGTGAATTCCTGAAGCCGGGCCAACTCCTGGAAAGATTCGGATCGATGACCGCCTCGGAAATCCGCAGGTCCAATTCCAATCTGCTACGCCGATTTATCCGCAACTACCACCAGGATCGCGAACTGGTTCCTTATGCAGTCGGCACCTATCGGGTGCTAGGGACCTTGCCCCTGACAAACGAGACCTTCTGCAGACCCGGACTCGTCGCCCTGCTGCAGGCCGTGGAACAACCCGAGGTCCTGCTGGAGCAACCCTTTACGGCCCAGGACAAGGATCTTCCAGGCCTCAAGCGCTCTCTGGTGACAGGCCAGCAGATCAAACTCGAGAAACCGCTCGATCTCTCGGCGGTGATCCACATCGAACGGCTATCCGAAAATAAAATCCTACTGACCACGATGCCTCTGCTCTACGGCACCTATGGTGCTGCCAAGGGTGAAACCAGCTTTTCATTGGAGCCACCCGAGGAGCTGAATCTCGAAGCCGGCCTCCCGATTCTTTCGACAGCAGACATTACCCGCCTGTCAGGGGGGAAGATCACCGGAAACAAAGAGCAGGAGGTCAGCGATGCCGCGAAGCCATCGGGACACCTGAGCCGGATAGCCGAGGAGATGTCGAACCCCACGCCGGAACCGAGGGTCGCGAAGGCAATTCCGGTTAATCAGCCTGCAGTTCTCCGCGAAGCATTGCCCGCATCTCCAGCTCAGACATCTCATCAAGTCGCGAGAGCCATCCCTGTCAATGAACCAGCGGTACTACCAGCTATTCCCGTAAGCACCCCGATCGGGAATGAAAACACACCGGCTATTCCTCGGGCGATTCCTGTAGGCACACCGTTGCCGACGCCTACCCCCATCGCGACTCCGATCAGCACCCCGACTCCATTATCAACTCCTCTGACTCCACCAACGGCTAAAGCAACGCCCACACCCACACCTAAGCCGGACTCATCACCGACAGTACCGCTCGCGACCAACCCAGCCAGCGTGATGGCAACTAACCAAGCCGTGGCAGCAAGGCCTTCGGAAATATGGCCGGTCTATGAGCCAGGGAAAATGCCACGCGGTCGCCTGGTGGAATCCTCCGAGGCACACGACATGGCTTCGAAAGGAATCGGAGGCGAGCGTCATTACCTTCAGGGGCGCTTTGCTGTCACGGCCTCTGGCAATGGACGCGCCGTGTTCCGACCGCAGGGAGCCATTGCTGGGGTTCCTCTGGGGCCGAATGCACGCGTCCGAGTGATCGTTGATTTCCCGTCAGGTGCAACCCCTCCTGCTGAGGGCAATGTGATTTCCAGAGATAATCTTCGCCCCTTCCAGATCACCTCGGTGAAACGCGGTGATGACGGCCAGATCAATATCTACGCCCGCGAGATCACGCGCGGGCAGTGAATCTTAGGTTGTTAGACCGAAGACTTTTAGACTGTTAGGTCAGAATGAAGTCATGGAATCGATAGATCTTCATCACGAGATCCTGAAAGAGATCTCAACTTCTGGAGGAGCCATTCCCTTCCGCCGCTTCATGGAACTGGCGCTCTATCATCCCGATCATGGCTACTATGCCTCGGGGCGTGCCAAGGTGGGCAAGGAGGGGGACTTCTTCACCAGCGTTAGTTTGGGCAGCATCTATGGGAGGCTTCTCGCCTCGGTCTGCCGAGATGTCTGGGAGCGTTTGAAAAAACCGGCTGAGTTCACCATGATCGAGCAGGGAGCCAATGACGGCAGCATGGCGGCCGACATTCTCGAGACGATCGCAGGAAGTGAAGGTCTCTTTAACCAAGCTTTTCGACTCATTATCGTGGAACCTTTCCCTGTGAATCGGGATCGCCAGAAACAAAAGCTGTCGAGATTCTCCAATGTCACTTGGGTTTCCTCCTTGGAGGAGTTGCCGGAGTTCACCGGCATTCACCTCTCCAACGAACTCTTGGATGCTTTTCCCGTTGATTCCCTCCGCTGGAACGGAACCACTTGGGAAGAGGAGTGCGTGGTCTCGGAAGATGGAACGCTGCAATGGAAAAGTCGCTCCATCCAAGACAGCAAGCTCCAGTCAGCGGCAGCATACCTTCCGATTCATCTCAGCAAAGGCTTTCGCATCGAGATTAACCGGGGCATTCACCCATGGCTCTCCACCCTGCATTCCAAGCTCAAGCGCGGTATCATCCTGACCGTCGACTACGGGCAGGCGGGAGAGGACCGCTACGCACCCCATCGCGCCGATGGCACCTTGCTTTCATTCAAAAAACACGAGCGGTTCAACGACCCACTTCCAGAGCCAGGACTGAGGGACATTACGGCCCAAGTCGACTTCACGGCCCTTGCCCGATCGGCACGGGAGGTCGGATTCCAGATTCTAGGGTATAGTAATCAGCACCACTTTCTCGTCGGGACTGCAGAACCATGGCTCCGCTCTCTGGGCGATTTTACAGATCAAGGAGACGCTGCAAGGCGGGATCTGAGCGCCCTACAAGCACTCCTCAATCCCGGATCCATGGGGATCCAGTTCAAGGCGATCGCCCTAGGGAAAGAATTCCCCTCGGAACCTCCCCTCGGCTGCTTCAAGTATCAGCGCCCAGAGTTTGAGGCTTTGTAGGACTATTTATTAAGTAGAAATACGGCTACCTAGCGGGTGATCAGGCTCTAGGAGCCCCCTACCCCTAGAACTTCACGCCTGCCGACCAGAAGATGTTCTGGCTGACAAGATCGCTGTTCCCAGCGGAGGCGTTGTAGAAGAAGGAGGTATTCCAGTTCTTTGCAAACTCCACCGTGAAGCCGACTCCCGTGTAGAGGAAGTCCCTGATCGGTGCCGAGCTCCAGTTGCTGAAGCTCGGACTGGTTCCTCCCAGGTTGCCATTGATGGCGTACGGGTTCTGCATGAACTCATGCTGCCAGTTGAGCGAAATCTGCGGGACAACCACCACATCCCCTCCACTTCCATGATGGGCTACCCAGTTGTAGGCGGCATGCGCTCCCACGCTACTAAGCATGCTGGAGCTGTTCCACCCACTCGAGTTGAAGTTCAGGCTCTGAGCTCCGGTTTCATTCACTCCGTTGGCTCCCAGATAGGTGTACTGGAGCGAGGCTGTCGGTCCGAAGGTGAACTTGCCCTTCTGGATGTCGTAACCCGTTGCCAGCATGCTATCGAGTTCCCCAGCTCCAGGGGCACTATTGGCCGTACGGTTGACTCCGGTGTACTGGATGACACGGGTGGCCTGGTAGTTGTGGTAGGCTCCTCCAGCGAGGCCGTTGAGGTAGAGTCCCTTGCCATCCTTCTGGCCGTAGGTTCCGAAGACTCCGAAGCGGACGGCGTTGTCGGTAAGG
>CAIPWR010000091.1 GCA_903868795.1 uncultured Spartobacteria bacterium | reverse complement strand
GTCTTCATTTTCCTTCAGAATTGGCGCGCCACATTGATCCCGGCCTTGGCTGTACCGGTTTCGCTGGTAGGTACCTTCGCTCTCTTCCCGCTTTTCGGTTTTTCGCTTAATACCCTCTCGCTTTTCGGCCTCGTACTGGCGATTGGTCTGGTGGTTGACGACGCGATCGTGGTCGTCGAGGCAATTGAGCATCACATTGAGGAGGGTCTCTCTCCGAAGGATGCTGCTGCCAAGGCGATGGAGCAGGTGACGGGACCTCTGGTTGCCACGGCACTGATTCTTTCTTCGGTCTTCATTCCTACGGTCTTCCTACCCGGCATTACTGGCGGTCTCTATCAGCAGTTTGCGCTCACTATTTCGATCTCGGTCATCATCTCGACATTCAATGCACTCAGTCTGAGTCCTGCGCTTGGAGCCTTGCTCCTGCGACCCCGTAAGGAGGTGGGTGGACCGCTTGGAGCTTTTTACCGTGGATTCAACCGTGTCTTTGATGCTGGTCGCAACAAATATATCGGGGCCTGCAAGTTCCTGCTCCGCAAGTCCTTTATCGCCGGTTTTCTGATTCTTGGGATGGTCCTGCTCTCGGGATTCTTTGGATCGAAGCTTCCGGGATCCTTTGTTCCCGAAGAGGACAACGGCTATCTCTATGCTTTCTCCCAGCTTCCCAATGCCTCCTCCCAGCAGAGGACCGATGATCTTTCCAAGCAAGTGGCCGAGATCGTCAGCAAGATCCCGGGTGTCCAGCATGTGACGACGATCGTTGGTTTCAATCTGCTCTCAGGAGTCCAGAACACCTACAGTGCTTTCTACTTCATCACGCTCAAGCCTTGGGAGGAACGTAAGGGGCCGGGATTAAATGCCTTCGGTCTTCTCCGGACAATCAACCAGAAGATTGCTCCGATTCCCGGAGCCATCAACTTTGCCTTTCCGCCTCCGGCGATCCCAGGCATTGGAACCTCCGGCGGCACGACATTCATTCTGGAAGACCGCCTGGGAACCGACCCGACGTTCCTGCCTGCCAATACCTCTAAATTCATGGAGGCTATCAAAAAGCGTCCTGAAATTGGCTCGGTGACAACGACCTATCTCCCCTCGGTGCCGCAGGTTTCGATGACCATCGATCCTGCCATGTGCATGATGCTCGGGGTTGATCTTCATGAGGCCTATTCCACACTCCAGGCCTTCCTGGGCGGTGTGCCGGTGAATTACTTCAACCGCTTCAATCTCCAGTACTACTGCTATATTCAGGCGGAGGGATCCTCTCGCACCGACCCTAAAGGAGCCTCGCTCTTCTATGTTCGTAACAAGAATGGGGATCCGGTTCCCCTTTCCAGTCTTCTGAGTGTGAAATCGATCACGGGTCCGGAGTTCGTGATGCGCTTCAATATGTTTGATTGCGCTCAGATCAATATCAATGGAGCTCCCGGGGTGAGCACGGGGCAGGTCATGAAAGCCCTTGAGGAGACATTCAAGGAGACAATGCCTCCGGGTATGGGATTCGATTACTTCGGAATGTCCTTCGAGGAGAAACAGGCAGCTCAAGGAATCCCACCGGGAGCAATCTTTGCGCTCTCGCTACTCTTTGTCTTTCTGATCCTTGCAGCCCAATATGAGAGCTGGTCGCTTCCGATCAGTGTCCTCTTCAGTACTCCGATTGCTGTCTTCGGTGCCGTGGCGATGCTCTTTTTCCGTAAGATGGACAACGATGTCTATGCACAAATCGGTCTGATCATGCTGATTGGTCTTGCGGCGAAGAATGCGATTCTGATTGTGGAATTCGCGAAGGAGGAGGTTGAGAGGGGGCGTCCCATCATCGATGCGGCGCTGGATGCAGCGAAGCTTCGCTTGCGACCGATCCTCATGACCGCCTTTGCCTTCATTTTGGGCTGCGTGCCTCTGGCCATCGCGACAGGATCAGGAGCTGTGTCCCGTCGTGTCCTGGGATCGACCGTGGTGGGTGGCATGCTTGCTTCGACGCTCATCGCGATCTTTGTGATTCCTGTCTGCTTCTCATGGTTTGAGAAGAAGAAGGTTGAAGCAAACACTGAAGCCTGAGTCTCCTAGGGACCCTAGCTATCATTACTAAAAGCTCCTTGCCAGCAGGTGAGGGGAGGCCCATAAAAAGAGTTCCTATGGACAACACATCACCTATTCCTCAATTCCCTGTTCCTCAACTCTCCCGTGGTTGGGCGATTGCCGGTGGCATTGCCATGATCCTGCTTGGTTTCTTTGCGCTGGGGGATCAACTCGTTTCCACGGCCGCAGTGGCGACCTTCATCGGATTCATTCTGATGTTCGGATGCGCTTTCCATCTGATCAAAGTCTTCACGATCGGTGATTGGAAGAGTCATCTCTGGTATGCCCTGGTCTCAGTTGCCTATGGTGTTGCTGGCTATGTCTTTATCGCTCATCCATTCAAGGCGGCGATCGCTTTCACCCTCTTCCTTGGTTGGGCTATCCTGATCGGTGGGATCTTCCGTACCTTCTTTGCCTTCAAGATGCGCCATCATCGAGGTGCGGCTTGGGTTCTGTTCAGTGCCGTCATTTCCATCATCCTCGGCGGCTTGATTATCTCCCAGTGGCCTGCAACCGGCCTCTATATGCTTGGTCTCTTCCTTGGTATTGAGTTGATCTTTGCCGGAGTTGGATGGCTTGGTCTTGGCCTCTCTTCCGAGAAAAAGTAATTCAACCCTGAGAATTTTCCTAAAGAAGCCGGACTGTGATGGTCCGGCTTTTTTTATGCCAGGAGTCTATGTTCTATTAGGCTCTCCGCTATTTTGAATGGGTGAGTCAGATGAATCGGAAACGATCAGCGCCTAGGCCTTTGGTTTCGAAAAAGTTTTAGATGAACCAAATAGGGTTTTTTGAATATGGAACTCAGGAACTCAGGAAGAAAAGCTGATTAGGTATGGATGTGATAAGTTCTCGTGATCCATGTT
>CAIPWR010000090.1 GCA_903868795.1 uncultured Spartobacteria bacterium | reverse complement strand
GGAGGGGAACTACCTCCATGATAACTTGGGAGGACTTCTCTACTTCCTCGGGAACGACCAAATCATGCAGTACAATGAGATCGCCCACGGACTCACCTCCTCCAAGGACGGTGGAGTGATCGAGACCCGGCAGAACATGAGTATGCTGGGTAACAAGCTCCGCTATAACTACATCCACGACAACCTGCGGAGTCCCGACTTTAACGCCCAGAACTGCGTCATCTACCTCGACAACTGCACCCACGGGGTGGAGGTCTTCGGGAATGTACTCCTCCGGAACTATGGACGATCCTGCGGACAACCTGGAGCCATCGGCATCACCGAGGGGCACGACCATGTGATTGCCAACAACCTCTTCATCGATAGTCCCGGCATGAGAACGGGTGATGGTGCCGAATACGACAAGACCTATTCTACGCTTTCCCGTTCCACCACCATGCTCCGGCAGGATGTGGATGTGACCGTGCCTCCCTATTCCACGAAGTATCCCGAGTTCTTCGCCACCTACAAGGGGGTTGCTCTCGATAAGGACACCAACACCCCGCTCTACAATCGCGTCTACGACAACGCCCTGATCGGCGACAATCAGGGCATGAGCAAGAGCCGCTATCCCGACAAGGAGTACCGCCATCACAATGTCGAGATTGATACGGATCCCGGCTTCGTGAACGAGGCCGAGGGGGACTATGCGCTCAAGACTAATTCTGTGGTCTACAAGCTCATCCCGGACTTCCAGCCGATCCCCTTCGACAAGATGCAGCGTGCCAAGGCGCTGCGCCATCCTGCTACCTTGACCCCCCTCGAGGTTCCCTCGGGGCAACTTGGTCTCTAAGCCGAGAAATGGCCAATTGAGTTCCGCAACGTGAAGTTCAAGCCCGCCGGCTAGGGATCCCTAGTCTTTGCCAGCTCCCTCCCACTCAGCTTATAGTCTCTCCTTCCCCCATGGAAAAACAAACATCTCTCCTTAGGCCCCTCTCCACGTTCTTCGGATCACTCCTTCTCCTAGCCACTCCCGCTCTTCATGCCGAGGCAAGGCCTTCGATGGAGGAGGGCTTCACAACTCCTCCCGAGTCTGCAAAACCTTGGACTTGGTGGCACTGGGTGAGCGGCAATGTCTCCAAGGAAGGGATCACCGCCGATCTCGAGGCGATGAAGAAGATCGGCCTCGGGGGAGTCCAGAACTTCACGGTCGATCAGAGTGAGGTGAAGGGGCCCATCAAGTTCATGAGTCCTGAGTGGAGGGCGCTGATGCACCATGCGCTGGAAGAGGCCGCCCGGTTGAAACTTGTCTTCTCGATCGAGGGTTGCGACGGGTGGAGCGAATCGGGAGGTCCCTGGGTGACGCCCGCCGAGTCGATGCAGAAAGTGGTATCGACCACGCAAAAGGTGATTGGAGGTAAGACCGTTCAGATTGCTCTTCCCCAGCCCGAGATTGTCCGGGATTACTACGAAGATATTGCCACGTTCGCCTTCCCCACGCCCTCCAACAGCGTCGTTCCTGCGGCGGCGAAGGTCACTTCGAGCGATCCCTCCTTCGATGCTAGTCGACTGATCGATCCCCAAGGCAAGCCCGTCGACATGCCTCTGAAGGAAGAGTCGCAGTGGATCGAGTTCGAGTATGCCTCTCCGGTCACGGCCTTCTCGGCATTCGAGTCGGCCAATGTCACCCCTCGCTATTTACCACTCCTTTTCGATGAATTGCAGGTGGCGGATGAAAGTGGAAATTTCCGCAAGATCTCCAAGTTGGCAAACAACACGTATTCCACCTTCCCGGCTGTCACCGCCAAGAAGTTCCGTTTCCGGCGTGGAACCTTGGACAAAAAGCTCATGGATAAATACAAGGGGATCCCTCTAGTGGAATTGAGTCTGGGAGGGATCAAACTGGATCGTCTCAAGGCACAATCGGGAATGAACCAAAGTCTCGACTCCAATCTCTTTCAGGATCTGCCGACGACTCCGGATCAGGTCGTTGATCCCAAATCGATCATCAATCTCACGGGCAAGAAGGAATGGGAGGCACCTGCCGGCAATTGGACTGTCGTGCGTATCGGTCACACCAGCACCGGTGCAACGACCCATCCTTCCACGACTCCTGGTCTCGAGTGCAACAAACTGAGCACCACCGCGGTGCAGCATCACATTGCAAACATGTTCGGCCCGGTCTTCGCTGATTCACCGGAGACGGTTGGCAAGGCTCTTAAATATGTGTTGCTTGATAGCTGGGAATGCGGCTGTGAGAACTGGACGTCCGAACTTCCAGAAGAGTTCAAAAAACGCCATGGCTACGACTTGACCCCGTGGCTTCCGGCG
>CAIPWR010000089.1 GCA_903868795.1 uncultured Spartobacteria bacterium | reverse complement strand
GTCACGAAGTAGGGGGAGAGGTATCCCTTGTCGAACTGCATACCCTCGACGACGTCGAGCGTGGTCTCGATCGACTTGGCTTCCTCAACGGTGATGGTGCCATCCTTGCCGACCTTGTCCATCGCATCAGCGATGATCTGGCCGATGGTCTTGTCCCAGTTGGCGGAGACGGTGGCGACCTGTGCGATCTCGGAGCTGTCCTTCACCTTCTTGGAGATGCGGGCAAGCTCGGCGACAACGGCCTCGACGGCCTTGTTGATGCCGCGCTGGAGCGAAGTGGGGTTGGCACCGGCGGTGACGTTCTTGAGACCTTCCTTGTAGATGGCCTCGGCGAGAACGGTCGCGGTCGTTGTTCCGTCACCGGCGATGTCGCTGGTCTTGGAAGCAACCTCACGGACAAGCTGGGCGCCCATGTTCTCGAAGGGATCCTCGAGCTCAATCTCCTTGGCGACGCTGACGCCGTCCTTGGTGATCGTGGGGCTGCCGAATTTCTTGTCGAGGATGACGTTGCGACCCGAGGGCCCAAGCGTTGCCTTGACTGCCTTGGCGAGTTTCTCGACGCCGCGCAGGAGTGCGTGGCGTGCGGTCTCGTCGAACTGGAGTTGTTTAGCTGCCATAATGTTCTAAGTGTGTGTTTGTGGGTTAGAGTGGTGGATTAGCCGATGATGCCGAGGATGTCGTCCTCACGCATGATCAGATAGGATTCGCCGTCGACCTTGACCTCGGTGCCTCCGTACTTGGAGATGAGGACCTTGTCGCCCTTCTTGACGGTGAAGGCGATCTTCTTGCCCTCGTCGTCGAGCTTGCCGGTGCCGAGAGCAACGACCTGTGCCTCTGTCGGCTTTTCCTTGGCGGTGTCAGGGATGATGATCCCGCCCTTCTTGACTTCCTTCTCTTCGATCGTCTGCACGAGCACACGGTCACCGAGAGGTTGGATTTTTACTGCCATGGTGTGTTTTTCCTTTGTTTGTGGGTTTCTAACGAGTGCCCCGACCCGCACCTGCGGGGAGGCTTGTTGCTAAAGTTTGAATGAAGTGAATCGTTAAAAGGTTAGAAGGTTAAAAAGTTTGAAATCAGGGAATCCGATCTCTCGTTCTTACTTCTTTTCCTTCTCCTTCTTGTCCTCATCGACCATCTCGAACTCGGCGTCGACGACGTCGGCGTCCTTCTTGGGCTCCGAGGCTGCGGCACCAGCTCCGGCTGCTGCTTCAGGACCGGCTCCGGCACCTGCTGCAGCGGCGTTCTTGTAGAGTTCGGCGCTGACTTCCTGGAACTTGGTCTGAAGGGTCTCGTAGGAGGACTTGACGGCCTCGATGTCGGTGCCCTTGAGGGCTTCGCGAACCTTGGCGATCTCATCTTCGATCTCCTTCTTCTTGGCGCCGTCGAGCTTCTCACCGAGTTCGGTGAGTTGCTTCTCGCACTGGTAGGCGAGCGTGTCGGCGTTGTTGCGGATCTCGATGCCTTCCTTGGCCTTGAGATCGTCGGCGGCATGGGCTTCGGCCTCACGCTGCATGCGCTCGACCTCTTCCTTGCTGAGTCCGCTCGATCCGGTGATGGAGATCTTCTGCTCCTTGCCTGAACCGAGGTCTTTGGCGGAGACGTTCAAGATACCATTGGCATCGATGTCGAAGGTGACCTCGATCTGAGGTGTGCCACGGGCGGCTGGTGGGATGCCATCGAGATGGAAAACGCCGAGCTGCTTGTTGTCGCGGGCAAGCGGGCGCTCTCCCTGGAGCACCTTGATCTCCACACCAGGCTGGTTGTCGCTGTAGGTGGAGAAGACGTTGCTCTTCTTGGTCGGGATCGTGGTGTTGCGGGGGATCATCGGGGTGGCGATGCCTCCGGCAGTCTCGATTGCGAGGGTGAGCGGGGTAACGTCGAGAAGGAGAACATCCTTCACGTCGCCACGAAGCACGCCGCCCTGGATGGCCGCACCGATCGCCACAACCTCATCGGGGTTCACGCCCTTGTGAGGCTCCTTGCCGTTCATGTTGCGGGCGGTCTCGACGACCTTGGGCATGCGGGTCATGCCGCCGACGAGGACGAGCTCATCGACATCGCCCTTCTTCCACTTGGCATCGGCCAAGCAATCCTCAACGGGCTTGATGGTGCGCTGGAAGAGGTCGTCGGTGAGCTGCTCCAGCTTGGAGCGGGTGAGCTTCTTCTGGATGTGCTTCGGTCCGCTGGCGTCAGCGGTGACGAAGGGAAGGTTGATCTCGTACTCCTGGGTGGAGGAGAGGGCGATCTTGGCCTTCTCGGCCTCTTCCTTGATACGCTGGACGGCGTCAGGCTGCTTGGTGAGATCGATACCGGACTCTTTCTTAAACTCCTCGATGATCCAATCCATGATGCGGTTGTCCCAATCATCGCCACCCAGATGGGTGTCGCCATTGGTACCGCGAACCTCGAAGACACCGTCTCCAAGCTCAAGGGCCGAGATGTCGAAAGTTCCGCCACCAAGATCGTACACGGCGATCTTCTCGTCGGCCTTCTTCTCAAGACCATAGGCAAGGGAAGCGGAGGTCGGCTCGTTGATGATGCGCAGCACCTCGAGACCGGCGATCTTGCCCGCATCCTTGGTGGCGTTGCGCTGGGAGTCGTTGAAGTAAGCCGGGACGGTGATGACCGCCTGGGTGATCTTCTCGCCGAGCTTTGCCTCGGCATCGCTCTTGAGCTTCGCGAGGATCATGGCAGAGATCTCTGGTGGTGAGAAAGCCTTGGGTTTTCCGTCGATCTCAACCTGGATGTGGGCGTCGCCATTGGCGGCCTTCACCAGCTTGTACGGAACGCGATCCTGCTCGCCGCGGCACTCGTCGTACTTGCGGCCCATGAAACGCTTCACCGAGAAGATGGTGTTCTGCGGGTTGGTGATGGCCTGGCGTTTTGCAGCCTGACCGACAAGACGCTCGCCGCTCTTGCTGAAAGCAACGACCGATGGGGTCGTGCGGGCGCCCTCTGAGTTTTCCAGAACAACCGGCTCCCCACCTTCCATGACGGACATGCAGGAGTTGGTCGTTCCCAAATCGATTCCTAGGATTTTAGACATAGCACCTTATAACTAAGCAAAGGGCATGCCCGAATGATTGATATGTCGTATCTCTCTTACTGAAAGAGAGATGTGTTTATCGCCCGCTATGGAGCGCAACTCACAATAGTGCCACGTTGTCTCTATTGTGTGCCAGATGCGAGTTTTCTGAGACTCTCTGTCTCTCCAAGAAATTTGGCTGCGGCCATCTTGAAGAGCGGGGTGAATTCCTCCGGAGTCCGCTCCACCCAGCGACGAATCTGATCCACTGGGAAAAAGGCTCCGGTCTCCACCTCGCCTGGAGCGAAACGGAAGGGTCCGTCGCAGATACCGACCAAATACTCCACAAACTCAAAATCCGTCTCGGGCGTGGCTCCTACCTTCCAGAACTTCACCAGCGGGCAATCAGCCCCGATCTCCTCTCTCATTTCGCGGTGAGCTGCCACTTCGTAGGTCTCCCCGCTATCCACATGACCTGCCGCACTCGAGCACCACCGGTCGGGCTGATTGATCTTCCAGGGGGAACGTTTTTGAAGAAAAAGCTCCCCCCGAGAGTTAAAGATCCAAAGGTGAACCGCCCTGTGTAGAAAGTTATTCACATGCACGTCACTTCGGAAGCGCGACTCAAGAATCTGGTCATCCGAATCGACCACATCGCACATCTCCAAGGGGTGATCATGCCCCTCCGGTGTGACATGAAGAGCCAAGTCAGCCCAGTCATCCACAGGCAGATCTTCGGCACGAGCAGTGACGGGATATCCCTTGGCAGAGGCCCACGCTTCCCAGACTCCAGGGGGGAGCTTCAGAAGGGATCGGAGCTGTTTCCGACGGGAGGAAAATCCCTGGCGCACGAGCGCCGAAAATCCCTCGGGATCAGGATTGGGAAGCCCCTCCACAGGACGCTTGCTCACCTCGATCACGGCTGACTCCACAGCAGGACGGGGCCAGAAAACATCAGGTGGAACGATGCGGAGCTTTCGCACCATCCAGCGCCGGCCAAGCTGCACTGTGAGAGCCGCGTAATCCTTGTGCCCAGGTGTGGCCGCCAGACGCTCCCCGACTTCCCGCTGTACCATCAGAACCAGTCTGGATGCGGGTGAGGCAGCCACCGTAAAGTGTGAGATGATTGCTGTCGAGGCGCTGTAGGGGAGATTCCCCACCATCTTCACAGGGCCATGTCCGAAGAGGGAGAGGAGGTCTGTTTTAGCCCCGTCACCCTGACGGATTTCGAGACGCCCCGAAGCGATCTCTGCAGCGTAACGCTCGGTCAATTCAGCTGCCAATCGGTGGTCCCGTTCGATCAGAGTGATCCGCCGAGCAGGTGACGCGAGGATATGAACCGTGAGGGCTCCCATACCTGGACCGACCTCCACGAGATGATCCCCGTGGGAGGGTTCCAGATCGGCGACGATCGCGCGGGCCAGATTCGTATCGAGCAGGAAATTCTGACCGAGCATCTTGCTCGGACGCACCCCGATCTCGTCGAGACGGGCGCGGAGTTCGGCTTTGGACATGGAGGGATTCATAACCCGTTGTCGCATCCCTTACCAGCCTCGCAACGGAACAAGTTTTCCCCGTTTGTCCCCAAGTTATTCACAACCCTGCGAGCAGGGTGAGGTTAAAATTGTTAAAACGTTGATAAGGTTAAAATGTTATCGTGAAACCAACGTTTCAACATTTCACCTTTTTAACGTTTCACTGATATTGTTTACCTCCTTGAGCGCGAGATCATCTTCATCCACTCTCCTTGGCACATGAAAAAGTCCGGATGCCTTCCCCTGTTTCTGCTCGTGTCGCTAGGGATATGCCTCTTTGTTATTTTAATTTTGGTGGTCGCGCTCGGATCAAAGGGATCCGGCCCTGCCAAGGCCATCACCGTTAAGAAGTTCTCCGAGACAACGGTGGTCTCCGCGACCAATAGCTCGGACAAGATAGCACTCATCAGGTTGGATGGAATGATCTCCTATGGTCGCAACGGCGGGGTGGATGGGAATATGGTCGACGACCTCAAGGAAGCCTTCCAGCAAGCCTCCAACGATCCCAGGGTCAAGGCCGTCGTTCTCTCGGTCGACTCTCCGGGTGGAGAAGTTACCGCGGGAGATACGATTCACCATGCTCTCGGCAAGCTCAGCGCCAAGAAGCCGGTCGTGATCTTCATCAACTCCATTGGCACCTCTGCTGCCTACTACATCGCCTGCGCGGGTTCCTGGATCATGTGTAGCGACACCAGCTTCACCGGCAGCATCGGCGTCATCATTTCGACGCTTAACTACAAGGAGCTTTTCGGAAAGATCGGCCTCCAGTCCGTGATCTTCAAGAGCGGCCAATTCAAGGATGCCCTGAATGGCGCGCGGGATCTGACCGAGGAGGAGAAGACCTATTTTCAGGGACTGGTCATGCAGACCTATGACCGCTTTCTGAATATTGTCGCCTCTTCCCGTCATCTTGACGCGACCACCCTGCGCAACGGGATCGCCGATGGGCGCGTCCTGAGCGGAAGGGATGCCTACAACGCAAAACTCATCGATCAACTCGGCTATGTCGAGGATGCCTATGATAAGGCAAGGATTCTCGGGAAAGCTCCGGGAGCAGAGGTTGTCCGCTATGAGAAGAAACACGGGCTTGCCCACTTCCTGCGACTCTTCGAGGATTCGGAAAAAAGTGACATCAACCTCAATCTCAATGTCGGCCCGGCCGCTGGCATGAAACTCGATAGCGGACGCCTCTACCTGCTCCCATCCTTCTACGCATTCTGATGCCACTGACTGTCACCATACTGGGAGCGGCCCTACCATTGCCCTCTGCCTCCGATACGCTCTCCGGAATCCTGCTTCCGGCGCTCGGGTTTCTGCTTCTCCTGGCATTCTATGGTTGGCTGGCCTACCGAAGCTCCTCCCATGCTCTGCTGACCACGAAGCCCTTCGGCATTCCTGATGCTATCTGTGGCGGCATTCTGGCGATTTGGATGATCAATGTCATTTGGCAGTCCTTCGGTGCAGATCAGGCGATCACCCTGCAGGCAATCATCGCCAACTCAGTCTTTTACATCTCACTGATCCTTGGAATCGTTGGGGTCATTGGATTCCAGGGGAAGTCAGCGATTGAGATCTTCGGACTCGAACCCTCTCGTTTCCCCAAGGCAGCTGGCACAGGCCTTCTCTGGCTACTGATCACCTACCCCTTGATCCTTGCGGCGCAAGCACTGGTTCAAAAGATCTTTGGAAGCGCCGATGACTCCCAGCTGATCGTTAAATACTTCCTGGAGCATCCGGATCTGAAACACAGGGCTGCCGTTGTCCTGATGGCTGTCATCCTCGCCCCGGTGGCGGAAGAGGTTATTTTCCGAGGCTATTTCTACGGCATCATCAGACGCTACGGAGGCAGGATCCCAGCGCTGCTGACCTCATCGCTCCTCTTCGCGGCGATCCATGTCCACCTCCCCTCTCTGCTCGGACTCGGCATTCTAGCGATCATTCTTTGCTTGGTTTACGAGCAAACTGGATCGCTCTGGGCCTCGATTACGATGCATGCCGCCTTTAATGCATCGACCATCGTGGTTCTCATTCTTTGGCCGGAAGCTATTTCCTAATGAAACGAAGGCTGCGATCGGAAGAGGATGTGCTGAAGATCATCGGTCGTGAGCTTCCACCTTCGCAACCGGATGTGGAGGTCGGTTTAGGTGATGACTGCGCCGTCCTCCATCCCTCTCATCAAAGCGGCTCACTGGAGCTCCTCAAGACAGACGCACTTGTCGAGGAAGTGCATTTTGCCAAGGGCACTCCTTTGCAAAAAGTCGGCTGGAAGGCTCTCTGTCGCCCCTTGAGTGACATCGCTGCCATGGGAGGTTCTCCTCATCATGCCCTGATCACAGTGGCTGCGCCGGCGAGTTGGGGATCCAACGAATGGAGGGCTCTCTATCGCGGAATTGGAAAAGCAGCTCGGGAGTATGGAGTCTCCGTGGTGGGAGGAGAGACGGCACGCTCAACAGGGTCCATCTTTCTTTCGGTAACGCTTGCAGGGAGCGTATTGAAACGAAATCTGAAGCTTCGATCCGGATCCAGACCGGGTGACCTGATCTGCGTGACAGGAAAACTGGGGGGATCCTACAAGAGCGGTCGACACCTTACCTTCCAGCCGCGCGTTGCCGAGGGACGCTGGCTCGGCGGAGAAAGGGGTGTCACGGCAATGATGGATCTCAGCGATGGACTCGGAAGTGATCTCCCGAAACTAGCCAAGGAGAGTGGATGCTCCTACAGGGTGGCATCGGACGGCCTTCCCCTGAATCGGGGGTGCTCATTCCATCAGGGAGTTACTGATGGGGAGGACTATGAACTTCTCATCACTGTGAACGCGAAGCACTGGCCAAGCATTCAGGAACGCTGGGTGGCAGCATCACCAAGCGTTCCTCTCACCCCGATCGGTCTGATGCTTTCCCCCGAGGAACCATGCACACGATTGGACTCCGGTTATGACCACCTTGCAAAAAATCTCCCAACCAGTTAGGCCAGCAGACTTCTTTATCAGTAAACCGTGAACACTTCCCCAATCAAACGACCGGTTCTCATTCTAACCTCTGCATTCGGAGAGGGACACAATGCTGCCGCTAGAAATCTCGCCTTAGCCCTGCGTTCCCTAGATCCCACACGGGAAGTCGAGGTCCGGGATCTCTTTGCCGAGGCTTACGGCCCACTCTATAAGATCGCACAGAAAGCCTATTTCCTCCTCATCAACCATTTCCCTACACTCTGGGGAGGTTTCTACAAATTCCTCGATAAGGATAAGGCGACCCCAGGACGAGTCTCCGTCTATAAGCGTGCAGCCCTTCTTCTCAGTAAACGCGTTGAGGAGATGAATCCAGCGGTGATCGCCTCAATCTACCCAGGATACAATCACCTGCTCGATCACCTGCACGGCAAGGTGAACCGTCCCTTCCGGACGGTGACCGTGGTGACCGACTCGATCACGATCAACTCACTCTGGTACAGCGGGCACTCCGATCGATTCCTCGTTCCGAATCAAGTCACGGCAAGAGTCATGGAAGAGGCCGGAGTTTCGCAGGATCTTCTAAGGGTGACTGGGTTCCCTGTGCCAGCTCTCTTTGAAAATCTTCGCGGAGAGAGAACCGGCCCCGGTCCCTCCAGGCTTCCGAAGGTCCTCTTCCTGGTGAATCCCGGACAGAAAAATGCTGCAGAAATCCTCAAGCATCTCGGAGAGGTCGAGGGAATCGAACTCTCGGCAGCTTGCGGTAGGGACGAGGAACTTCGTGCGGCACTTCAAAAGATCGCCTCCACCTTCGACCACCCCATCAAAATCGAAGGGTGGATGGACAATCTCCCAGAACGCATGGCTGCCAGTCATCTTGTGATCGCCAAGGCAGGAGGGGCAACCGTGCAAGAATGTCTTGCCGCGGCCACCCCGCTCATCATGAGTCAGGTTATCCCGGGTCAGGAGGAGGGTAATGCCGAATTACTCACCACGGAAAACTGCGGATGCACCGCCACATCCCCGCAGGCCGTGGGAGCGGCGGTCCGGCACGCCTTCTCGCATGGCGCCCAAGTCTGGAAAACATGGGAAACCAATGCCTGGAAAACTGGAACTCCTGAAGGGGCCAGGAATTCCGCAATCGAAGTTCTTAAGGAAGCGGAGTTTTTAGGTGATGAGAGTGAAGGCTGAATCGATCAGTTTTTAATATGGAACTCAGATACTCAGGAAGTGAGTGGGGTATCAAAATACCATCCATCAATACCCCTGCTGAAATATCCCAAAGTATTTTATTCCTCATTCTGGTGTTTCTTTTTTTGAGTCTTTCCTGAGTTCCTGAGTTCCCTATTTATTTTCCCTAATTCCTTTCATGCAAATTCAGGCCGTCATCTTCGATATCGGGAATGTCCTTCTGACTTTCGACTACTTCATTGCGGAGCGGGCATTGGTAGCCCATACCGGGATCGAGGCACCTCCCTCGGTCGAGGATCTGCACCCCCTGCGGATGGACCACGAAACGGGGCGCATCCCCCGCGAGGATTTCGTGCGTATCGTGCGCGAGGCATTCGCCCACGACGGCCCTGAGGATCACTTCATGGAGATCTGGACGCGGATCTTTCAGGTCAACACCCCCATGGTCGAGTGGGCCCGCTCACTTCATAGGAAGACACCTCTTTACCTCCTCTCCAATATCGGATGCATCCACCATGATCATATCTTCGAGGAGTATGACTTCTTCGGAAAGCTCTTCATTGACGGGATCTACTCCTATAAGGCGGGTGTGATGAAACCCGAATTGAGGATCTTTGAACTAGCCCGTACCCAATTCGGCGTGAATCCCTCAACCACATTGTACATTGATGATCTGGAGGAGAATGTGCGAGGCGCCGAGTCGGTCGGCTTCATCGGCCACCATTACAACCCTGCACGACACGATCTCTTTGAGGACCGGTTGGCCAGCCTGTGCTTTCCATGAACCTGCTCGCGGAGATCCGAGGGAGATTCCACCCCCTCTGGCAGATAAGACGCACGCCATGGCTCTTTCGGATCTTCAAACGCCTTGATTTCGCAGTCTGGATGCGAAGTCGGTCTCTCAGATTGCCAATGAGGGTCATGTGGTTCCGTGACATGAGTTGGCTCTTCGATTCCATCCCTAAAGAACCCGAACTCAACCGTCTGATAGAGCAGCTGTGCGAAACATTTAAGCCGAAGGTTTTCTGGGATGTTGGTGCTAATCTCGGCTGGTTCACATGGCTGGTCAACGCGAAGACGGAACTCCGGGAGTCCGTGCTCTTCGAGCCGTTACCCATGAATGCAAAACTTCTTCGTCAAACAATCGAACGCTGGGGATGCAACCACATCAAACTCGTGGAGGCAGCAGTGGCGGATCACTCCGGAAAGGTCTCGTTTCTCGCCGATGAGCAAAGCGGCGCCACAAGCCAGATCCTGGAGATCTTTGCGTCATCGGGAGAGGCATCCATCGCGCACACATACGGCATCACCAAGGAGATCACGGTAAGGAGCACGACGTTGGATGAGGAACTGGCCAATCGCGCTGCCGTTCCAGATCTTCTCAAGATGGATATCGAGGAGGCTGAAGTCCTCGCGTTAAAAGGGGCTGAAAATCTTCTCTCTTTGGGCAAAACACTCATCGCGTTCGAATGCCATCGCATGGAAGCCATTGAGATGCTCCAAGCAAGGAACTGGTCAGTCTACAAGGTGGATAACCAGAACAACTACCTTGCTATTCCGCCAAAAATGATGGAGCAGGCGAAAAAAATCACTTCGACTCTTGTACTGATATAAAAGAGTTACTTTGGATGGGATCACTGGAATCAGGGATGCCCCAGCGAAAGTGAATGATCTTTTTCCAAAGAAAGATAGGGACGAATTGAGGGGCTCCCAGGTCCGGAACCCATAAAGACTGCACCGCTTCTATCTTGACGGTAGAGTGTTATTCCTTTCGAACCAAGAAGTTGCTCCCACTCAAGGCTTAGAACTTCGTTTCGCTTGAAGGGGGAGATCTGACTGATCACCGCCTTCGGTGCGATCCTTGTGATAAGGGCCAGCGTGGAGACGAATTCAGCACCACCGAGGGGCAGCACGAGCACCTCGGCATGAAGTGAGTCATCAGGTACGGACGAGAGGGAAGAGATGATTTCCTGATCACCCGAAGGGAGAATCAGGATTCGGGAGTCACCGATCATGATTCGGATGACGGGAAGTGCATCATCACCCGTCTTCAAAACCTCGGCACTCACTCGCCTTGAGAGAGAAATTAACTTACCAGGCAAAACTAGCCTCGATTTTAGTGAAGAGAGGAGACTCTTACCCATTGCTGACCCGTGCGTCGGTGAGGCGACCAGAACATCCGAGACGTGGAGCTCCTTGCTCAGAACCGGCAGTCCGCCCAAATGCGATGCATCCACCTTGGTAATAAGGCAGGATCGAATGGAGTTCGCACCCATTGATTCCAAGCATGGAAGAATGGTCGCGCCGGCATCCCTTTTCTTACCCGCGTTGATCAGTATGAATTCAGAACCATCTCTGATGATGGAGCAGGAGGAGCCGTGCAGATCCAGCATGGTCATCGTTGGGGAGGCAGGGGCAGAAGGTCCGACGAACCAATGCCCTCCGGGCATCATGGCGCTCCCTTGCACAATCAGGAGAAGGAGCTTGGTGATAAGCCAGTTGGCATTATTGAAGGCTCCCGCGATCCAACTGGAAAACATTCCAGTAACCAATGATAAGGCTCCCAGAGAGATGACAAGGAAGGCGAGCGGGACAGCGAGGAGATTTGCTCCGAAGGCGGAGAAGGAGATCAGATGGAAGTAGGCGAGCGTTGGCAGGATCGCCCCGATCCATGCTGAGGCAGAGACGGCAGCCAAACCCGCCACGTGATGCCAGGCTCTGAATCCCCACCTCTCACGGGTCGTGATCAGTTTGGCTGGAAGGAAGGGATCAGGCTCGTGGAAACGGATGAGCCATGACTCGATACCCGGCGCGACGACGATGATCGCAAAGACTACTGAGTAAGAGAACTGCCAGCCTGCGGAGAAGAGATCGTTCGTATTAAGAGCAAGTTGGAGAAATGCCGCGGCGGCAAGGGTGTTGAGCAATGGAGAGCGACGGAACAGTGAAATCCCAATAAGTAGGATCGAGGCCATCGTGGCGCTCCGGATACTCCCCATTTTCATCCCTGTCACCAGCACGTAGAAGAAAAGTGAGGGAATGGTAAGGATCACGGCCCAAACCCTGGGGATGCGCACGGCCTTCAGCGCGAACCAGAGGATCACAGCCAGCATGCCAACATGTAAGCCAGAGACTGCAAAAAGATGCATTGTTCCAGTAAATCGAAAATCATCCGTGAATCCCTCCGGCGCATGCTCGGTGACACCAAGACAAATCCCGTCGATTGCGCCCCTCACCTCTGCCGCTCCAGCAAGATCGATCGAAAGGATTTCCTCCATGCGTTGACGGGATCGAATCGCAAATGCCATCAAGGCACTTCCATGGCCTCCCGATTGAATTATTCCGGGAATCGACGGATCAACCTCAATCCGGGTGTAGATTCCGTGTCGTGAGAGCCATCGTCGATAATCCATCTCTCCCGGATTACGAGGGGGAGCGGGTCTCACAGCCGTTCCCTGGAAGACCACTCGATCCCCATAGAAAGGGAGCGCTCCCGACCACCTAACCTGGACAGTGAGCGGTGCTTTGGTAATGATCTTTTCGCCTTCCAACCCCCTTACCTCCTCGAGTCTCAAGGGGAAGGTCGCCAGTCCAGAATGACTGAGCCGAGGTTCACCGATAATCACTCCCTGAACGGAAACCCCATTAATTTCCCGAATAAGATCATCGGCGAGAGATCGAGCTGGTGACACATTCCAGTTCCAGAGGTGAAGAAGAGCAAAAATTACAAGAGTCACCGCCCAACAGATTCCGCCCTGCTTGTGGAAGAGCAAAAGGAGCAGGCTGACACAAAGAACCCCTGCCACGAGACACCATCCCGGTCCTAAGAAGGAACTCAGAAGAATTCCCGCAATAGCCGCCAGCAGAATCCCTAACAAGGGATACCGCTGTTTGAAAAACGAAACGGCCTTCACTACCTCTTAAGAGGGATGAGCCGCTAGTCAGAAACGCGGCGCAGATTGATCGTCTAACCCCCGCCGCCGGTATCGAAAGAGAAGGGGCTGTAGCAGGACTCCGTGTAAGCAGAGTCATACCAATCATCGATCAGCGGAGCATTATAATAGAAGGGCTGCTGATCCTGGTTCAGCTTTGTATTGTACTTTACGTCACCCGGAACCTTGTTGCCCGGCTTTGGTGGAACATTATTACCATAGAAGCCCTGGGTCTCCGTCAGGTAGTTCAGGAGGTGGGGCTTCGCTCCGGCCGCCTTGAGAGAGGCAAGCTGGGAGTAGCTGAAGTCGTAAACTTTCTGAGTACTACGGAGATAGCCAACCGTGATGTGAGAAGGCACCCGCCCCTTCACCAAGTTCATAATATCAGCGTAGTCCAGCGTCTGAGCATTGAAGATCTTGTTATAAGTGCCCTTGTTCACATTGGCAGAGGCGACTGCTGCAGTGATCTGAGGGTCAACCTTGGGACCGGTTGCGCATCCGGAGCAGAGAGCAAGAATGCCAAGCGCTGCGATGGCGTGGAGCGTGCTGGAGAAGATCTTCATTCGCATTGCTAATTATCCTGTTACTTCACGGGCATCAATCAGATTCCCAAGCGTTGCCGTGTATCAGCTTAGGACGTTTTTGCTTGTGACAAGAACGACGGGAGGGCATTCCAATTCAAATGATCCTCCGCTCCCTCAGCAAATACCGCGACACCGGACTCCTCCTTCTCCGTATACTTATAGGACTCTCCTTCCTGGCGCATGGCCTTCCCAAACTCATGGAGGGCCCCGATCTCTGGATCAAGCTCGGTAAATCGATGCAGTTCGTCGGCGTGACCGCCTATCCTATCTTTTGGGGACTGATGTCGGCACTCTCTGAATCCATCGGCGGGTTCCTCCTGCTGATCGGCTTCTGCTTTCGGCCTGCCTGCCTCTTTCTCGTGATCAACATGGCGGTCGCCACGATCATGCATTTTCACACGACACCGGGAGATTTCATGGAGAAATGGTTCGTTGCCTCCCACGCCATCGAACTCGGCTCGGTCTTCCTCTCTCTCCTGCTGATCGGCCCGGGTCGCTTCAGCGTTGATCGGGAGTGATCAGGCGAACCTCGTTAAAAAGGTTAGAATTTCGAAAAGTTACAACGTGGATTCAAGGCAACCCCTTGTAACCTTCAAACCATTCTATCGCTGTCACGGGTTTAACCTTTTACTCTCCCCTTCAGTTTCCTTTGCAGAATTTCCACAAACTCTGCGAACCCCTCAATCTTCAGGGCCAAGCTTGCCACCAGAAAGAGTGAAACCGCAGCGCTGATCACCAGCAGAAGGGCTCCGGCACGGAGAAGGATTGGTCCATGGATGAGACCGGCCAGCCACGGCTGGGCAAGCCATCCCACCAACCCGATCGGCAGAGCTGCCAGCAGACAACGAACGAAGGTAGCTGCCATGGCTCGTGACTCCAGCGAGCCCGAAACACGTGTCATCAGAATGTAGAGCAGAAAGAAATTCACAGTGGCCGAGAGGGCGGTTGAGAGAGCTAACCCCCGATGACCCATTCCCAAGCGGAAAATAAAGAGCCAGTTAAGGAGGAGATTCATTCCGATCGAGAGGAAGCTGACCATCATCGGGGTCCACTTGCGGTTGATCGCATAGAAAGCCGGAGAGAGCACCTTGATACAGGAGTAGCCAACAAGACCAATGGCGTAGTATTGGAGGGCCTCCGCCGTGTGTAGTGTGTCGGCGTCATGGAACTTTCCTCTCTGGTAGATCAACGCGATGATCGGTTGGGCTAGGACAATCAGTCCCACCGCCGAAGGGAGGGTCAGAAACACCGCCAGACGCATCGCCTTGGCAAGAGTCGACCGGAAACGTCCCATATCACCCAAGGCCGAAGCCCTGGAAACGACCGGCAGGGTGACCGTTGCCACGGCAACGCCAAAGACACCGAGCGGCAACTGCATCAGGCGGAATGCGTAGGAGAGCCAGCTGATCGGGCCGTCACCGAGTTGCGAGGCGAAGATGGTGTTCACCATCACGTTGATCTGGACAGCACTTGCGGCGATCACCGCGGGGAGCATCAGCAAAAGCACCTGACGAACGCCTGGATCACGCCAGTTGAAATCCAAGACGAATCGAAATCCCGCCTTATAAAGACTGGGCAACTGAACGCCAAGCTGCAGCAAACCTCCAATCAAGGTACCAATTGCCAAGCCTACCAGCGCTCGCTCCCCGAAATGGGGATCGAGCCACCATCCGAAGACCACTCCTCCGGCAATTGATCCGATATTGAAAAAGCTGGAGGCAAGAGCCGCGGCGGTGAAGCGATTCACTGCATTGAGCATCCCCATCACCAAGGCAGCCAGGGAGACCATCAGGATGAACGGGTACATGATCTGCGTGAGATGGATCGTCAGGGCTGCCTTCTCCGCAGGGAAACCCGGCGCCAGGAAACCGATCAACTGCGCCGCGAACACCACACCAAGCAGTGAGACAAAGCTCATGAAGATCGTGGTGAGGGTCGCCATCTTGGAAGCCAACTTCCAGGCGGAGGCTTCCCCATCTTTCGCGATTCGCTGAGAAAAAACGGTGATAAATGCCGTTGAAAGCGCTCCTTCTGCAAAAAGATCACGTAGTAAGTTAGGAACACGAAAGGCAGTTAAAAACGCATCCATGCCACGTCCCGCGCCGAAAAGTCCGGCAAAGATCAACTCCCGGGCAAGACCCAGGACGCGACTCAGCATCACCGCGCCAGCCACGATGCCGGCGGCTTTCGTATTCAGCCCTTCCTTATTAGGAGGATTTGTACTCATCAGGCAGGAGAATTGGAGTCTTGATGTCCTGTTCCATGATAAGATCCATAGGAAGCCCTCCTTAGGCGATCCATGATGGCCACACCAATCCCCTCTTCTGGAACAGGTTCGGCTAATATTAAATCGACGTCGCTTTCATCAAGACGGCGAAGTGCTCCGTAGAAATTGGCTGCGGCCTCCTTCAGATCTCCTGATGCACTAAGAAGCTCAACTGAAGTGAATTCTCCAAGTATTTCCTTTACAGACGTATGGAATGCCATCAATCCAATGCGAGTCTTCGCAGGAAATGACATGATGTCCGAATCAATGATTTTCAGCCTCTTTTTAGGAGCATAATGGCCAGGCAGACTTCCCGGAGTATTCACAATACCACCCGGAGAGACAACATGACCATATTCCTTCAGTTGCTCTTCCGTAATCGGACCTGGTCTTAGGATTTCCAAATGATTTCCTTGGATTGATACAATGGTTGATTCGACTCCGTGTTCACAAGGGCCACCATCCAGAATGAGGTCTATTGAGTCACCAAGCTCTAAACGGACATCATCCGCACTCGTCGGGCTGATCCTACCGAATCGATTAGCACTCGGAGCTGCCAATGGTGAATTTAGCCGACTCAAAACTTTTTGAAAGAGGGGATGTGCCGTCACCCTCACCGCAACCTGGCCTAAACCAGCCGTTACTAGGTCAGGAAGTTCTGGGTGCTTGGGGAGCAGCAGAGTCATGGGACCTGGCCAGAAGGCTTCAGCTAGCCTTTTGACCATCTCTCGTTGCTCTAAAGAAGAAAATCGGACAACTCGCTCAATCCAGCTCGCCTCCGGCAGATGGACAATCAGGGGATCGGTCAAGGGGCGTCCCTTGGCCTCAAAAATACGGGCAATCGCCTTAGGATCAAAGGCATTACCCGCAAGTCCATAAACGGTCTCTGTCGGCAGCCCTACAACCCCACCTTGTCGCAAGAGTTCCACGGAATCACGGATCCCTTCCTCTCCATGAATAATCCGGGCACTCACATTGAAAAATCCTGAAACATTAGAGACTCAGCGCTTTCCGCTTAGTTTCCGAGAAGGCTCCAAGACACTTTCGCTAGCCACCTTCGTCTGGTTTTTCCGGAAGGTTGCCAGCTTGGCCGCCAACCCCTTATGGAGCAGAGCCAACTGGGCAATTGCAAATAGAGCCGCATTTTTGGCACCTGCTTCGCCAATGGCGAACGTGGCAACCGGAATCCCAGCAGGCATCTGGACGATTGAGAGCAGCGAGTCAAATCCCTCCATAGTGCGGCTCTTCACAGGGACCCCAAGGACAGGCACCGTCGTCTGGGCGGCGATCATTCCGGGCAGGTGGGCGGCTCCGCCGGCTCCGGCGATGATGGCATGAAGTCCCCTCTCCTCGGCCTCTTGAGCATAGGCTGCCATGGCATCCGGCATCCGGTGGGCGGAAACAACACGATATTCACAGGGAACACCGAACTCCTCTAGCAGCGCCACGGCATGTCCCATGGTCTCCCAGTCGCTCTTGCTTCCCATGACAACTCCTACAAGAGGAGCAGCGGTCATGGCTTTACTTTCAGACTTCGATTTCGTCGTGGGTTGGGATGACTTCGTTTTTTTGGAACTCATCCGCAAAGCCTATTCACCACGCCAGATTCAATCAATCCGCTTCGACGGGCAACCGCATGTTCGGGGATGTTCTTTTTTTCGATCATGAGTAGGATCTATCCATGAATTCCAATATCGTTCTCATCGGCTTCATGGGCTGTGGGAAGAGCAGCATCGGGCGTCGTCTGGCGAAACGGCTAGGTCATGAGTTTCTCGACACCGACGACCTGATCATTGCCCACGCCCAAGGCACCAGCATCAGTGAGCTCTTTGCCAACGACGGAGAAGAGCGCTTCCGCGAGCGTGAGTCCGCGGAACTTCGGGAGCTTGTCGAGGCCAAGGATATCGTTCTCGCAACAGGCGGTGGCGCCATCCTACGCGAGGAGAACCGGGCTCTTCTTCATCGGATCGGAAGGATTGTCTGGCTGCATGCCGATCCAGAGACACTCTTCGAGCGCGCAAGCCGCAACCGCAAGCGTCCCCTGCTCGACGTGGAGAATCCCCGAAGCACTTTCAATGCGCTTCTTGAATCGCGCCTCCCCATCTATGAGAGTGCTGCCGACATTCAAGTCGACGCCACGGGGCTTCCCCACGAACAGACCGTTGATGAAATTATCAGGGTACTTGCGGTTGGTGATGTTCCAAAAGCCTCCTCCGGAGCTTCGTAGACGCCGCTTCTTCCGTTTAAAATTGACGGAGCAGCTCCGACTTTTAATAATTTCAAACTCCGTGCGACCCCTGACGCCGGCAACCAAACACCAACACCATGCCTAATATTGCCATCAATGGGTTCGGCCGCATCGGCCGCCTTGTCTTCCGTGCCATCGTCGAACAGGGCCTCCTTGAGAAGGGGTACAACGTCGTCGCCGTCAACGATCTCGTCCCTGCCGACAACCTCGCCTACCTCGTGAAGTACGACTCCACCCAAGGTGTCTTTAAGGGTGAGGTGCGCAGCGAGAAGTCCTCTTCCGATGTACCTGAGGACGACACGCTGGTGGTGAATGGCCACAAGATCGAGTGCCTCGCAGTGAAGGAAGGCCCTGCTGCACTTCCATGGAAGGAACTCAACGTCGACATCGTCATCGAGGCCACCGGTCTCTTCACCGACGCCGAGAAGGCCAAAGGTCACCTAGAAGCGGGGGCTAAAAAAGTGATCATCTCCGCTCCAGCCAAGGGTGAAGACATCACCGTTGTGATGGGTGTCAACGATGACCAACTCGACATCTCCAAACACCACATTATCTCCAACGCCAGTTGCACCACCAACTGCCTTGCTCCCGTTGTCCATGTCCTCCTGAAGGAAGGATTAGGAATCGAGGAGGGTCTCATGACCACCGTGCACAGCTACACCGCCACCCAAAAGACCGTCGATGGTCCTTCCAAGAAGGACTGGAAGGGTGGCCGCTCGGCAGCAATCAACATCATCCCCTCCACCACCGGAGCAGCGAAGGCTGTTGCCCTCGTCTGCCCAGAGGTGAAGGGTAAGCTCACCGGAATGTCCTTCCGTGTGCCGACCCCGACCGTTTCCGTTGTCGACCTCACCGTCAAGACCAGCAAGGCCACGAGCTACAAGGAAATCTGCGCCGCCATGAAGAAGGCCAGCGAGACCTACCTCAAGGGGATCCTTGGCTACACCGAGGACGAAGTTGTCTCGAGCGACTTCATCCACGACACCCGCTCCAGCATCTTCGACGCGGGTTCGGGAATTGAGCTCAATGACAAGTTCTTCAAGCTCGTCTCCTGGTACGACAATGAGTGGGGTTATTCCAACCGCTGCGTCGACCTGCTTAAGAAGATCAGCGCCTAAAAACTAAGATCATTCTCGAGGGCAGGTAAAGCAGGTGCATTCCTGACTTTCCTGCCCTCTTTCTTTTCACTCACACCTCTATCTTCCCAATCACCATGGCTAAAAAAACAATCAAGGACCTCTCACTCGCCGAAAAACGCGTTTTCATCCGCGTCGACTTCAATGTCCCTCAAGACAAGCAGACCGGCGAGATTACCAATACCCAGCGCATCACCGCGGCATTGCCCACCATCCAGCATGCTCTGGATCAGGGAGCCTCTGTCGTTCTTGCCAGCCATCTCGGACGCCCGAATGGTGAGCGTGTTGCAAAGTACACCCTCAAGCCTGTTGCCGAAAAACTCCAAGAACTCCTTGGTCGCCCCGTGACCTTCCTGAACGACTGCGTCGGCTCCGAGGTTGAGGCCGCCTGTGCCGCCCTCAAGCCCGGCAATGTCATCCTTCTTGAGAATGTCCGCTTCCACATCGAGGAAGAGGGTAAAGCCAAGGATGCGGAGGGGAACAACGTGAAAGCCGATCCCTCCAAGGTCGCCGCCTTCCGTGCCAGCCTCAGCAAACTCGCTGATGTCTATGTGAACGATGCCTTCGGCACCTCTCATCGCGCACACTCCAGCGTTACTGGTGTTGATCTTCCTCACAAGGTTGCCGGCTTCCTGGTCGAGAAGGAACTGGCAGCATTCGCAGCAGTCCTTGAGGATCCAAAGCGTCCCCTGCTCGCGATCCTCGGAGGAGCCAAAATCGCTGACAAGATCCCACTTATTCGTAATCTCGTGGAGAAAGCCGACGACATCATCATCGGCGGTGGCATGGCCTACACCTTCCTCAAGGTGCTCAACGGCATGCAGATCGGCAACAGCCTCTATGATCCTGCAGGTGCGGAGATCGTGGAAGAGCTCATGGCCAAGGCAAAGGAGAAGGGTATCCGTATCCACCTCCCTGTTGACTTCATCACCGGCGATGCCTTCTCCCCAACCGCCAATACCGGATCGGCCACTGTCGAGAGCGGGATTCCCGATGGCTGGGAGGGATTCGATTGCGGTCCCAAGACTCGCGAGCTTTTTGCCAAGGTCATCGCCTCCGCAAAGACCATCGTCTGGAACGGCCCTTGTGGCGTCTTCGAGTTCGACATCTTCGCCGAGGGAACCAAGTCCATGGCTCAGGCCGTCGCGGCCGCCACAGCAGCAGGTGCCATCACGATTGTTGGCGGTGGCGACACGGCCACGGCAGCCAAGAAGTTCGGAGTCATCGACAAAGTCACCCATGCCTCCACGGGTGGAGGCGCCTCTCTTGAACTCCTCGAAGGGAAGGTTCTGCCCGGAGTTGCCTCGCTCGACGAGAAAGCCTAATCTTACGACTTACTATGGCACTCCCACGCAAGAAATTCGTTGCAGGCAACTGGAAGATGAACATGACCTCCTCGGAGGTCGCCCCCTACTTGGAGGTTTTCCGTCAGGAGACCGAACCGGTCAACAACGTCGACATCGCAATCATCCCCCCCTTCACGGCCCTCGCCAAGGCTTCGGAAATCCTTGGGGGCTCTCAGAAGATCCGACTCGGTGCCCAGAACATGTCCCCGGAGGCCAAGGGGGCGTACACCGGCGAAATCTCAGCGGCAATGCTGCGTGATCTGTTTGTACGCTATGTTCTGGTGGGGCATAGCGAACGCCGCCGCCTCTTCGGCGAAACCGACGAACTCGTTCATCGCAAGGTTGTGACAGCGCTCAATTCCGAACTTCGCCCCATCCTCTGCATTGGCGAGACGCTTGAGGAGCGTCAGGCCGGTCAGGAAAAAGCCATTCTCGAAGCGCAGCTAGAGGGAGCACTGAAAGCACTCACCCAGGAACAACTGGAAGAGATCATCATTGCCTACGAGCCTGTCTGGGCGATCGGGACAGGCCTTACCGCCACACCGACTCAGGCCCAAGAGGCTCATCAGTTCATCCGCGACTATCTGAAGACCTCTGCCGGAGTTGAAATTGCCGACAAGACCCGCATCCTCTACGGGGGAAGCGTGACCGCGGATAATGCCCGTGAACTCCTCTCCCAGCCCGATATCGATGGTGCCTTGGTTGGTGGAGCAAGCCTTGATCCCCGCAGCTTTGCAGAGATTGTGGCAGCGGCGGTGCCTGCAGAGTAACTGTAACATCTTTCCCCACGAAGGCTCCGTTGAGGGGAAGCGCGGGGAGTTTTAAGGATTGGTCGCTTACTCCTCTTTTGTCTTCATAATTCATTATTTTTACTTCAACCTTTACGGATGCATTTATCCCCCAACTATCTGCTAATCCTGCGCTTGGTTATCCTGGGACTATCGGCCTCTGCAACACTCTTGGCAGATCCCGTGGCCGTCACGAACTCCTCGCCTGTCGCTTCCAGGCCCGTCGTCTCAGGCACGACTCCTTGGGCCTACGAGTCGGTTCCCAACTGGGGGATGCCCGTGCGGGGAGAGTTCCCCGGCCCCACACACGGAGGTGTCGCCATTGGCCATGATGGGCTGATCTACGCGAGCACGGACAATGCCAAGGGCATCCTTGTTTTCCAACCCGACGGCACACTTCTCAAAACGATCGCACCCGAGTGCAAAGGATGTCACTCCCTGATAATTCGCGAAGAAAACGGTAAGGAATATCTCTACGCCGCCCACCTACTGGGTAACCGCGCGGTGAAATTGACAACCGATGGCACGCTAGTCTGGGCCATCACCGCACCGATGGAATCGGGACTCTATGATTCCCCTGCCTCGCCGCTTCCCCCACCCCCTTCCAACTCGGTCTGCCCCTACTCTGGCAAGCCCGTCGATCCTGCCTTTTCGGCCACGGTTAAAGGTGTCAATGCCTGCTTCTGCTGCGAGAAGTGTCTGGCGAAATTCCAATCCCATCCCGAGGATCAGGCTGCGGTAATCGCCAAACTCGGCCTGAAGGCCCCCCACCTGCGGGTCATGAAGCCCACCTCAGTCACCGTTGCCCCGGACGGATCGGTCTTTGTCGCAGACGGATACAGCGCCTCGGTGATTCATCGCTATTCCCCTGACCAGAAATACCTCGGCACCATCAAGGAAGCCGGCGGCATGACCCTTAAGTGCCCTCACTCCGTCATGGTCGACACCCGCACCCCGACACCGACCCTGATGGTCTGCGATCGCGCTAACAAGCGGATCATCCGTCTCGCTCTTGATGGCTCTTATCTCTGCGAGATTGCAAAAGGTCTGCCACTTCCGAGCACCCTAGCCGCTTTTGGTGACAAGACAGCCGTGACCGAACTCGAGGGCCGCGTCGATATCCTTGATGGTAAGGGAGCGGTCATCTCCACCCTCGGCGAAAATCTTAACCCTAAGGAAAAGGCCAACTTCGGGGTTCCTCCCGAGGCCTGGCAAGAGGGTATCTTCACGGCACCTCACGGCATCTGCTTCGATGCCAAAGGCAATCTCTACGTGACCGACTGGAACAGATGGGGAAGAATCTCCAGGCTCAATCGCCTGAGCCAATCCAAGTAGTCCCAAGCTCATCTCCTGCAAGGGATCATTCATCGATCCTACCCCATTCTTGAATATCCTGATTGCACGCCTCGGATCCCTGACCGAGAGACTCATTATTATCGTCACGAATTTGGTCGTGCTTTTGCGTCCCTTGGCTTTGGTGGCCATGGTTGGACTCGCTCTTCTCCTCAAGTTCTTGCCGCCCGATGGCATGGTGAGGGTAGGCTTCCTGCTCTTCCTTGGCCGCTTCCATCCGCTGGTCGTTCATCTGCCGATAGCCTTTGTTCTGCTGCTACCTCTTTTCGAGATTCCCCTCCCCTTTCTTGCAACACCCTACCGTCGTAGCACCTCGGCTATTCTGATCTTCAGCGCCATCATCACGCTTATCGGAGCCATCCTCTTCGGATGGCTGCTGGCCTATGCGGGAGGCTATCAAGGGACCCTTCTCATGCAGCATGCCTGGATGGCGATCATCACGGGAACCCTTCTTGCCATCGCCGCTCTCGTTTGGAACAGGGATCTTCCAAGAATCGCCCTGATCATCGCCTCGGTTGCCTCCGTTTCCTTGACGGGTCATCTCGGCGGTGAGCTAACGCACGGTGTCGACTATCTGACGGAATATGCTCCCGAGCCGATCAAGTCCCTGATCACCGGCCAGTCCAAAATTGATCAGACCAAAGGGGACCTGACCGTCTACACAGCGGTCATCGCACCGGCGCTCAAACGCTCCTGTATCCAGTGCCATAACGCAGGAACGGCCAATGGCGGTCTCGACATGAGTAGCCTGAAATCTCTTATGAAAGGTGGCCAGGATGGTCCTGTCATCATCCCCGGTAAACCTGACGAAAGCCTGATGGTGAAACGCGTCTGCCTTGCGCCTGATGATATCAAGTCGATGCCGCCGGCTCCTAAACAACCTCTCACATCGGCGGAACTCTCAATCCTGAGGGCATGGATTGCATCAGGTGCCAAGGCGGAGACGGAGATCGGTGATCTCACCAATCTTCCGATGGAAGGGAAAGCGCTTGTCTCCTCCCGACGCCGGGCTCTACGGCCGAAACCTCCCGAGATCGCCGACCCGACTCAGGCCATGCCTGCGATTATCAAGGCAGCCAAGGATGCTGGAGTTAGGATTATCCCACTCTCATCGAACCCGAAGGAGGGCCTCTTGCTTCAGGCCTTCGGCAAGGGAGCTATTATCGACGATTCCAAGATCGCGATGATCAATTCCGCAGCCCCCTTCCTGGTGGAGGCACAGCTCTCGGACACCAAGATCACGGACAAATCTCTCGAGACAATTTCTGCTTTCCCGAATCTTCGCGAGATCGACCTGACGCGGACTGCCGTGACGGGTACAGGGGCTTCCAAGCTTCTTACCCTTCCCCATCTCGAGGTGCTGATTCTCACCGGAACCGCCGTCGATGATGGCTGGCTCAAGGAAGTCCATCCCGGTGCAGCCCTCCGAACGATGGGCCTATTCCAAACTAAGGTCACAGACGAAGGGATCGATGCCTTTAGGAAAGCCAACCCTAAGTTCATTGTCTACGGTCCTCTCAAGGTGATCCCGCCTGAACATCCCGCACCGACCCCTGTCGAATCGACCACCGCAGGTGACAAACCCGCGCCAGTGACCACGGCCCAGAAAACCCCTCTGCAGAAGCAGATGGACATGCTTGCCGATAGAATGAAGCAACTCTCCCTGCAGGTCGCCGATCCAACCAAGCAGACCAATACCATCTCGATCATCGAGACACTCAAAAAGACAGTCCTGGATGCCAAGACCATGGATCCGATGAAAACCGCCTCCATTCCGGCCGCCGACAAGCAGAAGTTCCTCTCCGAGTACCGTGCTCAGTTGGATAAACTCGTCGCCGCCTTCTCCTCAATCAATGATGCCGTGAAGGCGGCCAAATACGATGAGGCCAAAGCCCTGCTCACAACGGTCGGTGACATCAGGAAAGAGGGCCACACGAAGTTCAAGGACGAAACACCGATGCCAGCACCTAAGCCAGCACCTCCAACCGCAACTGCTACGCCCCTTTCCAAGCCTTCCGTAACTGCCTCACCCACAGGATCCCCAACATCGGCACCATCACCAGCTTCACCCTCATCCCCGGAAACCCTCGCCTCTCCCAAGACTGAAAGTAACAGCCTTCAAAAGCAGATGAAAATTCTCGCGGGAAGCATGAAGCAGATATCGGGATCAATAACCGATCCCTCCAAGCAAACGGAGAATATAGCTCTGGTTGAAGCTATGATCAAAGCAGCCTCCGATGCCTCTGAAATTAACCCTCCGAAGGCACAATCCATAGCGGCCTCAGATCATGAGGGATTCATCGCGGATTACCGCGCGCTGTTGCGCAAACTCAAGGATGCCTTATCCGAATTAGATGGGGCCCTGAAGACCAACCAGTACGAGCAGGCAAAAGCGCTCCTTGAAAAAATCGGTTCGATTAAAACAGAAGGACACTCCCAGTTCAGGGAGGAGTAACATTTCCTCAACTGAGAGTAGATATTCTGTTCTCAAGATTGCCGCAGCTCTCTCAATATGCTTGTTTTTCATCGATAATAAGCATATACTATTTGATGGTAAATTCTTCCCATGGCACTTCTTAACCGAACCATCATTCCATTTTTTGCGGTGATGCTCCTCGGCCTTACAGGAGTCGGGGCCTGGGAACTCTTCGGCCCTCAGGGGTTCATCAAGACGCCCTTCCATTACAAGCCAAGGGATGCGGATTCATTGAGTTTCAATAACAAGATCCAGCCGATCCTCTCCGAGAACTGCTATCACTGCCACGGCACCGACTCCGCCTCACGCAAGGGAGGACTCCGACTCGACAAGGAGGCCGAGGCCAAGGCCGTGCGCCCCGAGCATAAACCCGCGATCGTCGCGGGTCATCCCGAGCAGTCCGAGATGATACGCCGCATCCTCTCCGACAAACCGATCGAGGCGATGCCTCCGCGAGACAACCACAAAGCGCTCAAACCTGAGGACATAGAAACTTTGAAGGCTTGGATCAAGGCAGGAGCTCACTACGAGCCCCACTGGTCCCTTGTCAAACCGGTGCGTCCTGAAGTCCCAAAGAGCGACAAGCCATGGTCTGATAGCCCGATCGACGCCTTTGTCCTGGCCCGCCTCCAGAAAGAAGGCCTCGCCCCCGAGGCCGAGGCAGACCCTCGCACTTTGATCCGCAGGGTGACGTTCGACCTGACAGGACTTCCCCCAAAACCGGAGGAGGTCGAAGCCTTTGCAAAGGATCCCTCCAAGTCACACTACGAGAAGATCGTGGACGATCTGCTCTCCCGTCAGACTTTTGGTGAAAACGAAGGGCGCCTCTGGCTCGATGCAGCACGTTACTCCGACACCGTCGGCCTTCATATCGACAACTATCGTTCGATCTGGCCCTACCGCGACTGGGTCATCAAGTCCTTCAACGAGAATATGCCCTACGACCGCTTCGTCACCGAGCAACTCGCGGGCGACCTTCTTCCTAATTCCACCGACAACCAGAAAATCGCCACGGGCTTTCTCCGCTGCCAGGAAACCACCGATGAGGGGGGTGCGATCGCTGATGAGGTCTCGGCTACCATGGCGGCCGAGCAGGTGGATGCAGTTTCCACCGTCTATCTAGGCGCCGCTATGAAATGTTGTGCCTGTCACGATCACAAGTTTGATCCCTACTCCCAGAAGGACTTTTACCGCATGAGCGCCTTCTTCAGAAACACGACCCAACCAGTTATGGACGGCAGGAGAATCGATACCCCCCCCATCCTCTTCGTGCCAGGGAACGATGCCGACAAGGCACGATGGGTAAGTTTGCCAAACGAATTCGTCGAGACGGAGAAAATGCAGAAAGCAGCGAGCGAAGCCATTCAACGTGCCTCGGGCCCCGGGAGCAAAGCCACCAAAGAGGAGATCGCCAAACTGACGGCCGATAGGGATACACTCACGAAAAAAAGGAATGCCTTAAAAGCTGAAAAGAGAGCCCTCTATGACCGGGGACTCCTCACACTTATCGAGGAGGAAAAGAAAAATTCCATCCCCACGGCCTATGTACTCAAACGCGGTCAGTATGATCAGAAGGGTGACAAGGTGACCGCGGGCGTTCCCTCCATTTTTCCCCAGATTCCCGCCGATCAACCGCAGAACAGACTGGGATTGGCCCAGTGGATCACCTCCAAAGATAATACCTTCACCTCCCGCGTCTTCGTGAACCGACTCTGGCAGCAGTTCTTCGGTAACGGAATCGTCAAGACCTCCGAGGATTTCGGGATCATGGGTGACCGTCCGGTAAACCAGCCCCTGCTCGACTGGATGGCAGTCGAGTTCCAAGACAACGGATGGGACACCAAGAAAATGATACGCCTCATGGTGACCTCTTCCGCCTACAAGCAATCCCCCGTTATCACGGCCGAGAAGAAAGAAAAGGACCCCGACAACATGCTTGCCTCCCGTGGTCCACGCTTCCGCATGGAGGGAGAAGTGATCCGCGATCAGGCGCTCGCTGTCAGCGGCCTCCTCAATCCAAAGATCGGCGGTCCCAGCGTCAAACCCTACCAACCACAGGGACTCTGGGAGGCGGTGACCATGCCCGATAGCGACACCGCTCATTATACTCAGGACACCGGGGATCAGATCTACCGTCGCAGCATGTACACCTTCTGGAAGCGCCAGTCTCCCCCTCCCCAACTCGACACCATGGGTGCTCCCACCAGGGAAACCTGCACAGTGAGGCGTGTCCGGACAAACACCCCGCTTCAGGCGCTGCTCATCATGAACGATCCCCAATACGTGGAGGCGGCGCGCAAAATGGCCATGGACGCGATCCACTCCACGAATGATTCATCGGCACGACTCGACTACTTCTCGGAACGCCTCCTTGCCAGACCCCTGAAGGACCCCGAAAAGCAGAATTTGCTGGCAACCGAAAAGAAGCTTCAGGCCAAGTACGAGAGCAATCCCGCCGCCGCCTCGGACCTGATCAAGATCGGCCAACTCCCGCCCGCCTCAGACATCCCTCCTCAGGAGCAGGCGACCTGGACCATGATTGCCAGCATTTTCCTGAATCTTGACGAATCCCTCTGCCGCTAATCCCCACAAATCCCCTCTCATCATGGACCCACACGACATTTTCCAGCAGCGGATGAACCGCAGGCAGTTTCTTTCCAAGAACGCAAACGGTCTCGGTAAGGCGGCTCTTGCCTCCATGTTCGGAGGATCCTTCCTCTCGCAGATAGCGAAGGCAATCACCACCGGAGATACTCAGGGAATTACGGAGAGCC
>CAIPWR010000088.1 GCA_903868795.1 uncultured Spartobacteria bacterium | reverse complement strand
AGAGCCTAAACTTCACCAACCAGACTTGGCAGACGGTTAGCACCTACACCATCAACAGTGGTGGTCCGACCAATCTGACCAGCTCCTTGTTCAACGGGACCTACGTGTCCCTTCGGCAAGGCCGCGTAAGCGCGGCGGCGGGCGGGTGGGTGGAGTTCCGTCGGGGTTGATGGGCAGCGGTGCGGGTGCTAGGGCGACTCAGGGTGCCTGAGCGGCTTTTTCGGGGAGAGCGGCTTGGAAGTTCCACGGCATCCACCTCCCGGGATCCATTTTGGCCGCTGGGGCATTCCTCACGACGGCCATCATGTATTCGAAGGGATTGACCTGATTGGCTCGACAGGTCTCCACCAGGCTCATGAAGAGGTCGCCGACCCGGGCACCGCGATCCGTCTTGTAGTGCAGACTGTTTTTCCGGTGCAGGATAGACCTCTTTAAAACCCGCTCGGCTTCGTTGTTGTCCAAGGGAGCGCCCGGGATCCGCAAGAACTGGGTCAGCTGCATCCAACGCTTCTGTAGATACTTGATCGCCCCACCCAGCTCCGAGTTGGGTTCGACCTTCCTGTCCTCGATGAGCCCGGTTAACCAGGCTCGAAGCTCTTCCATCACCGGTCCGCTGCGAGTCTGGTGTTCCCTGAGCCGCTCTTCGGGGGTTAGCCCGGCGGCCCTGACCTGGGCTTCCACCCGGTAGACCGCCGAAAAGCTTTCCACCACCCTTCGGCATTCCTCGGGAAAGGAGCTTTCCAGTTCCACAAAGTTTCTCCTCGCGTGCACATTGCACTGCGCCTGGACTGTGGAATGTCCTTTGGGGTCGTTCTGAGCCAGTCCATCGCACATGTGCAATGGGGCTGATCGCTGGGAGTGCCGCTCATCGAGCACTTTGGAGAGGTTCTCCCCGGCATGGTTGCGTCCGGTGAAGTAGAGGTTCACGCAATAGTCCTGGAGCTTTCCCACGATTCCGGAGGTGAAGATGCCGGTTCGTTTGGGATTCTTCTCGCCTTGGATTTCCGTTCGCAAGGATCGCACCCGCATCCCGGTGTCATCGCTGAAAAGAACCGGTGCCTGGGCCGCCACGTTTACCAGATGCTCAAACATCGGCTCCAGACTCTCAGAGACTCGATCGACTTGTTCCCACTGAACCGAGGCGGGCAAGGGAACCCCAAGACTCTTCTGCAGCCGCTCCAACCGATGGAAGGGCATACCGCTCCCATAGCGCATCAACCCCACCATCACCCCGACGCTGGCGTCATACTTCTCCACCCCCGCCGCCGGGGGAGTCGGTGCCGTGAACCCCTTGCCGCAGGTATCGCAACGCAACTGCTCCATTTCGTGGATCACCGCTCCCACCGGCGGTTGAGCCGTCACCGCGATCGCCACCGAGGGTTCCTTCACCGGACGGACCTTGCCCTTCAGGCAGCCGGGGCACCGATCACCGGGTTTCAAGCTGGGATGGGAGACTCGTACCCTCTGCGCCCCGGTGTACTGCCGATGCGAGTTGCGGCCGTGGCCTCTGGCTTTGGTCTTCTGCTTGTGGGTCTTTTTGCCACACACGTTGCGGGCACTTTCGGTGGTGGCTCCGAAACAGAGCTGGCGTAGCCGACTGATCGAGAGGTCCTTCTTCTGGAGAAGGGTGAGCAGCCAGATCAAGCACTCCAGGAGTCGGGTGATCTGTTCTCCCTGCTCGGCGGATACTTGCGAACGGATATCCTCCAGGAAGACGTTGCGCCTCGCCTCACTGCTCACCAGGTCCTTTAGCTCGTCGAGGTGGGGCATTGGGTGAGCTTCTGGCGAAAGTTCCTCCGGAGCGGGTACACCCAGAGATCCTTGATGGAGGTCCGGGTGCCGGTCTTGGACTTGGTTCCCCGGCCCACGGAGCGTCCGACACACTGCCAGTTGGCTGCCCGGTAACAGGTGCCCTTGAACCGTTCGATATCCACGAAGCTCTCCAGGAGATGAACCGGATGGTGGTAGAGCTCCTGCCAGTCGGCGCTTATCCGGCGGGCGATTCGTCCCAGGACCTGGCTCGCCAGATGCGGCACCTTGACCCACGGAACGATCAGGTAGCGGCTGTTGTAGGCAATCAGGTGAAGGTTGTGGGCGTAGGCGTTGCGGGGAACTCCGACAAACTGGTCGCGTAGGTTGAGCTTCAGCGGCCCGCTGTTCCAGGCCAGGCAGGCGACGGGTCGATCTGCGGCCAGGACCAGGTACTTCAGGTGCTCCCCCACCGGACGGCTATAGCCCAGGTAATGGTGTTCCATGAGCAACCGGGCAAAGAGATCCTCCCCCTCGCTCCGGCGCACCAACCGGATATCCAAGGGTCCCAACGCAGCCAGACTCCCTTCGATCGGAGTCTGATCAACGGGAGTCACCTCCCTTACCTGCCGGTGACGGATCGCATTGTTGATGGTCTGCCTCCTGGGGGTCGGCAGTTCAAGGTGGCCCCCGCGATGAAGCCGGAGCATCAGGCTTCGGCAGACCATGTCGCGCAACTGTCCATTGGGCTGAACCCAGTTCCAAGCCTCGCACACTTTGGCCGAGAGGGCTCGGCGGCTCAGGGTGGGATTTTCGGCAATCAATTGCCGCAGGAACCCCACGTCCGCCGGGCGAATTTCCCGGCCTCGATAACTCAGTACAATCTCGGACACGGACGCCGAGTGTATCGGAGGGGAAACGGAACGCTAGTCTGAATATGGGGAAAAACGGATTTTGTTTCAGGCACCGCCATGAACCGGCCGCCACACCGGTGCGGTGCGGGTATCGGCCGGATCCCCATTCCACAACAGGGTGAGAAGTTGGTGGGCGCTCAGTGACTCCTGGGCGGAGCCTCCGGCCTTCGGCCACGCGGTAAAGCGACCCTGGGATAATCGTTTTTGGCAGAGCCAAAAGCCCTGCGAGTCATAGACCAGACATTTGAGCGCCCGCCGACTTCGCCCGCAGAACACAAACAGCGTGCCATCGAGCGGATCAGCCTGGAGGGCCTGCCGACAGATGGCCGCCAGACCATCAATGCCTTTGCGGAAGTCGACCGGTTCCACCGCCACCAAAATCCGCATCTGTGGAGTGATCTGAATCATGCGGTGCGCTCCCAGAAAGCCCGGGCCAATTCGGCCCAGGCACGCGGATCGTGGCCGGTATGGATGCGCATCTGATCCTGCCCGCGGACCAGTTCCACCCAGCCCGTGGATGCTCCCCAGGGCGGGGACTCCGACGACCACTTCATCTCCACAAACCCCGCAGGCACCTGGGGAGATTGCTCTCGTTCACGTCGCAATCGATGGAAACTCAGTCGCAGCCTTCGCGAGACCCGGCTCACCCCGTGCGTAACAGCGAGTCGCGCCGCCGCCGCCCACACCTCCGACGGCAATCGCTGCCGACCTCTCTGCTGCCCTCGCCAGTCATTCAGTTGCCCGCACAACACCTCAAGATCCGTCCCGCAAAACTCCAGTGGCTTCATCTCTGCCACTCACCCTCGCTCACCTCCCATTCCCATGTCCCGCACTCTTGCCGATGGGACACATTTTACCGGGGTGCGATCGGCAGAAGCGGCTAGACTTCGGGAGGAAGATTTCAAAGGAGATTTCCTGGAAGTGACGGCCAAAAAGAGCAAGACCAGGT
>CAIPWR010000087.1 GCA_903868795.1 uncultured Spartobacteria bacterium | reverse complement strand
TCTCCAAGTCCAAGCGCCATGGTAAAAAGTACTTCTGGGGTCATAGACCCCAATTCCTACCCCTCTTCTGCCCCTTCACTCAACCCTTCACTCAACCCTTCACTCAACCCTTCAACCCACTCGATTCAGCGAGGAGCCAAAAAACTTCATTTTCCTTCGTTGACCCATTTTTGGGATGTGCAGTGATCATTGCCTCACTCTCTTTGATGGGCTGTGGTTCTCTTCCGAGCTCCGGTCCCTCGACCTCCAAGATCCTTTCCCGAGGAAAGTCTGAGACCAGTTCGCCTCAGGGTAAGTTTACCCTGATCCATGTCACGGACACAGTTGTGAAGGCTATCAATAATGCCGAAGCACCGGCCACCGGCATATCAGAAACTGCGTTGGCTGAAGCCACCAAAGTCTCAGGATCCCCGGTGAATCAGAAGATCGCTATTGGCGATGTCGTTAGCATCACCATCTACACGACAGGTGGAGGTCTCTTTGGTGGCGGTGCCGCCATGACATCGGGTGGTGTGGGTGGAGTTTCTGTTCCCGGCAAAGAGGGTGGAGTCTCTATGGGCACTTCTGTGCCAAACCAAACCGTTGACTACTCCGAGGCCATCACTGTTCCCTATGTCGGTCGTATCAAGGTCGTTGGAAAGGCTCCGAACGAGATCGAAAGCGAGATCGCGGAGCGCATGAAGGGTATGGCTTTCACACCGTATGCTGTCGTGACCGTGGGAGGACGCATGGGTAGCGATCTGGTTACTGTCACTGGGGATGTGAAGGCACCGCATCGCATTTCTGTCCCCCTACCGGGACTCAGGATCGCTGATGCCATTACGGAAGCCGGTGGTAGTAATGGTAAGAGCTACGACACTCTCGTCACCGTAATCCGGGGGAATATCATGCGATCAGCCTATCTTTCTGAGATCCTTCGCGTCCCGTCTAGCAACATCTACCTCCGCCCTTCAGACACCTTGGTGGTAAGCTCACACCCTTGGGGGTATATCACCTTGGGGGCTACGGGTCAGAGTTTGCACCCTTTCCTTGCAGAGAGGATGACCGTTGCCGAGGCAATTGGTAGCTCCAACGGACTAGATGATAACAAAGCTAATCCCGAAGCCGTCTTTCTCTACCGCCTAGAGTCACCCTCCCTTCTCAATCACCTGGGAGGATCCTACCATGGCGCCACTTCGGAAGGTGTACCCGTCATCTATCAGCTCAACCTGCGCGATCCCAAAGGTTTCTTCCAGGCCAAGCAGTTTGTCATGCGGGACAAGGATATTCTCTACGTCGGCAACGCAGGCTCCCTCAGCGTCCAGAAGGTTATGAATGTTATCGGAGCCCTCACTTCGCCGGCGATGACGGGTCTCTCCGCTGCGGGTGGTGCGGCAACGATTTCGACCCTGCACTAGACTCCGGGAGATTGTCGCTGATTCCCCTGTTCAGTAAGGGGAATTCATCCATTAATAAATCATGTCCAGCATCCTGAATAAATTAACCATCCCCCCTTTGGCGGTGATAAAGGATGACGTCTGGGCTTACCTGAAAAGTCGTCCCGCATTCAGCATCATCGTCGTGATTCCCACAACGATAGCGCTTCTCTACTTCGGCCTCTTCGCATCGAATGTCTACGTCACCGAATCGACATTTGTATTGCATAGCGTTACTCAGCCCAGCGCCACCACGGGGATTGGTTCCTTGCTGAAGGGAAGCGGTTTCTCGGGACTCAGCCAGGCCGATGACAATCTCGCCTCCGTCGCCGCCTTCATTACCTCCCGCGATGCCATGAGGGAGCTTGATGAGAAGTTGGATCTTAAGAAGCAGTGGTCCCGATGGTGGATTGACCCGATCCAGAGATTCTCTCCGTTGAGTTTTGGCAAGAAATACGAGTACCTCTACCCCTACTATAAGAAACACGTCACTACGGAGTTGGAGAAGGAATCGAATCTGTGCACGCTCATCGTACGGGGTTTCTCCCCCGAGCAGTCTCTGAAGATCAACCAAATGCTTCTTCAGGGTGCCGAGAACCTTGTGAACCGTCTCAATGAGCGCTCCCGGCAGAATATGATAGGTTACGCCATGAAGGATGTCGAAGTTGCGCAGAAATTGGTCAAGGATGCCTCGGATAAGATGACCGAACAAGCCTCCAAGGTCGCCTATGATAATGGTCCACTTGCCGTAAAGGATGCCCAATATCAGCAACTCGTGCTGGATCGTGAATTTGCTAAGGAACAGCTCGCATCCGCCATGAGTTCACTGCAGGCCGCTCGGAACCAAGCCACTCGCCAAGATCTTTATCTAGATGTTGTTTCCAAGCCGAATCTTCCCGATGTCGCCATGGAACCGAAGCGCCTCCATGATATCCTCTCAGTGCTGGCCGTGACGTTGCTCCTCTGGGGAGGTTGGACCCTCTTCATCGCCGGGGTTAAGGAGCATCAGTATTAGCGGAGCTAAAAAGCTCCGCAGGCGTCTAGACTAAAGGCTGTTAGACTGTTAAGAAAAACACAAAGCGGAGAAATGCGCAGGTAATGAGGCAGTAGGAGGTTAGACTATTAGGAGGGGAAAAGCTAAAAATTGACATCTGATGCCATCGGAAATATCATCACCTCATCATGAGAACCACCATTGATCTGGAAGCGCCTGTTCTTGAGGAACTGAAGAGAGTGCAGCAAGAGGAGGGAGTCTCTCTTGGGAAGCTGGCTTCGCGATTGTTGGCGGATGCCTTGGACTTTCGCCGTAAGAAGATTACCAAGCCATCGAAGCTCTCTTGGAACACCGGACGCATGGGAGCCTTGATTGACCTGACTGACAAAGATGCCGTTTATCGTGCATTGGATCAGAGATGAGCTACTCAATCGATGCCAATATCCTGGTCTACGCCTCGGATCAGGAGTCTCCTCATCATGAACGGGCAAAGGAGTTCGTAGAGACACGTGGCGAGGACCCGGATCTATTATGCCTGAGTTGGGTCACACTGATGGGCTATCAGCGAATTGCTACCCATCCCTCGATCTTCCGGAATCCCCTGAGCGCACAACAGGCTTGGCGTAATGTGACAAGCCTCCTTGCCTTACCCCGATGCCGTCTCATTACGGAGCAGGAAGGATTTGTCGACGAGTACGAACAGCTATCCAACACGGCGGGAGTGAAGGGCAATCTCGTTCCTGATGCGCATCTCGCCGTCATTTTGAGGCAACATGGAGTTGCGAAAATCTACACTGCCGATACAGACTTTCGGAAATTTGGATTTCTGAGTGTTGTAAATCCCATCGACGGTTGACCCACCCCACCATCCAACCTGGCGCTTTTTTACCACGGATGGAACGGATTGCTTGAAACAGACCGCTGACCGAGTAATATCACTAGAATTTGAGAAACCTGACTTAGTCAAGACGTAGTCCACTTTTAGATCTATGGTAGTTACGATCCATGAAGCTAAAACTCACCTCTCCCGCCTTATCCACAAGGTAGAAGAAGGTGAGGAGATCATCATCTGCCGTGGAAAGCACCCCGTGGCTCGCTTGGTACCAGTCTCATTCGTCAAGGCTCACCGACCTCGCCTTGGCATCCCAACTTTGGGGTCAGGTCACCCTGGAAGAGTTTAAAAGTGAGATCAATGAACGTGGTCTGTAAAACAGAGGATATCCGACTCAACCGCGCATGGTTTGACGCGGAGCGTGGCTATCTTCATGTCGAGATGGATGGGGTGGATCGTTCTATATCCTTTTTTGAGATACCTGATGATGATTTTGAATCCTCAGCTCCAGTCTGCTCATTTCGCATAGGAATGGAGGGATCAGTGGTCATTTGCAC
>CAIPWR010000086.1 GCA_903868795.1 uncultured Spartobacteria bacterium | reverse complement strand
TTCACGCTCCATCCCTCTCCAAGCCCAAGTGCCACGGTAAATAGTCCTTCCGGTGTCATAGGATGCCAATCCTACCCTTCTTCCCTTCTCTGCCTCAATCCTTCCTACCCACTCAAAATAGCGGGGAGCCAAAAAAGGAGAGGAAAAACTTTTTGAGAAACCTTCTTTGTAAGGTTCTTTGGGAGGGATGGCGGAGTGAATCATGAAGTACTAGAAAGCACATTCCATTCCAGCTCGCCTAAGAATCAATGTTCCAGCTGTTTTTGTAACTCTTCCAAACTGAGTCCCTTTGTTTCCGGTAAGTATTTCAAGACCAGGATGAATTGAAGAACCATCATCAGAGCAAAGAATCCGAAGGTCATTGCACCCGAGGCCCCTGCAACAATCGGGAAGATCCAGCTGATCGCGGCACAGAGCACCCACATTAGAGTGCAGGCGACGGTGGCACCGGAGGCTCGAACGGCATTTGGGAGAATTTCATTGATCACGACCCAAACCACAGCTCCCTGTGAGTAAGCATGGGAACCAACGACGCCCATCATGGCGGCAATGACCACCCATCCATGCGTATGCGTGGCAAAGACCCAGGCTGCCAGCAGATGCGAGATCACGAAAGTTACCGAACCTACGAGCAATAGCGCCTTGCGCCCCACCTTGTCTATCAGAGCCATACCAACGATGGTCATGGCGAGATTGGTAAAGCCGACAATCACCGACTGCATGAGGGCACTCGTTTTGTCGGCTCCGGCCATACGAAAAATATCGGTGGTGTAGTAGATCACGGCATTGATTCCATCGAGTTGATTGAAGATCGCCACCATGCAGACAAGCAGGAGAGGTTTGAGATACTTGCGTTGGAAGAGACGATCTCCCTCGGGTGTCTGATCCGACGAGAGAGAGTTCCTGATCTCTTCTGTTTCCCTCGCAGGATTCTCATGACCAAATCGCGTCAGTACAGTTTCTGCATCGGCAAGACGATGTTTTTTAACCAGCCAACGAGGGCTTTCAGGAATCACCAGCACAGCTCCCAAAAAGGCCAGAGAAGGGAAGGCCATGACACCGAACATCCAACGCCATCCCGCCGGATTCTCAGTTCCGAGAAAGTGGACGACGAGATAGTTCGAGAAATAGGCGAGCAGAATGCCAACGACGATATTAAGCTGACTCACACAGACGAGAACTCCGCGATTTTTTGCAGGAGCGATCTCCGTGATATACATGGGACTCACGACGGAGGCGGCACCCACGGCGATGCCCCCGAGAAAACGGAAGGCAAGGAGCGCGAACCAATTTGCTGCCGTGGCACACCCGATGGCCGAGATGAGAAAAAAGATGGCGATGATCGTCAGGACTGGACGACGCCCCAGCCAATCCGCAGGTCGTCCAACTGTGAATGCTCCAAGAATCGTACCGAGCAAGGCACTCGAAACGGTGAATCCGAGCAAGTTGTTATCGAGGTGAAAAACATTCCGTAGCGATTCCGTGGTGCCTGAGATGACTGCCGTGTCAAAACCGAAAAGTAGCGATCCAAGTGCAGCAACAATGGCACTGAGCAGGAGAAGTAAACCGCCCGAATTCGTTGATGAACTAGCAGTGTTGGGATGCGAGGGGAGGGGGGTATGCATGTCGGAGAAAGTTGATATTCTGAGAAAGATTCTCAGGAGCTACAAGATGGAATGTGGCTTCCGTCACAGAGGTCGGATATGAATGTGGTTTCGGAAACCTTTCACACTTTCAATCCCAATTTCACTAGTGTCCGGTTGAGAGGGTGATTGGTTTTTGTTGATACTTCAAGATGAGTGATTTGCGATCCAAAATGGATGTGAGGGATTTGAACTTGGAGAGTCGTTTGGTGACGATCTGTGGCAATGAACACCGGCCGCTACA
>CAIPWR010000085.1 GCA_903868795.1 uncultured Spartobacteria bacterium | reverse complement strand
TGTAGCGGCCGGTGTTCATTGCCACAGATCGTCACCAAACGACTCTCCAAGTTCAAATCCCTCACATCCATTTTGGATCGCAAATCACTCATCTTGAAGTATCAACAAAAACCAATCACCCTCTCAACCGGACACTAGTGGGAAGGCATAGGTGATTCCGATGCGGCCATCGGGCCTCATCTTGTAGATATCCATCGTTCCCACGTTATTCTTCTCCACCATCCAAGGGATCGTGCCGATCACATACCAATCCCCCATAAAGCGCGGCAGATCTACATGATTCACCGTTCTCAAAGGTGCGGGTTTCGATGTCGTCATGCACCCACACAATAGCATCAAGGAAGCCAGCAGGCAGGTAGGGATCATTGCTTTCATGTTTTTCATAGAATGATCGTTGGTTCAGCGTTTGCCACGTCCAGGAAAAGTGAGTTCGGCGACACCGGACTTGTCGAGTTCGCCAAAGCCCTCTGCAATCATTCGGTCGTATTGTTTCTTAGTCGCCTCGGCGAGTGGAAGGCTGAGTCCTTCGTCACGTGCCAACTCAAGGGCAATTCCACTGTCCTTGGCAGCATGAGCAGCAGAGAAGTAGCAAGCGTGGTCGCGATTCTGCATATCCTCGCCATCCGTCACCAGCACCCGGGAGCTTGCCCCAGTCTCCAAGAAAACTTCCCGGAGCATAGTCAGGTCGAGTCCCAGGGCCTCCCCCAGTCCAAGTCCCTCGGCGAGACCCGCTGTATTGATATTCATGACCATGTTGACGAGAGCCTTCACTTGGGCCGCTTTGCCTGTGCCTCCAATGCGTCTGAGCGAAACACTGAGATCCTTGAGAATAGGTTCCGCACGACGGAAAGCCTGATCGCTGCCTCCCGTCATCAGATAAAGGGTTCCCTCCCTGGCCTGGGTAATGCTGGAAGCCATACAGGCTTCGAGCGACTCAGCGCCTGCTTTGTGAGCGAGATCCTCGACGGAGAGATGAACAGATGGTGAAACCGTGGCGCAGTTAATGAAGAGCTTTCCCTTGGCTCCAACAAGCAGACTGTCTCCATTATTCCCGAAGATCGTATTCATGGCTGCGTCGTCTGTGACGACCGTGAGGATGACATCGGCCAGTTCCGTGACACGGGCTAGAGATCTCGTGGCCTCGGCACCGAGTTCATTGGCAAGTTCAGCTGCCAGTGGTGTGTGCCTATCGTAAATGGCCGTGACGTTGTATCCTTGGTCCTTGAGACGGCGCGCCATGTTCGCACCCATACGCCCCACTCCGACGACTGCAATGGTTTCTTTATTCATGATGTACGAAAGCTCGCATTCCAAGGTAGTAGGGCGCTCACTCCAGATCCATCATTTCAAAAAAGAAAAAACATTCTTAAACATCAAAAATCCAATTGCTCATTTGCCTTAAAAATAGGAAGCCCCAGCTCTTTGGGGACTGGAGCTTCCTTTGATAAGATCTCAGGGGTTACCGAGAATCATAATAACGGGATACTAGGACAATCTGATCAGCCGATCTTGCGCCCTTGGATGATCTGCACCAGCAGAATGACCAAGGCGAAAACAAGCAGGATATGGATGAATCCCCCCATCGTGTAGGCGCTAACGAGTCCGAGCGCCCAGAGGACGAGAAGAACAATGGCTATTGTGTAGAGCATAATATTGAGATGTTTGGGATTTCGTTTTAGTGATCGATCAAGGATACGCCCTTAACCGGTTAGTAGGTTGTTGAGCGTGTCGTGGTGGTAGTGTTTGGATTACTCCTCGTCTGTTGAGTAATTGTGGTCGTTCTGTCTGGGGTCCCAGTCCTTGTCGTGCTCAACGAGAAACACGAGCTAAGAAGGAGCGTGAGTGCCAAGCTGCTGATTCCGATGATGGAGGTTGTTTTCATGAAACCAACCTACTCCTGGATATGTTCTCTCGCTAGATGGGTGAACGCTTAGAAAACACTAATGAATCTGCTTAGCAATCTCGTGCGATCAACTAAGCACTTCTACCAATAGAGAGCACCTGAAGGATGTGGGATGCTTCATCTATGAAAACAAGCTCAGTGATCATGATGACTCTGATCTTCTCACTCATCCTTATCCTCTCGGGATGTGCAGGGTCATTAAGGTTTCTGTAATAATTTCGGAGTTGTCTCTCTAAAGTCTGTTAGAAGTCTCATGGCAAAGACAAAATCAAGTCAGTCTTTGGCCTCAGGCAGTTGGTTCCAGTCGGTTGTGTAGTGCGGTGAGTGGCGCTCGGATTTCATCTTCCAGCCCCTCCCCGCACGTTCGGTGCCCTGGGAGGCGCGTGTGATCACTGGGTTCTTGGGGTCACCGAGGCGTCTGTTGATCTCATCGACAATCTTGTCGACATCGATGCGGCCAGGCTTCACCTGATCAAAGAGCCCCGGCTGGCACTCCTCCTGGGAGACCAGATTGGTCAACTGCACCCCCGTCTTCTTGTAGTGGTAGCCGGGGCGGTAGATGCGCTGCAGAAGATCACGCGCTGTGGCCATCAGTTCCGCTGTCGAGTGCATGGCGCGGTCCAGCGTCATCCCGATGCCGGGGGAATACTGCGGCTGATCTGCGCGGAAGCGATTCGTCTGGAGGAAAACCTCCATCCCGGTCGCGAGCAGGCCGAACCGGCGGATCTTCTCACCCGCACGGGCGACATGGTTGGCGAGTGCCTCTTCGAGTTCCTCCAGCGACTCCACAGGACTGCCAAAGGAGCGGCTCGCCATCACACCCTTCCGGTCGGGAGGCATCGTCTCGAGTTCCAGACAGGAGATTCCGTTGAGTTCGCGGAACATCCGCTCCCCCACCACCCCCATGCTCTTGCGGATGGCGGACGGATCAGCATGCTGAAAATCCAAGGCCGTCTTGATCCCCATCTTGGCAAGTCGCGCCGCCAGATTCCTTCCCACACCCCAGAGACCGTCGGTCGGAGTATCCGCCAGAATTCCCTCGGGATCCCAGTAGCGGGTGAGATCAAAGACACCACCCGTGAGCGCCTTGTTCTTCTTCGCATGGCGGTTGGCGAGCTTCGCCAGCATCTTTGTCGATCCGATCCCGATGCAGAACGGGATCCCCGTCCATTGGAGCACCTTCGTCCGGAGTGCACGCGCCATCTCCTCGTCGAAGTTAAGCGGAAGCTTCAGGAAGGCCTCATCGATCGAGTAGACCTCGATCGCCGGAACTTCCTCGCGGAGGATCGACATCACCCGCGCGGACATGTCCCCGTAGAGCGTGTAGTTGGAGCTAAAGACCTGGACATCATGCTTGCGGATCACCTCCTGTTGCTCGTGCAGGGGGGCTCCCATCGGGATCCCTAGGGCTTTTGCCTCCTCGCTCCGGGAGATGATGCATCCGTCGTTGTTGGAGAGCACCACGACCGGCTTCCCCTGCAGGGCGGGATTGAAAACCCGCTCACAGGAGCAGAAGAAGTTATTGCAGTCGACCAGGGCCAAGCGATCCATGAGCAATCATCACCCTTCCAGTCTTTGGCTGACGAGAGGATTCTGGATAAGGGGCTAGGAACGAGAGCGCAGGTCGTTTTCCTAGTCTTTTTCAGGCACCTAACAGCCTACAGTCTAAACACCTACAGCCTATCCACTCAGCGAGCTTGATGGATGATGTAGGAGACGACGCCGAAAATGGAGAGTTCCTGACCCTCCGTCACCTCGATGGGTGCAAACTCCGGATTCTCGGCCTCGAGGAAGACTTGGCTTCCCCGCTTACGGAAGCGCTTCACCGTGAAGTTCCCGTCGATCATTGCAACCACGATCTTGCGGTCGGTCGGAGACAGCGATTTGTCGACGATCAAGACATCCCCGGCATGGATCCCTGCATCCCGCATCGATTCGCCCTTCACACGCACAAGGAAGGTCGCGGCAGGATTGCGAATCAGCTCCTCATTAAGATCGATCCCACGCTCCAGATGATCATCGGCCGGAGATGGAAACCCCGCCTCTACCGAGGCAGAGACCAGAGGAAGCCGCAGACTTGTGCGCTTCTGAAACGGTACGGGGGCTTCGATTTCCATACCCAAGGATATGGCTTGGGATTTTGCCGTCTAGAAAACTTCCAAACCGATTACTCGCGCAAAAACGAGGCCAAGGGATGGCCGAGTTGTAGCCACCGAAGGTGGACCCGGAGGGCGAGCCTTGCGGGAGCAAGCGAGTACAAACGCAGAGACTGCAGATTTAATCTGGAAAGCAGGAAACAAGCCTCTGGGAAGAGGCGCGTACGGCTGCGACGAAGTCGCGGCCCAAAGGGCGGCACTGCTTGCCGGGAGGCAAGTGCCGCCAACTCAGGAATGGAAGGGGCAGGGCATACCCTCCAGACGCTTGCCTGAAAATGGCTGGAGGATTAGTTCTTATACATGGCTTCGTTGAAAGACATCCGAGAAGTTGCGGCGGCGGTGGCTGAAAAGTTCCATCCCAAGCGCATCATTCTGTTCGGATCACATGCCAATCAGACCCAGCGGGCAGACTCCGATGTCGATCTTCTGGTTGTGATGCCACACGAGGGACCGGCCGCCAAGAGCGCCGCTGCCATCAGGGAATCGGTGCATCTCCCCTTCCCTTGCGATTTGCTTGTCCGCAGCCCGGAAAAGCTCGAGGAACGCCTGAGCCTTGGAGATCCCTTTATACGCAATGTGGTGATGAATGGTCAGGTGCTCTATGAATCCGCTCACAGTTGAGTGGATTGATAAGGCCTCGGCTGATCTGGCAACGGCCGGCCGTGAAATGCGGGCCAGGAAAGATCCCAATTACGATGCCGTCTGCTTTCATGCCCAGCAGTGCGTGGAAAAACTGCTAAAAGCGGCTCTCACAGAAACTGAGAGAGACTTTTCCAGAACACACGATCTCAATCACCTTCTGGATCTCATCCTTCCCATGCAACCACTCTGGGAAGCTTTCAGATCCAGCTTCCAAGAACTTGTGGCCTATGCCGTCGAGTATCGTTACCCGGGTGAAAGTGCTACCAAGGAAATGGCACAGACAGCCCTAAATGCCGCCAAGGCCTTCAGTAAAGAGTTCTCCGGTAAGTACCAAAAGTAACTCAGGATATAGGACACTTGGTGTCGGGTCGGGGTGCTATCACATGGCAGCCAAAGGCTGCAGGGGATTAGGCTGTAGGCTTTTAGACTTCTAGGAGAGAGCAAATCATCCGGCTTGGAGCGGGAATGGTTATTGTCCTACACTCCGACATCCTCCATGCCGCTCCATCCGAAAGCCAAAGTTTTTGCCAAGTCCGGGCTGTTTGCCGGGGTGAAGTCGTTTGCCGATCTGGAGAAGCGGATCGGGGCGATTCCCGAGAGTACCGGGAAGGGCGAAGCCTTCGAGGTTTTAGGTATCGGTTCCTACTTCAGGAGCAGTTCCGTGGCATCGGCTCCGTTAAGCTGGGCAATCTGGTCCAAGGAGATCTTTTTGAACTCTTTCACAGAGGCCAGTTTCGGAATATCGATCTTCGAGAAATTGATCGCATTGATGGGGCGAATGTAGAATTGGTTTTGCGCCAGGTCGTTCATCGTCGTGAAGAGGGTCACCTCGCCTACGGCACCTGCGGAACCTTTGACTGCGTTGGCTGCCTCTGCATTGGAGCCCTCGGGGTCAATCGATAGGTCGTAAGGACGATCGAAGTTGTTGATCACATGGGAGAGGGTTTGGATGGCTTCGGCGGGCGTTTTGGCCTTTCGCACGTAATTGGTGAAAAAGGCCGCCTTCACGAAACGACCCGAGGCGATCTGCGTGGAGGGAAGACCAGCCAAGGCATTGCCTCCATCGGGTGGGTTGACCTTTAGGCTGCCAAAGGTCCCGCTGTTGCGGTCGACATTGGAGAGCTGAGCATAGTTATTCAGGTTCTCCAAGTGCCAAGGGAACTCAGGACCATTGGTCATCACACCGACCGGATTGTCATACACATTGACTTTGCCATTGCAGAACTCCACGACGATTCCCGCGCCCGTCTTGTCCCAGAGCGCAAAATGAAAAGGGGCCTTTATGTTTCCGACCAAGGCGAGCGGGGGGAGCCAGATGCTGACCTCCTTGTTTGCCAACGCCTGCTTCACTTGAGCCACGTTCTGAAAATTGCCCAAGGCCCAAACGCCAAAATCAAGCGCTGACAGGACTTTGCTGTCAGCGGAGTCAACCGGCGGCACGCTGGCTCCAAAGAAGGCATTCAGCGACAGGGAGAGCCCCTGATCATTGGCTCCCTCAGCGAACGGGGGTTGCTTCGCATTCGGAGACATGTGTTTGAAGCTGACGCCCACAAAACCGTACTTCGTCTTGAAGGTCATGCCCTGCTTGCCATCAGGTGTTTCAGACTGGACCTGAGATCCAGCCGGAAAGTAATTGAGGGCATCCGGCAACGCTCCACCCCATTCCATGGTCCGAGCTTCATAGGCATTCCCATTCGCATCCTGCATTATCATCGCGGTACATGCAGAGGAAGTGCCGATGCCAGAGAGAATCAGCGATGCGGAGAGGAGTGATGTGGCGATAGTCTTCATGGGTATTTGTTCGGCGATAAGAAGGAGGGAGCTTGGAAGATAAGACAGGAAGGACCGCTAGAGGTCTTTGCCGATAGTTTTAGTGACCTGAAGAAGGGCTGTCGAACAATGAATGCCGGAATCATCAGCCTTGGAGTGGGGAGGTTGTTGTCCTACACTCCATTCGATGCCTCTCCATCATGGGAGCCGATTCAGAAATCCCATGGTGCCCGCTGGAGGGGATTTGCTTCGGTTTTTCAAGGCACGAAGCGAAGCGGCAATACCCGCGGTGGTATTACCCGAGCGAGGAACACAGAAAAACCGGCAAAGCACACCATCCCTTCGGGTTGCGGCGATAACAGGACCGGAGGCTTTGTTGGCTCGGTGGTTACAGCCCGCTGCGGGGATGCTCCCACCAAGCCGCCTTACCTGCGATCCATTCTTGCCGCAACGGGCACTATGCGATTTCTGAAACGGCTCCCTTAAGCCAAAGAGTTTGCCAAGTCCGGACTGTTCGCCGGGCTGAAGTCGTTTGATCAGTTGGAGCGGCGAATTGCCGCGATCCCCGAGAACAAAGGAAAGGGCGATGCCATTGAAATTCTTAGGATAATTATATTTAAATTATTCTTTTAAACCTTGGAATTGGCTTCCTCGATAACAGACATCGAGGACGATTCTATAAAGAGATTTCAAGAAAAACCACGGAATGAATGAAATAATCATTCCTATTAGAGCAATGGTATGTGGATCTTTTAAACCAGGAAACTTCGCAAACCATGTCCAAACACTGGTACAGAAAACAAAAAATCCCCATATCACGCAAAGCGAAGAAACAATTTTATACAGCTTATGAAACCACCGCTGGGTGACTTGATGTGAAAGCTTTTTAAATATCATTAGCGTTAGTATCTAATGACCCTCTGTGCAGATTCCAAGAGAAGTTTCCGACCCAGACTCGGTAGATCGGATGGAGATCTAGGCGGTCAAGCGAAGCTGTATAAATGATACTGCGAGCGCAGACCAACAACGCTCTCCGCCAAGATCGCGAGCCTCCTTTAAGCCTAGAAACAGAAAGAGCCGGCAGTAGCTCCCCTATCGCGCCTATTTTATACCATCATTTCCGCCCATCCAGCAGTGAACAGATTCGGTCAGTAATGCGCTGGAGTGCCTCAGGCCTTAAAATCCCTTCCATGGAAACAAAGATTCCTTCATGCGCGGTGAATAGCTTTCCAGGGCGAGCGTAACTGGTCACACGGAGACCTCCGGTTGAGAAATCCCGATCGTCCAACTCGACGGCAAGCTGATCGGCATACGATCTGCTCGTGAGTTGGCAAAGGATCCAATCCCCCTTCCCTGAGTTCGCAAGGACAACCGCGGGCCTTCTCTTGGAGTGAGAAAGGTCTGAAAAGGGAAACGGAACAAGGACTACCGAGCCAGCTGCAGGTGCGACCATGCTTCATCCTCCTCGGGGCGGTTCCAGTCTGCGGCGAGGACGACCTCGCTTAATAGAGCAGTCTCTTGACGCTCGATGGAGGGCTCATCAGCAAGAATCGTCACCAAGGCACGATGGCTTCGATCCAGATGAATGTCCTCCATCAGATGAACACCGCCCTGTTCGTCAATCACAGCCTCAACGGTCTGAATCATGGATTGAAGGTAGCCCCACGACGGCAAGAGAGCAACTTTTTCGGGACAAGCTTTTCAGATAACTAACAGCCTAACAGCCTACAGTCTAAATCCCTCTCCCACGCTGAACGCAAAACAGCCGGGCCCTTTCGGACCCGGCTGCTGCTATAACTTCTATTTGAAGCGTGGGAGTCGGACTTAGTAGTCCATGTCCCCCCATCCCACCCATCCCACCTCCCGGTGGCATGGCAGGAGCCTTCTCCTTCTCCGGAGCGTCAGCGATGACGGCCTCGGTGGTGAGGAGCAGTCCGCTGATGGAAGCGGCGTTCTGCAGGGCGCTACGGGTGACCTTGATCTGATTAGAGGATGGCCACCGCCTTCTCCGTCTCCTCCCCAATCACCTGCGTGAGATACCTCCAATACGTCTCCTGCTCCACGGTCTGAGCTGTGACAGCCGCAGGAAGGAAGCGTCTCATTTCGTTTATGAAATCCTTCCTGAGCGCCTCGCTCGTCCCCAACTCCCCTACCCTGCTTTGCAAAAGTGATCGGAACTCGTCCTTGGTACGGCGATGGTCATCGATCTTGAGAGGGATGAGATGAACGGGGAGTTCCACTCCCTGCTGACGAAGCCATGCGATATCCCAGAGATCGCGGTTCTTGATGCGACTTTCGCGGAAGGCCAGGGCGATCATCTTGTCGGCCAGGATCTCCTCACGACTCTGAGCCTGAAGGATGAGTCCGGAAGTCCCCATGTCGACGCCGTAGAGAGTGCGCAGCATCATCGGGCGGGGGTCATGGCTGGGGATCGCGCAGATATCGAGGTGTATGCGCTGGGTGGGCAGATCCTTGCGACCCGGACGGGTCTCGACGCTCATCTTCCAGGTGCTAACCTTACCCTCCTCCCTGACAGGATCGCTCACGTTCACCTTCAGGCCGTAGCGTGTCCCGAGAGTTTCCCCGAGCACCTTGCCGAGTTCCGTGAGATCCGATCTCCTGAAATCCTTACCCCCCGTGAAATCCAGATCTTCACTGAGTCGCGAGGAACCGTAGCAGGCCCTGAGGCAGGTCCCGCCGATGAAGGTCAGTCCGGAGAGCAGACCCTCCTGACTCATCTCGCGGAGGATGTCATGGTGGAGCAGTTCCTTCTCCACGACGGGCCTCAGGAGCGAGAGCTCGGGACGGGACCTGAGGGCCTCGTCAACGAGGGAGTCAAAGAGAGTTCCGGCGCTCATAGGGACTCCTTTGAGACATTGACGAGATCCATGCTTCGACGGGTCACCCTCATGTCCCGAAGGGCCTGCTTGTCCGAGGCACGCCAGAGACGTCGTGCGGCATCATAGACCAATTCGTTGGCGATCTGCTCCGGTCGCTGCTCCGTGTGAACAAACTCGATGTGACCGAACTCACCGCAATCAACCGTGTGACTCCTGCCGGAGGACATCAACGTGATCCAGTTCATCGGGATCTGGGAGATCAGGCCCGCATCACTCAGGGCCGTCTCCAAGCTGATGTAGTTGAACTCATCGGCCCGTAGCCGGGCCGCCGCATGAAAGAGGAGTTCACCCATCGGATGGTCCGCCTTTGGATAGAGATAAATGCCCCTACAGACGCGCTTGAGGAGACCCGCCTTGACCGCCCGTGAGAGCAGGACGGGAAGATGATCATGGTCTCCAAAAACACCCTCCAGATCGGATGAGGCAAAGAGGGAATGCTCCTTGTCCGCCAAGGATTCCAAAGTCAGAGCCAGCTTTTTGAGGGGCTGCATTGTTTGCAGACTTTACATATCATTGCATTATTTGCAATCTTTTGTAGACCATTGATTGAGACCTACGGCCTAACAGCATTGACGCCACTTCCTCCCGAAAGCGGTGGCGCTCCTTCGGAGCTGCTCGCTTCGCTCTCAGTCTTCCGCGCTTCTTCCTTGAAGCTTGGTTCAGCCTCAACCCCTCTCCCACGCTGAACGCAAAACAGCCGGGCCCTTTCG
>CAIPWR010000084.1 GCA_903868795.1 uncultured Spartobacteria bacterium | reverse complement strand
CCATCCAGGCAATGCGCGAGGCGGTCGATGCAGCCACGGCAATCGACGGGCGCTCACGCGTTCTGGCCTTGGCCGGATGGTCTACGGGAGCCGACTACACGGCCCAGATCACCAATCCAGCCAATCCCTACCAGATCTCCTACTGGGGGGGCTCGGCAGGACGTGAGCGCATTACCTTCGCCTCACAGGTCACAAGCGGTGCCTACACGGGCAAAACCGTCGGCAGCCTGCTCAATGCGCTCAACGTGATGAGCTATGATGCAGGTTACCAGTATTACGATCCATCGGTCGCCTATGACCAATACCGCAAAATGCTTCCCTCAAACGTGATTGTTTCGGGAGGCTTGGAAATCCCCACCGAGTCGTGGGGCGGCGCCGTCCTGGTGATCAACAATGCCGATGCCGGATCCACGGGAACCGTGGTGCAGAAGGATCAGTATCAAAACACGCTGAACCTCCCTTACTCAGTGCAGCGTCTCGGAACCCATATTCTGGGCAATACCGTCAACGTAAATACCAATGACGGACTGATGGTTTGGGATTTGCTTCTCACCAACTCGACCAAAGTGACGACTGCAAGCGGTGGAACTGCTTATACAGCCACTCCCTCTACGATCGGTACGGAGGCCGTTTTGCTCTTCGACTCCACGGTAACCCCTGTGCCCACTCCGACACCGACTCCTTCTCCCTCGGCAACGCCTAACCCAAGCGCCACTCCTACTCCCACAGTGACCCCGACGCCAAGTCCGACGGCAATGCCTACTCCCAGTGCCACACCAGTGCCGACAGCAACACCTAGCCCCTCCGCAACACCTGTACCCACGCCCTACCCTGCCTCGGGCTCTGTCACGACCACCGGAACCATCAACTTCCACTACACCTTCGGCACGAATAACAACGGACAGATCGGAGATTTCATGACGCTCGATGGTGACAACTACACGGACCTGATCATGGCGAACATGATCGCCGGAGTGATGTATGGCCACCTGCTCAAGGAGGTGACACCGGGCATCCAGTTCAACAACGACTACCTCTACGGATCCATCCTGGCTCAACTGATGCAGGAAAACATCGCCACCGAATACTACACGAACACCAGCCTGCTCATCGACCCTACTCCCTACCAGCAGTCGGTCATGGGTGCGGGGCAAGGTGGCCCTTACCAGATCAACAACTATGCCGTCGACATGGTTGCCGGCACCTATGCTCCGCAAGGCTTCTCACTGATCAACTACGTCGCGATCCAGAAGAACATTGGATATTCCATGAGCAATGCGGCGACGCAGTACACGCAGCAGACCCCTGCTTCGTTCAACAGCAAGTACTACGGCCCGATCCTCACCGCTTACTTCCACGTGAATGATTACCTGGCTCTTCAGTATGTGGGTGGAGCCAATCTACAAACTCCTTGGTCCGCCACGGGCAACCAATGGACACCACCTTGGCAACCGGCTTTTGATTCGGCACTGACTTCCTTTGAGAAACTCCCTGGCAGTCAGCTGGATATCCTCCTGAACGTAGCCTACAATGCCGGCTACTACGCTCAACTGTTCACCTCGGACGTCGCGGCCAGTGTCAACTCGACAGCCGCGACAGCAGCGGCACTGGGGAGTTACACCAATGCGTGGAACGGTGGCGAATACCAGCAATACCCCTACCAGGTGCGCAGCTATCTGGATCAGCTCTACAACAATCCGACGCCCAAGTTCAATAACCTGGGTTCGATCACGACGTCGTCGACTCATGTTGCTTTCCCAATGAGCACTCTGGGTACGGTCTTTAACAATGTCTTTGAGACACTGGCCTATGTGGATGGTTCGGGAAACTACAACTACATCTCCGGGGCGCAGGCCTCGGTTGCCTTCAACCAGGCACTTGCCGCAAACGGCCTTAACTCAACTATGGTGCTGGACCTGAGCAATGCCGCCCAACGCGCGACTATCTTCAGCGTCCTGGATGCGGCGATCGCCAACATCGAGAAGAACCTGAATACGCTCTTCATCGATCGGACACTGAATCAGCTCTAGCACCCTGGCATCGAATGACGCTGTAAAAATACTTGGCCCGCCGTTTGCTTTTCTAAAAAAACGCCAGCAAATTGAAAGAATCGGGAAAAGCAGTTGGCGGCTTCTCCCAAAAATTCAATTGAAATCCATCCCAATGAAACAGACCTCGAACAAACGCCCTGGCCGGTAAAAGACCTTCCGGCAAGAGCAACCCTTCGTCAGGAGGGTGCATCTTTAAAAAGAGCAGAAGCCTACTCCGTAGCCGGAGCAGTTTCTGAAGAAGCCTCTGTGGAGACTTGGTTTTCCCCATTGTCCGAAGAGGCATTCTTTCCTGCCGCCTTGGCCTTGGCCTTCTCTTCCTTTTTGCGCTTTTTCTCCATCTCTTTGCGGCGCTTCTCGAAGCCGTAATTAATTTTAACCATGGTCAGTTGTGTTGGCGTTTTGGGTTGCTGGCTGATTGATGCAAGTAAAAGGGGGTGAAAACGGCTACATGCCGCTGACATCACCGTTCAGCCATTTGTTGAAAGTCTCATCGAGTCTGCCGAGCATGTCAGCCGTGTTCCGGTCCATATTGGTGAACCGACCCCACGCTAGGATATCCTGGGACTTTCCGCTTCCCTCGATCTCGTGGATGAAATCCTCGACCAGAGTCCCTTGGGAGGCATAGCTGGAGCGGAGATGCTCCCTGCAGAGTTCTGCAGTCTGGTTCTGTCTATTCTTGGTCCCGATACCCATTTAGAAGAAAAAGGGAGTTTCCATTAAAAAGCCCTTGGTAGCAGGTGCAGTAAGGGCTGGAAGAATAAAGAAGAGAGGCGCTAGATGAATCAATAGGCTGTTACTTTACTCCGATTCCGGCCGCACACTAAGGAAATTATCAAAAAGTATTCCGGAGTTTTCACTTGCAATACATGAAAAGCAGCGCAACTTAAAGAAGTTCGATATTTATGATTCGTTGCATGGTGGATTGTCCGTTGATTTTTTTCGATGGTGATTTGAAACCCGGTTCTCGGGAACAGCTCTGATTAGCAGATTTCGTCACCAACAAAACACACACATATGAAACTCTACGTAGGCAATCTGACCTTCGACACCACCGACCAGGATCTCCGTGATCTCTTCACCCAGTATGGCAAGCCGACAGAAGTCGCCCTTGTCACGGATCGCGAAACCGGCCGCTCCCGCGGATTCGGTTTTGTCACCATGGGTAATGCCGAGGAAGGCAAGGCGGCAATCGGCGCCCTTGAGGGCAAGGATTTCCAGGGCCGTAACCTGACCGTCAATGAGGCACGTCCCCGCGAGGATCGTCCCCAGGGTGGTGGCGGTGGCCGCTCCTTCGGTGGCGACCGAGATCGTGGTCCTCGCCGCTACTAAGCCGGCATCGTTGGGTTACTGAAAAGTTCCCGACACACAACTCACACAAAGCGGAGTTCTCTTAGGAGAGCTTCGCTTTTTTGTGTCTCCATAAACCACCCTTACTCTCGTTCGTCAGCGATGAATTCGGACTCCTCGATCTTGAGGAGATCTTCAATCTGGACGGATGGGCCCTGAAGCTGCCCCGGGAGACTTTCCACGTTGCGAAGGCTACGTTCCAGAGCTCGTGAACGGGTGCCGACTGTCTCGATCTTATTGGTGGCCTCGAGAAGTTTCTTTTTCACGGCATCCAGAGAGTCTCCGAACTTCGCAAACTCAGCCTTCACATCGCTGAGGGTCTTCCAGACTTCGCTCGACTGCTTCTGGATCGTGAGAGTCTTGAATCCCATCTGGAGGCTATTCAGGAGCGCGGCAAACGTCGTCGGACCTGCAAGAACGACACGGTACTTGCCCTGGAGGTCCTCGATCACACCGGGGATGCGGATAATCTCGGCAAAGAGTCCCTCGGTCGGGACGAACATGACACCGAAGTCGGTGGTGTGGGGGGGATTCAGATACTTCATGGAGATGTCCTTGGCACACTTGAGGACGGCATCTCGAAGAGCTTTTGTCGACTCCTCGATCGCTACGAGATCGGCGCGTTCCTGGGCCTCATGGAGTCGCTTGAAGTCCTCGATGAAGAACTTGGCATCAACGGGTAGCCAGACGACGGAATCATCCTCTCCCTTCCCCGGGAGCTTGATTGCGTACTCGACAATCTCCCCGGAGGAAGGATTCGTCTTCACATTCTTCTCGTACTGAGCCGGCGTCAGCATCTGCTCAAGGAGGGCACCTAGTTGCACCTCTCCCCACCCTCCACGGGTCTTCACATTGGTGAGCACTTTTTTCAGATCACCGACACCGGTGGCGAGATTCTGCATCTCACCGAGTCCGCGGTGAACCTGCTCAAGACGCTCGGAGACCTGCTTGAAGGATTCTCCAAGGCGTTTCTCCAGGGTTCCCTGAAGCTTCTCGTCGACGGTGCGGCGCATCTCCTCAAGACGGAGGGCGTTATCATCACGAAGTTCCTTGAGCTTCGCCTCCATGGTGGCTCGGATACTCTCGAACTTCGTGTCGTTGGCACTCGTCAGCGCGGTGATGGTCTCGGAGAAAGATTGAAGTCGATCATTCTGGGATTGCCCGAGGAGCGTGAGGCCGTTGAGCAGGGAAGCATTTCCCTGATTGAGCATGCTGACGGTCTCGGTGCGACCATCGCGTGCATGGGTGGCCGCTTCCTGGCGGGTGAGAGCGAGTTCCTTACTCAGAACCGCCGCATGCTGATCGTGACTCACACGAAGTTGCTCCAACGTCGCAGCAACTTCCTCAAGTCCGGGTCCTTGAGAACCTGAAGATGGCTTGCGTAACTGGAATATGAATACACCGATCAGCAGAACAACGATGAGGAGGAGCAGAAAGAGTTCCATTGCAGTGATGACCTTACCGAGAAGTCATGGGATTTTCCCCTCAATTCCTCTTTTCCCCCGTGGAATTCTGCTATTTTCTCACCATATGGTCACCATCACTTCCATCTATGACGGCGGTCTCCGCTGCACCGCCACCCATGGTCCCTCGGGCATCAAGCTGATCACCGATGCCCCTGTCGATAACCATGGTAAGGGAGAGAGTTTTTCACCAACGGATCTTGTCGCCACGGCTGTCGCCAACTGCATGATGACCGT
>CAIPWR010000083.1 GCA_903868795.1 uncultured Spartobacteria bacterium | reverse complement strand
TGGCGCAGGCTTGGGAGCGATGAGTGTCTCCAGTGGAGTCAAAATCTGCTGCCATGCCTGCTGCGGGGATTCGTTGTTGCGAATCATCACAAATAGAAATCCACCAATGAGTGCAATAATGAGGAGAAACAGAAGGCGTTTAAACATGGTAAGGGGTCTTAGTTTTTGGAGGGTGGAAAATCAGAAGAGTCTTATTGGCCCTGGGATTTATCAAAGACTGAGAGATCCCAGCCATTCCGCCAAGGGATGCTGAGGCTGTTCCCATTTTTCCCCTCAAAAACCACGGGCAGCCAGACATAGGCACTGGTGGTCTGATCCTTCGGACGCCAGATGTCGAACATCGCGATGAAGGCACCGGGTTTCCCCTGAATCGGCAGGACGCAGGTGCTTTGACCACCGAAGGTTTTTCCAGCACCGAGGTTGTTTTTGCCATCACCTCCGACCGAGGGTTGGCCAAGCTTTTTCCACTGCTCAATGGTCGTGCGCGGAGTCGCTTTGGGAAGGGTGCCGTCAGTCAGAGGATTCGGCAGCTCTTTCCATGATCCCAAGATCGAGTCGGCAACAGCGAGTCGTGCGGTGTTGGGATCCCAATCACTACATCCAGACGAAATCAGCCAGTACTTCCCATCGTGCTTGAAGAGTGCAGGAGCCTCGTTCCAACGATGCTCAAAAATGCGAATCCACTTTCCGCTATGTGAAAGGTAATCGTCGCTTAATTGCGAGATGTGGAGGGTGCTGTTTTCCTCGGAGGAGAAAACATGATAGGCTTTGCCATCCTCATCCACAAAGAGGTTCATGTCTCGAGCCATCTGACCGCCCGGAAAATCGCGGACGAGAATGTTGTGTTTGGGCGTTTCGGCATTTGGCCCGCCGACAAAGGTCATCTTTTTGAGTGTCTCGGCATCGTTGCCTCCCTCCTTCTGCTTCTCGGTGACATTCAGCGGCCAGACTCCGGCATCTGGGCGTTCGGAGTGTAGATAGGTATAGGGGCCTGTCGGCGTGTCTGACACCGCCACTCCGCTGCGAGCGGCGCGGTAGCCCTGACCGCTGAGTTCCAGATGAAACCACATGACGAATTTTCCTGTCTTGGCATTGTAGATGACTTTGGGACGCTCGATGAGAGATCCCTCGGTGATGTCGCTCTTGGGATCTTTCACCCGTCCGAGTACGACTCCCTCGTCCTTCCAGTTCAGGAGATCTTTTGAGGAGTAGCAGTGAACTCCGGTCTGTTGGGGTGCGGGGTTCTTTTTGTCCGCATAGCTCTCGCCAAACCAGTAATAGACTCCGTCATGGAACATTACTCCGCCAGCATGAGCATTGATATGAATGCCCTTGTCATCCGGCCAAGGCTGATCCTGGAGGAACTGGGTGCGCGGTAATTGTGTCGGTGCGGGTTCAGCAGCCTGACCAATGAACAGGGGTGCCAGAAGGAAGGTTGCAGCTAGGAAAAAAGTAGGGGTATTTTTCATGGGGGAGAAGTGGGGTGTTTATACCATTTACGAGAAGAAAATGGACTATAGCGGCGCAGGAGTTTTGGAGTGTGGCAAGGCAATACGATGCCGAGGGATCCGCGAGGTCACGTCAGATATGACGGGACTCGGGAAGTTGGACCACATGAGAGTTAGTCTTTAAGGGTTGTTTTGGGTTGTAGGTTGTTGACGTTGGTTTGTCCATCCCCGGCGCAGGGAGGCCGTAGGCCGACCGGAGACGGGGATGGTGCGGTCTTCCTTGCCGCGAAGCGTGCCGGGCTGAGATAGCCCAGTTTGCTGTGCGGCCTGAAGGTGTTGTATTCCCTGCGGTAGTCCTCGATGACGACGCGGGCTTCGGTGAGCGTCCAGAACTGCTCACGGTTGAGGCATTCGTCCCGCAGGCGTCCGTGGAAGCTCTCCACGTAGCCGTTCTGCCACGGGCTGCCGGGCTCGATATAGATCGTCTTGATCCGATTCTCCAAGAGCCACTTCTGAACCGTCTTGGCGATGAACTCGCTCCCGTTGTCGCTTCGCAGATAGGCTGGGGCTCCATGCTGCTGGATTGCCCGGCTCATCCACTCCAGAACATCCCCGCTCTTCAGAGCCCGGTCCGCCCGTAGCACATGGCATTCACGGGTATACTCATCAAGGATGGTGAGCATCCTCAGAGCTCCGCCTCTGGTGGTTCCGTCGCAGATAAAATCCCAGGTCCAGACATGCCCCTTGTACTCCGCCTTCACAGGAAGACCCGTCGAGTG
>CAIPWR010000082.1 GCA_903868795.1 uncultured Spartobacteria bacterium | reverse complement strand
CCACGAGCGATACGCTTTCGGCTGGATCCGGTGCTGATCTATTCATCCTCGGTGATACAACTGCCAATGCCTATGGCAATGGTGGTGTAGCCTTGATCCAGAACTTCAGTGCTTCTGACACACTTCAACTCCACGATTACAGCGGTACGGGAAGCGACGCCTCGGACTACTCCTTGGTCAGCGGATCTTGGGGCTCCGGTGCCTCGGCCTATAATGAGCAGTTATTCGATATCTCGAATAGCGGTACCAAGTTGATCGCCAATATCAACTACACTGGCTCAGATGCCCCAAATGATATTCTTGGACAGTCGCATTTTGTACATGTCTAAGATGTAGCCCAAGACGTATCACTCAATTCAAGAAGAAGCCCCGGAGGAAACTCCGGGGTTTTTTTTTCGGTCCGCTTTAAATATGAGGTCATCGTTAACAAGGTAATGCTTAATCGCGCTCTCGCCTGGCTGAAGCCATCGAGAGTTTCCAAAGCGGATTACTCCAAGCTCCTCTTCGACGTTCCCCCTGAATCGATTCTCAAAGCAGCTTTGGGTTAATCAATTAGATGAGTATAAAAAAAACTGATTGACGACCAAACGGATCGTGTATAATCTCAAACACGACCTAGAATAAATCCGTTCAACATAATAAAAATGAATATCCAAGCAGAAAAAAAACCTAAGACAGCGATGTCGTAAAATTTCACATAAATATACACGACTATTATAATGGATATAAATAAATCTTACCAAAAACCGAAACCTCAAAAAAAATGAAATCACCAAAATATATTGCGCTCACTGCCCTAATAGCGGCAGCGAGTCTCACGTCAGGACATGCCCAAAGTAACCCCAAAGTTATCTACATCACAGGAGCAACGGCCTTCCGTGCTCTAGCCAATACAGCAATCGATTACCTTGCCACCAATAATACCCAGAGTCCGGCAGGTAGGCGAATTGCCTTTGACACCAACAGCATCACCAAGGCGTATCACGCAGTCTGGCAACTTGGGGGTGCCAATACAAACACCTATATCTCTGCCTACTGGGTCGGATCGGAAGCAGGCATCCAGTCTGTCACGGGTCCAACCTACCAGAGCTATGCCACGAACAAGACGATCTTGACGAACGGTCTTGTCAAGACGACTAACTACTTCACGAATACGTCCCAGATCCCGAACACCCTGGCATTCTGGAATCCAGTGGTCATAGGCGGCAGTGGAAGTGTTCCGGTGGCAACAAACAGCACCGCCCTGGGAGCGATCACCAATGCCACGGCAACACTCGGTGTGGTGGATACCTACCAGCAGAGTTCCCCGTTCTCGCCGGGAGCCAAGGTCGCTTACTACTCGACCAATGGATACCAGAGCAACGGGGTGATCTCTACGAATCTTACCGCACTCGCGACCAATGTGTATCTGGCCGCCCAGTCAGACACAATCGTCGCCGCCGGTGGTTTTGCGCTCTTCACGGTGCCTGGGGCACCCGTCTATAATATAACCCAGGCTCAGCTTAAAAAACTGGCCACGAACGGTTATATCAATGGGTATGAGGTGACTAGCCGTCTCGCCGATACCAATGCAGGCATCTACCTTGCGGGTCGCAATATCGACTCCGGAGCAAGGGCCAATCTGCTTGCCTTGATAGGGCTGGGATCCTCGCTGAAATCAAGCGGAGTGAACAATACCGTGAAACAGTATGCCGTGCTGAATCCCGGACAGATCCTGAACTACAGCGATGGAACACTTTACCAGAGCAACTCAAGCAGCAGCACCAACTCGCTTGTGGTGCCATGGCCTGCCGAGGTGATCGATGGTAAATTAAGCGGTTCCGGCAATGGCGGCTATAGTTCGGGTTCGACTTTGGTGAGCGCCGTGCTAAGTACGACCAATAGCACAAACGGCATCCCGAATGGAATCAATACCAACCTCCCAGGAACTAGCTACCTTATTGGTTACTCAGGTGCAGCAGAGGTGTACAGTGGTCACGGGCAGTTCCTCTCCATAGGAGGAGTGCCCTTCGATATCGAGACCATTAAGTCTGGGGCCTACCCTCTCTGGTCGTTTGTCCATGTTCTTCTTGCTCCGTCTGCCGATGGTACGGCCACGGCAGTGGCAAGTTCACTTGCGAGCCAGATCAAATCCTACACCACAGCTCAGTTGAATAGCGGTGCAAACCCGATCTCCTATGGAACAATTGCCTTGAGTGATGTTACTAATAACGTCACTAGGACGGCAAATGTCGATGAGGGGGCGATCCATCTTCAGTGGACGAATTCAACTCCCATTTTTTCCTTGGTCGGCTACTGATTAAGGTTAATCTTCAGTATCATAGTGGGTTAGGCCAGGTCGGCAGTCATGCTGGCCTGGTTCTTTTTTTGGAGTGGAGGGTCATGGAAAACTCACCGGTATCCGGTCGCAATAAAGCATAAAAATATTGCCAAGCGCATAATGTATTAATAAATAGCTCCCGATTTCCAGTCGTGATAATGATATGTTAGGAGCCTTGACCTAACCCCCTTGACCTGACCCCCTTGACCTGACCCCCTTGACCTGACCCCCTTGAATGGGGCATAAAAAACTCAGATCAACAAGAGGGCGGGAATTCAAGATTTTTTCTTCTTCGTGACGTTTCCGTAATTGTGAATAAATTGGACAATTAAAGGGAGAAGCACTGTTATAAGTCGCCATCGAAATGAATCAAAATCTGTCATCATCTCTCTTTTCCAAGATGCGGGCGACCTGTGTTCAGATAGCGATTCTTTTCCTAGCTGGTGGTCTCTTGGATGGGTGGGGTCAACATCCTCCATCCCCTCCCTCTTCTTCCCTTCTGGTCTTTCCACCTGGAATCACTCTCCAGACTGCTTCCAACGGGGAACTCTCCACTGCCGTGAAGGCGGCACTCTTTCAGAATCCTGACAAGGCCAAGGAAGTCGTCTCCTACACTGTGGCCGAGTTGGCCAAGGGGGGGCGTCTGATCCCGCAGAAAATGCCCGCTAATATCCACGGGGCCAAGGTCACGAGGGTGGTAGTCAAGTTAGGACAACGAGTGACTACCGGTCAGACCCTTGCCGTCATGGATGTCCAGGGAAAGCCGATGAAGTACACGTCCACGGCGGATGGAGTCGTCGAGTCCGTCAGTATGTCTCCGGATGCATCACCCTACGGGCCGGAGCCGCTGGCCCTCATTGCCCAGTCCTCGGAGTATTCGTTGACGGCCATCCGCCACGTGATCCTGACCGCAGCGATGGCGGCACCTACCTCAATCACAGAGATTGTCTCCGCGGCAGCCACGGCGGCTCCCTCGGTCTCCACAGTGATTGCCTCGGCGGCCAAGGAAGCTCTCCCGGATCAGGCCGATGCAATCGCCAAGGCGGTGCCCTCCCCGGCAGCCATGCCGACACCCGATCCGGCCTCGACGCTCTCCCCTCCGGAGGAGGAGATGCGGGCCGAGCTTGCCAAGCTGAAAGAGGAGGGAAAGCTCGGTGACAAAAAAGAGGTCCGGGCCGCCTACGAAAGGGTCATCAAAAAACATACCGAGACCAAGGAGATCGCTGGCCCCATGGGGGCGCGGGTCATCGCCGTGCATAAGCATGCGGGTGATGTGGTCCATGTTGGTGATAAGATCATCACCGTGCGTCTGGCTGACGGACGCCAGCTTCCGATCCTGGCCAAAGCCGACGGAGTGATGCAGGAACTCAGCGTCAGCAAGGGAGGGATCATCGGAAACACGAGCCCCAGCAGCGTGCAAATCGACTCCGAATCCCTCGTGAGGATCGGTGCGATCCGCATCACCATGACACGATAACCATCATGAAAATGAACAGACCAGCCCGCTTGAATCATAACTGGCATCGATGGTTGTCGATGGCCCCCTCGGTCGCTTGCGTCATGGCTCTAGCCACATCGATGCCGCCATCACTTCATGCGGAAGATGTTGCCTTTGCCAAGTCTTCCTCCTGTCCCGCCGCCGCCGCCATAGCAAAAACCGCCATCGCCGTGGTCACAAGCTCGGGACTTTCCACTCCTGAAGCGGCAGCTGCTGTGTTGACGATCACGGAAGCGGCTGTCACAGCATCACCTGAATACGCCTCTGCAATTGTTACCGCATGCGTGGCCGCCGCTCCTGCCTATGCCAAGGTCATTGTCTTCGCCGCAGTCACGGCGGCTCCCTCGCAAGCCGCTACCATTGTCACGGCGGCTATTGCCGCGGCGCCGGCACTGGGTGTGGCAATCGCCGAGGCAGCAATGACTGCTGCTCCATCCCAGGCAGTGGCGATTGGTAAGGCGGCGGCCGCTGCGGATCCCGCCATGGCGGAGCAGATCATGGCTGCTGCCGGACAGGTCGCCAGTGGTGGATCTGTCAACGGCGTTCTTGATAATGCAACGGAAAGTGGTACGACGCAGAATCCGACCACCATAGAACCAGGTTCTAGTCCTACTCCGGTGTTCACCCCACCGCCTGTTTCGCCTCACTTTTAGGTCTCCGCATTTCCGTGCTCATGTTTCCGGGGTTCACTTTCCGCTACCTGTTTGCCGTTGCCTTGCTGGCCTGCGGCGCGACGGTGTGTGGACAGAGCGCGAATCCGAGTGATGCCGGGGCGATCCTCGAGGGGGGACGCGGTCTGCCGACACCACCACCCGATCAAGGCACCAATGGTCAGGGAGTCTCTGGAGTGATGAAGCCGTGGCGTGCTGTGCCAAATCTAAACGGTAGTCCCACGGAACCCAGCCCTCCGAGTCCCGATGCTGATCAGCAGGGAAGCGATTCCCCTTTGAAGCCGATGACGGCGGGCGACCTGAACGCGCCTTCGGAGACGTTGCTTCAGTCCGATAACCCGGTCTCTCCCATGGACACGAATCAACTCGTCTCCGTTGAGGAAGCGACTAACCCCGATGATGCCGATCACCTGGAGCCCGCGATCCCCGGGGATAACATGACTCGAGCACCCTCGATGAATCTTCCGAGGGAAATAGTGGAGGTGCCCAATGAGGAATCCCGCCATCTTTGGCGTATCGTGCCCCGACTCTTCACCCAGTTCGAGTACGACAGCAACATCTACATCACGAAAAGCAATCCCGTCGCGAGCAGTCTCACGACGCTGGGTCTGGGATTCCGCGCCGAGTATGGGGATTTCCTATCCAAGAACGAGGCTTTTCTGGTGGCTGATTACTACGCAACCTACAACATGTACGGCAAGGCTCCGCAGGAAAATTCCCTGGATCAGATCGCACAACTGGAAGCCCAATACTCCTGGCATATTCTCAAGACTCATTTCAGTTCGATGTACAGCTACATCAACGGCCCCAACAGAGACACCGGGAGTTTTGTGAAGGGGACCTATGTGCAGAACACGCTTGATTTCATCCATCCCTACTCGCCCAAGACGACCCTGACGCTCACGCTCGCACAGCGTGGACAAATCTTTAGCGGTCCGGGTCTCCAGGACTCTGAGTTTTACGAGGTTCGATTCTCTCCTTCCTATCAGCTCACTCCCAAGATTTCTCTCGGACCGCAGGCTTTGGTGGGGGTAAATACGGTCGCAGGCAGCCCCGATCAACGGTACCAGACGTTGAGCGGCGTCGCGAATTACCTCTTCACCGGGAAGCTGAGCCTGCAGGCGTTAGGGGGATTTGAGTTCAACGAGTACGCCTCCGGTGGACAGAGTTCTTTTGGCTTGGGTGTCTTTAGTCTAGGATCAACCTACACGCCGAATGCCTCTACGACTTGCAACCTGACCGCATACAGGAATCTCAACAACTCGGCTTCCCTGCAGGGCCAGGACTACATCGCCACCGGAGTGGCCTTAGGGATCCATCACCAAATGTGGACCCGCTGGCAGCCTGATCTGCAATTCGGCATGGAAAACGACCAGTACATCTCCAATCTTTCCACCTTGCAGAGCGGGCGTGTGGACAACTACTACTTCCTCATGCCCGGCCTCCAATACAACTTCCTCAAGGATGACAGGCTGTCCCTCAGGATCTACTACCAGATCCGTACCAATATCTCCAACGAGGAGCAAACCTACGGTTGGCAGGACAATCAGGCGGGAATACAATTGAAGTCTACTTTTTGATGATCAAACCAAATTTTTTCATACGCGGAACAGCATTCAACATTCATGCCAAGGCGGGAGTTCTGACCATTGCGATGGTGTTGGCCATCACTTGTTTCGGGGTGCCGGCATCGGTTAGGGCTCAGGTGACCGCACCCGTGGTGGCGGAAACCGTCTCTTCCAACTACAAGCTCAGCCCCGGTGATCTTTTTGACTTCCGTGTCTATCAGGAAGCTGATCTTGATGCCGTGGTAAGGCTTTCGGGAGATGGTACCGCTATTTTTCCCTTGATCGGCTCAGCTAAAATCGGCGGACTCACCATCGAGCAGGCCTCCAGCTTTCTGCAGAGCCGTTATAAGGACGGATTTCTGGTTAATCCTCAAATCAGTATCACGGTTCGCTCCTTCGCTAAGAAATTCTATACGATGTTGGGGCAGATCTCTCATCCCGGCGCTTACGATATGCAGGGGGAGGAAGAGATTCCCCTCTTTCAGGCGGTTGGTCTCGCCGGCGGTTACACGAGAGTGGCTGATCCCAGCAAAGTAACGGTCAAAAGGAAAGAAGGGGACACGGACAAAATCCTAAAGCTCAATGCCAAGAAAATGGCAGGTGGCAGCGGCAGTTCGACCTTTATGATCCGTGCCGGGGACATCATTACGATCGGTGAATCTATTTTTTAATTTCTCATGACGTCTGAAAGTAATCCGACTCCCGATCCACTCGAACCTCTTCCATCGGGAGAGGGAGTCTCTGTTCCTCCCGAACTGAAATCTGGCGAAAAACGGGCGGTACCTAGGATGCTCGAAATCCACCGCCAGGAGGGAATTGATTTCAGGCGCATCGTTTTCCTGCTTCTTAAGAGGATCTGGATCATTGCCATCATCATGATCCTTGGAACGGTCGCGCTGATTCGTCTGTTTGGAGGGAAACCGAGAGTTTATGAATCCGAGGCTCTGATCAATGTCGCTTCCGCCGAAGAAAAGGTGCTCAAGGTTGAAAATGTGACCCAAGAAGCTCCCGGGACACCTGAGTACATCAATACGGTCGTTCAGGCGCTCACTGGCCGAAATGTTCTGCTGCGCGTGATTAAGTCGAACCATCTCGAGAACAACCCCAGATTCTTTCCGCGCAAAATCAACGGGGGGAACTACTCGGAGGATCAAATGTGCGACATTCTCTCCTCGCACTACCGCATCTTTCCTCAGAAAGGGACACGAATCATCCAGATTCTCGGAAGGGATACCGATCCCCAGATGGCCTGTACGCTCGCCTCTTCCCTGGTCAAACAGTTCATCCTTGAGAGCTACCAGCAACGCTCCTCAGCCTCCAAGGTCGCCAACGAGTTCCTGAGCGACGAGGCTGCCAAACTGAAGGAAAAGCTGCAGGTTTCGGAGGCGGCTCTCCAACGCTACAAGGAGGAGCACAATGCCGTCTCGCTCGAGCAGAATCAGAACATCATTGTCGAAAAATTACGTCAAGTTGCCGGCTCGGTGACTCAGGCTCAGGATGCACGGCTGAAAATCGAAGCCGATCTGGAGCAGTACAGGCGAACCGATCCTTCCAAGACGCAGGATCTGCTGAATATCACTAGCATCGCAAGCCTGCCCCAGGTCGCCGAGTGCAGGAATAAGCTTATTCTGGCGGAATCGGAGTTTGAAACTCTGAAGCAACGGTATATGTACCGTCACCCGCTCTATATTGCAGAGCAGGCTAAAATTGCGGGCCTTAAGGCGGAGCTACGACAGGCACTTAACAATGCCGGAGGAGAACTTCAAAACCAGTACGAGAAGGCGACCGAAACAGAGAACAAGTTACAAGCATCGCTGAAGGAACAAGAGCAAAGATCGCTGGAGCTGAGCAAGCTTGCCATCCCCTACAATGTCCTGGTTCGGGAAGTGGAGTCGGATACGGCATTGTATCAATCGGTTGTGAGCCGTATGAAGGAGACGGGTGTCAAGGCGGGTGAGGAGACATCCCCCCTGAGTGTGATCGAGGAACCGCTGGTTAGCTCCAGTCCGATGCCTGACGCCTCGTTCCGTTATATTCTGGTGGGAGTTATTCTGCTCTTGGGCGGATCAATCGCCGGAGTGCTCATCCATGACCGCTTGAGTTCGAGCATCCGATCCGTGGACGAGGCGGAGGCACTTCTGGAACTGCCGGTCCTCGGATCAATTCCGGATGAAAAGCTCCCGACTGATCCTCTGGCTGATCCTCTGGCTGATCCTCTGGCTGATCCTCTGGCTGATCCTCTGGCTGATCCTCTGGCTGATCCTCTGGCTTCCGAAAAAAGGAGACGAAGCCGTCGCCGCCCCAAACACTATCCCGTGAGCCTTGTGGACAATCCCAACTCCTCGATGGCGGAAAGCTACCGAACCCTACGGACATCGCTCATGCTTCTCGATGCAAAGCTCGATACCCACACGCTGCTGCTGACAAGTGCCATCCCGGCGGAGGGAAAGACTTTCTGCTCCGTGAATGTTGCCGCCTCGTTTGCCCTTCTCGGCAAGAAAACTCTCATGATTGACGGGGATTTGCGGCGCCCCTCGCTTCATCATGCCATGCTTAACGGAGAGGAGCGTCCCGGCCTGAGCGATTACCTCGCCGGACAGGCCACGCTGGATGAGGTCATCGTCCCGACCCGGGTGCCGAACCTCTTTCTCATGACGGCGGGAAACCGCTCGCCAATCCCAGCCGAGTTGTTGGCCGATGCCAAGGCGGATGCCCTGTTTAAGGAACTGCCCGGACTTTTTGAGCGCATCATCGTCGACAGTGCTCCGATCCATGCGGTGAGCGATGCACTGATCCTTGCCTCGAAGATCAAGACCGTCGCGATGGTGGTCAGGACCGAGAGCACTTCTCGGCATGCCATCCTCAGGGCCATCCATCTTCTGCGCGATACCGATGCTGAGATCGCGGGTGTCATCCTGAACCGCATGAAGCGCAGCGGAGCGGGATACTATTACTACTATTACTATGGAGGGAAGTACTCCGAGTACCGGAACACCTCGGGTGACGGGGGGAAGAAAAGGCACAAAAATCGGTATTGAACGGACGACCGTTACATTCCACGAGCGGCTGCATGACAAGGTCTCGGGGAACTACCGAAGGACCAAGGGCGGCAGCATGCCTGACCTGCATCCCCCTGTATGATTCGGCGGAGAAAACCATGCGAACCTCCCGGATTGCCCGTGGGCAAACGGCCACTGTTCTTGCCTTGATCCTTTTGATGCTCTCCGGCCTCTCTCCCCAGGTCAGGGCGGATGACTGGAAGCTCGTCTGGTCCGATGAATTCAAGTACAACGGCCCCCCTGATCCGAAAAAATGGGACTATGAACGCGGGATGGTCCGCAACGGCGAGTCGCAATGCTATACAAGAAGCCCGCGGAATGTGCGCGTGGAGAACGGGCATCTGGTGCTTGAGGCCCTGAAGGGAAAGGTCTTTAACGGGGAGGTCTTCAATCCCTTCCGGAAAACGAAGACCCTCGATAGCAGTGTCACCCATGATTACAGTTCGGCAAGCATCTGCACGAAGGGGAGGGAGAGTTGGCTCTACGGCAAGTTCGAGGTCCGGGCCAAGCTTCCCGATCAGGCCGGAACCTGGCCTGCCTTTTGGACACTCGGTGCTGATTTTCCCGGTGTGCCTTGGCCAGTCTGTGGTGAAATCGACATCATGGAACGTATGTGGCAGTGGAATGGCGATCCGATGAGTGGCATCATGACTGTTCTCCACTTCAAGCCGCTTCGGCATCTGAATCTTTCGGGAACATCAAACTCTCTTTTCCGCTTCCGGGTGACACCTGTTCAGGGAGCCACCACGGGATTCCATGTCTATGCAATGGAGTGGTATCCGGACAGGATCGACTTCATTATCGACGGGCTGCTGGCGAATAGGATCTTCCTTGCGGACATTGACAATATCACGACGGACAATCCTTTCCGCAAACCCCAGTATATCCTTCTCAACCTGGCTCTCAATCGAAGGAACAGGGGGTTCAGGGATGCGGTCTTCCCCGCACAGTTCCTCGTGGACTACGTGAGGGTCTATCAGAAAAAGGGAGCCGGCCTGTAGTTCATGGCGCCAACCATGGGTCAGAAAAAAATATGAACCAACCACAGCACTCGATGATTCGGCGGTATTCCCCCCAGCCGCTGCTGACCCATCCCGGCGTCATGTTGAAGGAGATGCTGGGTGATCTCTGGGGAGGAAGAGAGTTGGCCTGGAGGCTTTTTCTCCGTGATGTAAGCGCCCAGTACCGGCAGAGCTATCTTGGGTATCTCTGGGCTTTTCTTCCCCCGTTGATCAGCTCCCTGACCTTTGTTTTTCTCAACACGCAGGGATTGTTCACGATCGGTCAGACGGTGCTTCCCTATGCTGCTTTTGCCATGATCGGTGCGCTGCTCTGGCAGGTGTTCGTGGATGCGTTGAACGCTCCCGTGAATGCTTTGCTTCAGGCACGGTCGATGCTCGCCAAGATCAATTTCCCGAGGGAATCCATTCTAGTCGCCGGCATGGCCATGGTGCTTTTCAACTTTCTAGTAAGACTTGTCCTGCTTATAGGCGTCCTTATTTATTTTCACGTAAAACCGAATTCGGGACTTCTTTTCTTTCCCGTCACTATCATCGGACTAATCCTTCTGGGAACGGCCTGCGGACTGGCTGTTGCGCCAGTCGGAGCATTGTACGGAGATGTCGCACGTTCGATACCGCTCGTCACCTCATTCTGGATGCTGCTTACCCCTGTGGTGTATCCTGCCAGGACAATCGGCCTTGCGGGCTGGTTGGCTACCTGGAATCCGGTTAGTCCGATGATCATGATTGCAAGGCAGACTCTCACTGGTCAGGAGTTGACGCATCTGGGGCCCTTCCTCTACGTTTTTTTCGCATCATTATTGGTGCTCTTGATCGGCTGGATTGCGTTTCGGATCGCGATGCCTCACTTGATTGCGAGAATGGGAGGCTAAAGCAGTCCTCATCCCTAAGATTTGATGAGTGAACAAGTATCGATAAATTCTTCTTCCCTGTACGGATCTGCTTCGACTGCGAAGGGCGACGTTCTCGTGCGAGCGGAGAATATCGGGAAAATATTCTGCAGGGACTTCAAGAAGTCCCTGCTCTATGGGGTATGTGATGCGCTGCATGAGTTCTTTCCATTCCCCCATGCCAAGGAAAGCCTCCCGTCCAGCGGGATCATGCTTCGTCCAAGTGAATTCTGGGCAAACCGGGAGATTTCCTTTGAGGTTCGTCGGGGAGAATGCCTTGGATTGATCGGCAGGAATGGCGCAGGAAAAACCACGCTGCTTAGGATGCTTAACGGCCTGATCAAACCGGATTCAGGTTTCATTGAGGTCCGGGGAAGAGTCGGTGCGATCATTGCGCTGGGTGCGGGATTCAACCCCGTCCTGACGGGGCGCGAAAACGTCTATGTGAACGGCTCACTACTTGGTTTATCAAAGAAGGAAATCGATGGTAAGATTGATGATATTATCGATTTTGCGGAGATTGGGGAGTTCATCGACTCCCCCGTTCAGTCTTATAGTTCGGGTATGCAGGTGCGGCTCGGATTTGCGGTGGCCACCGCGATGGATCCCGATGTGCTTATCCTCGACGAGGTGCTTGCAGTGGGAGACCTCTCCTTTCGATCCAAGTGCCTGAAAAGAATCGGCCAGATTTCTCGTAATAGCGCGATTCTCTTTGTCTCCCATGAACTGGGGCATGTGACAAGGATCTGTGACCGGGTTCTTCTTCTGGAGCGCGGGGTTCCGCACTTTTACGGAGCCACGGATGAAGGGCTTTCCACTTATCAAAAACTGGTCTCATCCGAGGTTATGGAATCCGAAGCCCCCGAGTTGCATCCTGCCATTGATTATTTCAGGCCCTTGACTCAGGAGGGAGGGGGATTAACGGAGACGGGTGGAGCACTTTGCATTCATTTTGAAATCTCCTCCCGTGAGGAGATTCCTGTAGGAAGTTGCAATCTGTTTTTCATGAGTCACCAACGCATCATTGAAGGACAGGCTGATTTTTCTTCACGTCTCTCCGCCATACCCAAGGGTCATTCGCGAATCTCCATGGAGATTCCGATGGTCGATTTGGCTGCAGGACATTATCTGGTGAATGTCCAGATCTTCGCAAAGGGAGGGAGGGAGGTCGTCGTGCATTCCTTTGGGAGCACAAGAGTTCATGTCATAGGTCCTCAACGCGTCTGGTGTGGTTACAGGATGCCGGTTGAGCGGGTCGATATCGTGCCGTATCCCGACAGATGATCCCCGTCTCGGGAACCATGGCACCGAAGGTCTCTTATCAGCACCGATGAGGCAGAATATTTCCCGCGTCACCCGCAAGTATTGCCCCCTTCTATGGGAGGGAATCAGGGCGTACACGGGGGTAGCGGTTTTTCCCGAGGCTGTGAAGCGGTCCGGTCTCCTTTTCATCCACATACCGAAAGCGGCGGGAACCAGCATCTGCATGACGCTTTACGGAATACCGACACTAGGTCACCAGAAAATCAGGGACTGGCACTCCTGGTTTCCACGGTCATCGAGGAGGATCACCACGTTTTCAGTAATGAGGGATCCGGTGGAACGCTTTGTTTCCGCCTTCCATTTTCTGAAAAAAGGAGGAATTACTCCCGAAGATGAGGTTTTTGGGAAAGAAGTCCTGGGATCCTTCCGTGATCCCGACGAATTGGCCGAAGCCATGCGGAAGGAAGAGTTCCAAAAGAGGATTGTCTCCCAGATCCATTTCATTCCCCAGGTGGAGTTCCTAATGGATAATGAGGGAGGGATCTCGATTGATCATCTCCTGCCCATGGAGAGGATGGACTTGGTGGAAGGCTATCTGTCGATGGCGCTCGACCGTGAGGTGACGATCCCGCGGTTGAATAATTCAGAGTCAAAGGAGTTGGCCTCACTTGAACCGAAAAATCAGGCCTTCATCCGCGATTTGTACAGCGATGACTGCACGCTACACGCCTCCTTGATGGAGAATAATTCCGAAGCTGGAATTGAAGAGTCAAAGAACTGGACTCCGAGAGTATGAATTTCTATTTCCTCACCCGGGCAAAGCGATCCCTCAAGTCAGCGATCAACCCATTCAAGCGATGGATTCACGGGGCTCCGAACGGCAACATCACCCGTTGGGAAATGGAACAGCACGGATTGGGGGAGTGGATGCAGGTCACACGTGAGGAAACGGTATCGCGTTCCACGCCCACGCGGTTCGGCGATCTTGAGTGCGATATCACGGCACGCTGTTTCCCCACTTATCCGGAAACCGGTGTCATGCGTCTCCGGGATGCTAAAGTGACCGGGTCCGACGGATGGGTTTTTACGAACAGCAACAAATGGTTCTGCGAAAACACGAGGGACAGGAATCCCTGGAGATGGAACGAGTTGCCCCGGAGCTTTCATAAACCCCGTCGCCTTCCGGGGGCAACCCTCACTCTGGCCAGTGATTGGGGGGGGAATTATGCTCACTTCCTGCTCGATTGTCTGGGTAGGTATGCCGTCTTCCTCCGGGCGGGATTCTCGCCATCCGACATTGATCATATCTACTGCAGCAAGCCGCCGGGCGAATTTGCCAAAAATATCATGGCGGCGGCGGGTGTCCCCATCGACAAGGTTGTTTTTTCGGATTCAGCGCCGATGATCCAGGCGGAGATCCTCCTGGCACCAACCAGTCCTGCGAAGCATGATGCGCCGCCCCCCTGGATCGTGAAGTTCCTGAGGGAGACGCTCTCCCCGTCGGTCGAAACCGGGCGGCGAAGACTCTACGTGCCGCGTGGAGGAATTAGGAAAGTGGCCAATGAGGCCGATCTGCTGGTCATTCTGGCACGTTATGGATTCGAGTGTTTCGATCACCGCAAGGATAATCCCGCGGAACTGTTCTCCCAAAGCAGCATCGTTGTCGGCCCTCACGGCGCTGGGCTCGTCAACGCCCTCTTTTGCCGTCCCGGAACTCGCCTGCTGGAACTCACCCCCTCGGATCATTGTTTTCCGTTTTACTACACCCTTGCGGAGGCCGCCGGCCTTAAGTTCGCTTACCTTCCCGGTCGCAGTGTCGGGACGCGCGAACCCGGTTGTTCGCTGAGTCCTTTCGACTTCATCGTGGACCCCGATGCATTCGGGATGGCCCTCCAGTCGATGATCATCACCGAGGAGAACTGACATGGGAGTGCCTTTGGAAGCATGTCACGCTGGTCACACGGAGGTTTCCGTTATCCTCTGTGCGCACAACCCCAGGACTGATTATCTTTTTCGCGTTCTCGAGTCACTCAGGGCCCAGAAACTTCCCGTGGATCAATGGGACTTACTGCTTGTGGACAGCGCCTCCGAAAATCCGCTTGAGTCCCGAATTGACCTTTCATGGCATCCGGGTGCGCGGTACTTCAGGGAGGAGAGGCCGGGACTGCTCCCCGCAAGGATGAGGGGCATCGGGGAGGCCTTCGGGGAACTTCTGGTGTTTGTCGATGACGACACGATTCTCGATCCCGATTACTTGCTGGAATCCCTGTCCATTGCGCGTCACTTTCCCAAACTGGGTGTCTGGGGTGGATCGGTTCTGGCCGAATACGAGTCTCCTCCCCCCGAATGGATCGGGGAATACGAGCAGGAGATCAGCGTGAGGGAGATCAGTCGTGATTCGTGGAGCAATGTGCCGGGAATGAGGGATCCCTGGGTCATCGGCGCCGGTATGAGCGTCCGCACAAACCTGGCGCGGCGGTATGCAAAAATCGTCGAAGAGGATTCCCGCAGGCGGCTCTTGGGAAGAAAACCCGCTAGCATTCTCGGGGCGGAGGATATCGATCTTGTCCTTTCCGTCTGCGACGAGGGTTATGGTCGGGGGGTGTTCCGATCCCTCAAACTCATCCATCTCATTCCGCCACACCGGTGCAAGCCTGATTATTTGGAAGCAATCACAAAGGGTAATGCCGCATCGTTTCACCTGATCCGTTATTTCCGGGGGGAGGTAGGGCTGGTCCGGTCTCCGGGAGTCTTACAGAACCTATGGATGAAGATCAAGGAGTCGCGACTTCCTCACCATCGTAGGATGTATCATCAGTCGGCGCGTGCGGGAATAAAACTTGCGGAGCAGATCATTCGGGATGATTTGATTCACCGGAACGGCAATGCTTCAACACGAAGGATCCCATCCTGATATGCAGGGTCAATTTCCCAATCTCTACCTTGTCGGGTCGGCCAAAGCCGGAACATCGGCGCTTCATGCGGTCCTTTCCAGGCATCCCTCAATCTTTGCACCCGAAGGGATCAAGGAACCCAATTTCATGGCCTATGAGGGAAGCATGCCATCGTTGAACGGTCCCGAAGATCATCTCCATGGTGCGGGACATTCGATCACCGACAGAGACCGTTATCTTGAACTCTATCATCCTTCGGGAAACAAGCCATGGCGTCTGGATGCCAGTCCCATCTATCTCATTCACCCCGATGCACCGGCTAGGATCAGGCGCTATGCACCGGCTTCGAGGATCATGATCATCCTGCGAAATCCCACAGATTGCGCCTTCTCGATGTACTGCATGATGCGCCGTATGCGGCGGGAACCGATCAGTGATTTCATGAAGGCATTCCGGGAATCGTCCCGACGGAGGCAGGCGGGTTGGGAGTATGCCTGGGACTACGCCGATCGGTACCATTTTGCGCCGATGATCCGGAGGTACAGGGCTGCGTTCGATCCCGCGCAGATGCTCATCCTCAATTATGACGACTGGAAAAATGACAACAAGGCCACCCTGGGAGTGATCGCAGATTTCCTTGGCATCGATCCAAAGGGTTATCCACCCGCCAAAATCCGGATCAATACGGCCCCCACTCGGCGCAGTCTTCTCTGGTCGGGGACTCTCTCCTCAAAAATTCGGCCCCTGGTTTCCAAGGTCACGCCGCTGATCCCCCTCGGGGTAAGGAAATCCTTCAGTCAGGGCTATTTTGATCAACCGATACGACTGGGAAAAAAAGACCGCGCTATTCTCAATGACTACTACCGGGATGATCTCTCGGAGGTCGAGGAGTTGCTGGGATGGGATCTTCGAAAATGGAAGAACTGACCGCCTTGCTCGGTTCCAGGAGATGTTAACCCTTGCCAGAAGTGCTTAAAACACCGTGATGCCACCCATGATCCAACCAGTTGAAGAGGGGAATCGCAGGCCGCGTTGGTCGGTGATGATCCCTGTCTACAACTGCGCGCAACTCTTACGGAAAACATTGGAAAGCGTCCTCCAGCAGGCACCCGGGATTGATTTCATGCAGATCGAAGTGGTCGATGATTGCTCGCTCGGTGACGATCCCGAGGCGGTTGTCCGATCAATCGGCGATGGAAGGGTTGATTTTTTCCGGAAGCCGCGCAATGAGGGGGTCATTGCAAATTTTAATACCTGCATCCAGCGCTCCCGAGGTGATCTCATTCACATCCTCCACGGTGATGATTGGGTTCTGCCAGGCTTTTACTCTGAGATCGAGAACATGAGCGGCAAATATCCGGAAGTCTCCCTTTTCGGAACCAGATCTTTCTTTGCCGATGAAGAGGGATTCCTTACCGGCGTCAGTCGCCGTTTTAAGCTATTGGAATCACCAGCCAAAGGGCCTGTGTATCTTGATCAGGATGCCTCGGTCCAATGTGCGGGTATGGTCATGAGGAGAGACTTCTATGAAAAAACGGGAGGATTCATGGAAAACCTTCCCCACACGGCCGATGTGGAGATGTGGACCCGGGCCTTTCATGTAGGTGCCGGGGTTCTCTCGCCGGAGGTACTTTCAGTTTACAGGGTCTTCCAAGGCAATGATACGAGCCGACTTGTTCGGAGTGCGGGAAATCTGAGGGATCTGGCCTGTCTCTACCGGATGCTGGGGGAGAGGGTGCAGGGTTACGATTATGCACGTTCCAGGAGATTCCTCCAGCGCTTTGCGATCCTCCAACTCCAGGCCAGCCTGGAACGCCAGGATGCGGCGGCCGCGGATGCCGCCCGCAAGTTCTATCTCGAGCAGGCAACCCCCAGTGAGAAAGTGTGGTTTTGGAGATGGGATTTCCGCAGACGGCTGCGAAGTTGGACCGCTGGAATCATGGGTGAAAATAGGGAATCAAACTAATGGACCGCTATCTTGTTGTTGGCGCCGGATTTTCCGGAGCAGTTCTGGCGAGGGAGTTGGCGGAACAACTACCCTGCACCGTTGATATCATCGACGAGCGGAATCATATCGGAGGGAATTGCCACACGTTCAGGGATGATCAAAGCGGCGTGATGATCCATGCCTATGGCCCCCATATCTTCAATACAAACGACGAGAAGGTCTGGGACTATGTGCGTCGCCACGGATCCTTCAGGTTATATGTGAACCGCGTCAAAGCGGTCATTGACCGGGGGGTTTTTTCCATGCCGATCAACCTGCACACGATCAACCAGTTTTTCGGTCTGAAGTTGAATCCCAACCAAGCCTCCGAGTATCTGGCGGGTTTGGGTGATGCATCGATCGCGGAACCCGCCAACTTTGAGGAACAGGCCCTCAAGCTGATGGGGCGCGAGCTGTACGAGGCATTTTTCAAGGGATACACCACAAAGCAGTGGGGATGTGATCCGAGGGAGCTTTCGGCCTCCATCCTCAAGCGTCTGCCGATACGCTTCAATTACGATGACAATTACTACGAAAAGAAATTCTGCGGGATCCCCGAAGAGGGTTATGGCGATGTGATTGGATCGATCCTCATGCATCCGGCAATCCATGTCCGGCTTGGCGAACGCATGCATCCGGGAGCAATCCCGCACGATTATCGGCATGTTTTCTGGACGGGGCCGATCGATGCATACTTCGATTATTCGGAAGGACGCCTGGGATACAGGACAATGACCTTTGAGAGGATCGATGCCATGGGCGATTTTCAGGGAAATCCCGTCATCAACTACCCCGGGATTGAAGTGCCCTTCACGAGAATCCATGAACACAAGCATTTCGCACCTTGGGAGAGGCATGAGCGAACCGTGGCCTTCCGCGAATACAGCAAGGAAACCGCCGGCAATGACATTCCTTATTATCCCAAACGCTTTTCCTCGGACCTGAAGATCTTGGAGCGTTATCGTGAACGGGCCGAATCCCTCGAAAGAGTCTCCTTTCTCGGACGTCTTGGCACCTACAGGTACATGGATATGGAAGCGGTAATCCGCGACGCCTTGAACCATGCATCGTCATCGGTTGAGCTGCTTTTGAACGGGAGGCGTCCCCCGCTTTTTCCCGAGAATGCAGCGGTCTAACCCATCGTCTCAGCGGAATATGGATACCGTTTCCAATCTTGAGGCACCGCTGGAGCTCAGCGTCATCATCTGCTCGCGAAATCCGAGAAGGGAGTATTTTCAGCGTGTTCTTGAAGCGTTGAAAGCCCAGTCACTCGAGAAAAGTCGTTGGGAACTCCTCTTGGTCGACAGTGCCTCTGACATTCCCCTGGAAAATTCGGAGCCGATTTCCTGGCATGGACGCCACAGGTATGTGCGTGTCGGGGAACCCGGAAGCGCCCTCGCGCGGATTCGCGGGGTTGAGGCAGCGCTCGGGCGGTTACTTGTGTTCGTGGATGACGACAATGTGCTCAACCCGGACTATCTGGAGGAAGCCGTGGCTCTCGGGAATTCCTTCCCACAGCTTGGAATTTGGGGGGGCTCCACCTTGCCCGTCTACGAAATGTCCCCGCCGGAGTGGTTTCACGAGCATGCCTCGATGATCGCTGTGAGGGAAATCAGCCGTGATCTCTGGAGTAATATTCCGCGAATGGAAGAGCCCTGGGTGATCGGTGCCGGCATGGTCGTCAGGCGTGAACTCGCCCTGGAATATGCCGCGATTGTCCGGAGTGATCCCCGAAGGCTTTTCCTCAGCAGAGCGCCTGACGGCCGGAATCTGGGTGGAGAGGATCTCGATATGGTGCTTTCCGTATGCGACAGGGGTTTTGGCCGCGGGGTTTTCAAGTCACTCGTTCTCCATCATCTGATTCCGGCGCATCGGTGCACCGGGGACTATCTTGAATCAATCATGGTCGGGAACGCGGCTTCGGTTTCCTTGATCCAGATGTTCAGGGATGGTACCGCCATACCACCCCATGTCTTGGCCCTTCGCCACTTGCCGTACAGAATGATGCAGTGGTGGAGATCCAGGCATGCTTGCAGACATGAAAAAATGCGAAGCAGAACCCGCCGCAAGGGACTGGCACTTGCGGAAAAACTGTTTTTGGAATTAAGCCAAACCCTTCACCCAATCAAAAAAAGTTGAATGTGACTGAAAAGCCAGGAATCAGCCTCATTATCTGCACGCGGAATCGTGGCAAGTCGCTCGACCTTATGCTTGAACTTCTGCTGGCGGCCGTCCATGACAACGATCAACTTCTCGAAATCCTTGTCATGGACAATGGTTCCTCGGATGAAACGGCCACAACCGTGGTGGAATATGCGCGGCGCTGGGGAAAAGTGGTCTACTCCAACGAGCCGAACAAAGGCCTTAGTCACGCCAGGAACAAGGCCGTGGAGTTGGCGAAGGGAGAAATCCTGGCATGGACGGATGACGATCTTGTTATCACGAAGAATTGGCTTTCCAACCTGGTCGCTCCAATTTTAGCAAACGATGCCGACTGCGTGGTGGGGAGGATTGAAATAGCCCCTCACCTTCACCGTGATTGGATGAAGCCGTTTCACCGGCACTGGCTAGCGGAGAATATCAATCCTTCGGTACCCCAATTGATCGGAGCCAACATGGCGATGAGAAAAAACTGCTTCGAGGGGGGAATGGCTTTTGACCCAGAAACAGGACCCGGCGCCCTGGGCTACATGGATGACACCCTGCTCGGAATGCGGTTGAGGAAATTGGGCAAGAGGATCGTCTACAATGACGATGCTCGGGTAGTACACCATTTCGGTGCCGGGCGCCTGCAGCGCAGCTTCTGGATCAAAACAGCCCAGGCGGGGGGTCGCTCCACGGCCTATGTCGCCCACCATTGGGAGCACGGAGTGATCAGTCTGCTTTGGGCGCGTCTGGTTTGGCAGAGAATGAAACTTGGAGTGCTGCTGGTGCGGACCCATTTCCGTGGGTTTGCTGGAAACGAGGGAATCGATGAACAAGAGTTTGGTATCCGCAAGACGATCGCTTATATGGAGGGGATGTGCAGCCTCAAGGGTGTGCCTTTCAAGTACTGATTAGGGATGAGTTTATCAAAGAAAAACACCCCGACCCTTTCTGTGGTTATCCCGACATGCGGACGGCCGGAACTTCTCCGGGTATGTTTGGAGCGGCTGCAACTCGGAATCCAGAACATCGACCGTCCCTGCTACGAGGTGATCGTTTCGGATGACAGACCCTCGGACTCCACGCGTGCCATGATAACGTGGCTTGATCCCCTGATCAGGTACACACCGGGCCCGGGTAGGGGGCCTGCCGCAAACCGCAACCACGGTGCATCCCAAGCCGGGGGGGAGTGGATTGTTTTTATCGACGATGACTGCCTTCCCGAATCCGGAATGCTCAAAGCCTATCGCGATCGGGTTCTGCAGGAAAAGGAATGTAGGGTGTTTGAGGGAAGAACCTCACCCTTCGGAGAGCGGAGCCGGATTGATGAAGAGGCTCCGATCAATGAATTGGGGGGATATCTGTGGTCCTGCAATTTCTGCATCAACAAGGATCTTTTTTTCCAGATGGGCGGCTTTGACGAAATGTTCAAGGGACCCGCCATGGAGGATGTCGATTTAAGGGTGCGTCTGCGCTTGCTCGGTGAACCGATCGTTTTTGTGGAGAGGGCCGCCGTCCTGCATCCCTGGAGGCAGCGCCGAGGATTTGCCTTTGCGAGACTGGATGCTGAAGCCCGCTGCTATTTCTATGCAAAACACGGCATTTACCGGCAGGGATTGTGGGTCATCCATTTTCATCGGTTTGCGCGCGGAATTCTGAAGAATGTGTTGAAGGAAGGTCTCCGTTATCGTTTCCGGGGAGCGTGGCGCTATTTCTGGCTCGAACTCCACACACTTCTCATCATGGCATGGAGACTGACGCGACGACTGCCGAACACCACCGCGAACACATGAACGAAATCCTCCAAAAAACATTCCGTAAGCTTTATTCCCTCTCGGGTACTCTCTACCGGGAGTCATGCCTCTATCCAGCCTTGAAGATACAGGGCATGACCATCGGACGGGGCACCATTATGACCTCTCCACGGATATCCTGGCCGCATAAGGTGTCTCTGGGAAGGCGATGCCTGATCGAGCATGGTGTCATCTTCAAGCACGATGGAATCTGGAGTCGAGATGCCAGCATCAGGATTGGCAACGACGTGTTCATCGGTGCCGGGTGTGAGTTCAATATCCGTAGGGGTATCACGGTCGGCGATTCCTCGCTGATTGCTTCGGGATGCCGGTTCATCGACCATGATCACGGCATTCAATCCGGATCACTGATGCGTTCCCAAGAAGGTCCCGAGAAGGAGATTGTCATTGGGAGTGATGTTTGGCTGGGATGCGATGTGGTGGTGCTCAAGGGGGTCTGCATTGGTGATGGAGCTATTGTGGGCGCCGGGGCCGTCGTTACCAAATCGGTCCCTCCCGGAGAGATCTGGGTCGGTGTTCCTGCCGCGAAAATCGGGAACCGTCCCGGATGAACATCCTCTTCATTACGCCGTCACTGGAGCCTGGAAAAGACGGGGTTGGGGACTATACATTACGGCTTGCCGGAGCATTAGGGGAAAAAGGAATACATGTTTTCTGCATTTCTCTGGCAGACCGCTATGCCCCTCCCAAAACGGAATTGGACTTTCGGGGGCCTTTCGTAAAGAGCGACGTCGCGGATATCCGCAGGCTTTCCTCGGATACCCCCTGGAAGAAGCGTATCGCCATCCTACAGGCTATTATCGACGACTTCTGCCCTGACTGGGTGAGTCTTCAATATGTCCCTTACGGATTTGACCAAAGGGGACTGCCTTTTGGATTGCCGAAGCGTCTCTCTTTGCTCGGGGGGGATTTCCAGTGGCATCTCATGTTTCATGAACTCTGGATCGGTGAAGAACCGGGTTACAGTACTTTGCAGAAAGTTATCGGATGGCTTCAAAAAATGATCGTCCGGAAACTCGCCTCAGCGATCCGGGGTCGGCTTCACACCAGCAACCCAACATATCAGTCGAGATTGAGAAACGCAGGTTGCCCGGCTGGCATGTTGCCGATTTTTTCCAATATTCCAGTCGTCTCACCCTTATTCTCAAGACGTGATGTGCTGAAGGAGGCCGGGATGGATCCTGATCTGCATCATGCGGGTTTCGGCCCCTGGATTTTTGTGCTGTTTGGAGCCATCCATCCTGAATGGGACGCGGAAACTCTCGTCGAAAGGATCGATCATGTCAGAAAGAAAGCCGACAGGCCTTCTCCCCTTTTTATCCTTATTGGAAGAAATGGAAGAGAGGTGTTGCGGCATCATGTTGAAGAAGAGTGCAAGGAGCATGGATGGGGATTCTTGGACAAAGGAGAATTACCGACGGTCCTTATTTCCTCTTATTTACAAAGTGCCGATTTTGGCATTGCGACATCACCTCTCTCATTAATTCAGAAAAGCGGTTCGGTCGCCGCCATGCTCGAACATGGTCTGCCTGTGGTTGTCGGCAGATTTGATAAGAAGGTTGAAGCAGGGGAGGGGAGCAAGAGATTGATCCCGCTCGATGCCTCCTTTGAAAACAATCTTCTGATGGCAAAAAAAGATGTCCCTCGCGCCGGATTGGACGCGGTAACAGAGAAGTTTCTCCAAAGCCTGACCTGATGATCTCATGAAGATTCTTGTCAGTTCACATCACTTTGCTCCCAGCGTTGGGGGGATCGAGGAGTCGAGCAGACTGCTGGCCGAGGCATGGACAGCTTCCGGCCACGAGGTGCGGGTGGTCACTCAAACTTCCGATCCCGTGAGAGGAGCCTATCCCTATCCCGTTATCAGGAATCCCGCAGCGGCCTCTCTCCTGAGAGAGGTCTCTTGGTGTGACATGTATTTTCAGAATAACATCAGCCTTCAGACCCTTTGGCCTTCGATCATCTTAAGGAAGCCCACCGTGATTGCCCATCAGACATGGCTTCCCGGGGGAGTCGGAGGAATCCTGAAGCGTACTGCCTGCCGCTTGGTCAGTAGAACTGTGGCAATCAGCAACTCCGTGCGCCACGAGACAGACGCCGACATGGTGATTCCCAATCCTTACCGCAATGATCTCTTTCATGAGGAAGATCAAGACGAGGAACCGCACGAAAAACGCGATCTAATTTTTGTGGGGCGCCTTGTCTCTGACAAGGGTTGCGATCTTCTGCTGGAAGCTCTTCTTCTGCTTGGAGAGCGTGGTGTGCGCCCCTCCCTCACCATCGTTGGAACCGGCTCTGAAGAATCGTTCCTGCGACAATACGTCTCACGTCATGGTCTTGAAAATGAGGTAGTATTCGCGGGAAAAAAAGCAGGTTCCGAACTTGCCGGCTTGCTGAGAAATCACCATGTTCTCGCTGTCCCTTCGCGATGGAAGGAGCCTTTCGGGATCGTTGCCCTGGAGGGAAGCGCCTGCGGCTGTGCGGTCATCGGTTCATCCGGAGGAGGGCTGCCGGAGACCATCGGACCGTGTGGAGTGCTTTTCGAGAACGGCGACCCCAAAATGCTTGCCGATCAAGTGGAAAGCCTCCTTACGAACAAATCAACACGGGAGTTTAGGGACCCGACCTTGAGGCGCCGGCACCTTGAAAAACACACTCCAAACCGTATAGCTTCGGAGTATCTTGTGCTTTTTGAGGAGATTCTAGCGGCCCGCTGCCGCTGACCTCTTTTGTTCTAAACAATGAATGTCGTTTATTGCGCCCCTGTAAGGTCCACCCACTACGGGTATGCTCTGGAGATGTTCCAGGCTGGGATACTTCAGGCTTTTGTTTCCGGTGTCAGCCGTTTTGCCCCGAATGGTGCCTTGCCTGAAATCGGGGATAAACTGTTCAGGGCGGATCTTCTGCAGAATGTTTATCTGGCGGCACTCAGGACCAGCATGCCAAAGGCAATGAGCGATGAGTTGGCCCATGTTTCAAAGATTTTTATAGACCGAGCATGTCGTAGGTTTACAAGTAAAACCGATCTTTTTTTGTATTACAACGGCTGTGGTTTGGAAAGTGCGCGCCGTGTCCGCCAAGAAGGCGGAATCACGATGGTGGAAGCGGTCAACTCCCATGTTCTTTTTCAGGAACAGATCATGAGGGAGGAGCATCAACGCCTTGGTCTGCAGTGGAGGCCTTTTCACCATCGCGAGACAAGGCGCAGACTTTTGGAATATGAAGAGGCAGATCGAATTCTTGTTCCCTCTGAATTTGTCCGGAAGAGCTTTGTTAACCAAGGCATCAATGAAGCCAAGATCATCAAGGTTCCTTACCCGATCAGATCTGTGGTGGGTGCAACCGAACCTCTGCATCGTCATGGGAAAACTGATGATGTTTTTCGTATTCTCTTTGTGGGATCGATCAGCCTGCGTAAAGGAGTGAGATATCTTATTGAGGCTTTCGGGAAATTGCGTCATCCGCGAAAAGAACTTTGGATCGTAGGACCGATGCTCAATCCCAGTGGATTGGAAGGGTTATCCATTCCCGACGGAGTCAGTTTTCGTGGAGTGCTCAAGAGGCAGGACCTTCAAACAGCCTATCAAAGCGCTTCGCTTTTCTGTCTTCCCTCCCTGGAGGAGGGGCTTGCACTTGTGCTCGGTGAGGCATTGGGAAACGGACTCCCCATTGTCACAACGGATCACTCCGGAGCAGAAGACCTGATGACTCATGACAGGGAGGGTGTCATCACCGGCATCAGGGATCCCGGGGCCCTTTGCTCCGCTTTTGAGCGTGCGATCCAGGATCCTGAGTGGTTCGGATTGATCCGTGAGAATGCTCGGCTCCGTTCTTTGAAACTCCAAGCCGCACCGGAGGGCTCGGGTATTGTGGAAAAACTGAGCACGCTCATTCAGAACCCCGCCATCCGATGAGTAGTATTGTCATCCGCAAATCATGGCCGGGGGAAACGCCTGTCGAGGAAAAGTCCCGATCAAATCCACATCAGAAGAGTCTTCAGCGAGGTATTATGGCACTGCTGACGCTCGTGATCGTGGAGGGACTGCTGAGAAAAATCTTTCCCTTTCTATCCATTGCCCTCTTTTTTGCGAAAGACTTTGTGGTGTTGTATTTGGGACTCAAGGCATCCTTGGGCAAATTGCCGAAGGCTGGGGAGCGAATCCTTTCCTGGCAGATCGCCCTACTGGTCCTGATGCTTCCATGTATCCTCGACACGACCATCCGTGACCCGATTCTGGGAGTTTTCGGCACCAAGCAGTACTGCCTTTTTCCGTTTGTGGGGGTTGCATTCTGTGCGGCTTACCTTCCGGATCAGGGGAGGGAATTGGCAAAACTTCTGAAGTTCCTGGCTCTCTCAATCGTTGCAACAAGTGCTCTGGCAATGCTGGAGAGCCGGTTGCCGCCTGGACACTGGCTCAACACAACCCCGGAGGGTGAGAGTTTGGCCGGTTTTTCCGCCGGGGGAAAACTCAGGGTTTCCTCCTCGTTCATCTTTGTCGCCCAATACTGCATGTATCTGAACGGAATGGTCGGAATCCTTGCATCGTTCATCATGCTTAGAAAAGTCGGGCGGAGTTTCTGGCATCGCCTGCAACCTGTGATTATCATCTGTTTCTTCATCATCGGTGTGTTCATCACCGGATCCCGCACCGCTGTCGTGGGAACTCTGGCGATCACTGTCGCCGGTTCTACGGCGCTCCTCTTTGGATCAGGAGCGGCCAAGGCCGTGCGCATCTTTATGTTTCTTGGCGTCGCCTTTGTCGGTTACCTTGCTATGCACGTTGTTTTCCCGGATGCCTTTGTCGCCTACGAGGCCCGCACCCAGGGTTCCGGCGGTGTTTCGCACAATCAGGAAATCATGGAGCGCATCGTGAAGGGGCTTACTACTTGGACTAGTGCGATCAAACAAACTCCGGTGCTTGGGAATGGACTCGGGATTCAGTCGAACGGTTCGGAGCGCTTGAGTCCATGGGCGGCCCTCATGAAAGAAAGATGGGGTTGGATGGAAACTGATCAGCACATGGCGCTTTTTGAGGGCGGCATCTATCTGGTCACCATCTGGTATTCCTTCCGACTCTTCGTTGTTTTTTACACGGGTCTTTGCATGCTTGAGATGAGGGATCCCTTAAAGGCGGCGAGTGCCGCGTTTTGTTGGGCATTTGTCCTGGTTGAAGGAGTGGTGGGAACCCTCACGATCCAACCTCCGCTTACCATCTGGTGGTGGACCTCCATAGGACTCATTCTCTGCCTGAGGGAATATGACAAAGCCTATCTTCCTCTGAAGAGAGGCATTCAAAAACATGCTCGGGATCTTTGATAGTCATCCAGTTCAGTACCGCGCCCCAGTCTATCGTGAATTGGAGCGTCTTGTTCCGGGGAGATTCCATGTCTTCTATGCGACGGATATCTCGGTTCGGGGGCATCAAGATGGAGGATTCGGGAAGAAGATCGCTTGGGATGAATCGCTGCTGGAGGGATATCCCAACACGGTTTTGTCCTGCGAACGGGGAGAACCTCTTCGGGGATTCCGTAGTCTGAGCGGGAAGGGGGTCGCGGAGATCTTCAGGTACCATGCCCTCTCCGCTGTGCTTCAGACCCAGTATCTCTATAGCTATGATTTCGAGGTTCTTTGGCAGGCGCGTCGTCGGGGAATTCCTATCTGGATCAGGCAGGAAACACAGGACGATGCTTTCCACAGGACGGCTCTCAAGGGCGCGATCCGGAGCCTTGCTTACAGACTTCTCTACACCCAGATCGCCCATGCCTTTCCGATAGGACGCCTCAACCGCGATCATTTTTTGAAGCATGGAATAGCAGCTACCCGAATGACGCCATCCCCCTATTGCACGCCGGACAGGTTTAAGGAGATGAGTGAAACGGAACGGACGGCTATGCGGACATCATGCCGAAAAGAACTTTCAATTGATGAGTCGTCAATCGTCATCGGTTTTTTCGGTAAACTCATCCCCAAAAAGGATCCTGGACTCATCTTGGAAGCCATCTCCATGATGCCCGAGGCAAATCAAAAAAACCTCGTGGTGCTCTTTGTCGGTTCCGGTGAGTTAGAAGCGGAGTTGCACGCTCGGGCTGCGATTCTCCAGAAAAATGGGGTGCCTTTACGGTTTTCTGGATTCATTAATCAATCACAGATCGCATCCTATTACGCAGCAGCCGACATCATGGTTCTGCCGTCTCGGCGCATGGGTGAAACCTGGGGGCTTGTCGTGAATGAGGCTTTGCAGTCAGGCTGCTCCGTCGCCATCTCGGATGCTGCGGGATGTGCGGTCGAATTTGGCCAACTTCCCCATGTCGCGGTTTTCCCGGCCGGAAACGCGGCCGCATTGTCCGGCTGCATCCGCAGGCTGATTGAATCCCCTCCATCCGACAGAAACTGGGCCCGCTCCGTGACGGATCGTTATTCCTGCCGAACAGCTGCTGAAGGAATCGCCAGGATATTGAATCAGTCAAACGCTTCCGAACAACATCCAGCATCCATTCCGTGAACATAAGTAAAAAGGCCCGTGAGCTTATTAGACTCATGCATTATTGGAGCAAGCATCCTGTCGCCTCACGCAATATCCCGGGCACAATCTTGCGCTTTTTACGATGGCAAATAGGGACGAGGCTCCTCGATTACCCTATAATCATTCCATGGATCGGCACGACGTTCTTATGCATGGAACGTGGCATGGCAGGAGCCACAATGAACTATTATTGCGGTCTCCATGAATTCTCCGAGATGGCGTTCCTTTTGCATTTTCTGAGACCCGGCGATCTCTTCCTGGACATCGGTGCCAATATCGGTTCTTACAGTCTGCTGGCATCGGGGGTTTGTAAGGTACGCAGTCTTGCACTAGAACCCGTTCCCGAAACCTATACCAGACTGCTTCGTAACATTGCGGTCAACGGTCTTTCCGAACTTGTGATTCCATGCCGTACTGCATTGGGGGAACGAGACGGGATGATTTCTTTCACGGCTGACAAAGACACAATGAACCATGTAGCACCAAAAGGCTACGCCGGCACCTCGATTGATGTTCCCATATCGACCGTTGATGGGGTTTTAAAGGGACTGCCTGAATCTACTTTTTGGAAGATAGATGTGGAAGGCCACGAGAGGCAGGTTTTCGAGGGGGCATCGCTTGCGATGCAAAACGCATCCCTTAAGGCGATGCTGGTGGAAAGCACGCCGCATTGTGTGGCTAGCCGATTCAAGGAACTCGGTTTTTTACCTTATCAGTACGAGCCCTTTTCCAGGACTCTTTCTTTATTAACCACTCATATCACTAGCGTCCGGTTATAAGTCTAACAGCATCAACTGGTTATTTTCTTGAGGCATATAAGATTTGAAGTCGGTTTCTGTAAGTAGTTCATGGATAGGAACCTTCTCAAAGGGATGAATACTCAAAAGTTGGAAAGTT
>CAIPWR010000081.1 GCA_903868795.1 uncultured Spartobacteria bacterium | reverse complement strand
TGGCGCAGGCTTGGGAGCGATGAGTGTCTCCAGTGGAGTCAAAATCTGCTGCCATGCCTGCTGCGGGGATTCGTTGTTGCGAATCATCACAAATAGAAATCCACCAATGAGTGCAATAATGAGGAGAAACAGAAGGCGTTTCATGAATATTGGGTAGGGGTCTGTCTGTAGGGAAACTTATCGTTCCACAAGATCAAACGATTGGGCCACGGAAGGGGCTGTCTGGATTTTGTCTTTAATACCCCACTGCCAGGCAACAACCGTCACTTTTAGTGGAAACTTCGACCGAGGAGGGATTGGGGTGAACGACAGTTTGTCGCCGTTGATCACAGCAGGCCCCTGAATCACATAATAGCGTACGGGCAATCCAGAGCTGGCCTTGGCCGATAAGATAATGGAAGGAGTGGAGCCTGCCTTGATGTCAGGAATCGGATTAAACGAGATCTGCTGAGCCGCTCCCTCTTTGTTGGGATTGAAGATTATATGAAACGGCTGCTCCACCCCACGAACATTTCCCTCACCATCTTTGTAAACGGCAAGCCAGGCATCGGAGTTCGGGATGGGGAATTTGGCCGAGCGACTCAAATAAAGCTGCCATGTGTCGTCACCCAGTGGCGCCGCACAACCAAGCATCCAATAGACAAAAGGTTTTCCGGGAGTCTTTCTTAAAATCGAACCCGGTTCTACCGTGAAGGAGGCGGGCGGGGTATCCAACAAGACGGGGTTCAGTTTGAAGGTGACGCCGTCATCCCCGAAGGTCGGCGAGAACTGCTGCAAACCGCGGAAACAATGGGGATAAACCTCTCCCTTTTCGTTCGCAACAGCAGGCATTTGCGGCTCGGCATTCCAATCGATGGAGGCAATCTCATAGGCCCGTTTCGCCTCGCTCTCGGTGAAGAACCATGGTTCCGCTTTTTGTTCCGCTGTCGCCTTGTCGTAGGGAATCGGGGCAAACGGTTTGCGACCATTGTCATTGTCCGGGATCGGCAATCCGGTCACCCAACCTTTGGAGACATAAATCTTCTTCAAGGGTTCCCCAAACTTATCGGGGAGACGAGCCTTGGTCACGCTTGCGATATATTCGGCAAGATACTGAACCAAGGTTTCGGTGGCACCGAAGTGACTCGACCACCCCTCCATGACATAGGAAACCGGCGAGTCCGGAAACTTGGCGTGCTTGGCGATGACTGGAGTGTAGAATTTAAGTAGGTTGACCGTGTTCCAATCTTTGAAAAAGTGTGTCGCTTGATCCCAGGAACTCCCGTTTCCCTTCCAGTTGAGGATCGGGACTTCCGAGTTGTTAACATCCGGTGTGTAGCATGGATCCTTCATGGCGATTTCCGCGATGCAACGAGCTGGATTGCCATTCAATAAATAGGTCAGCATCGGCAACTGTGCCGACTGGCCAAGGGGGAGCCAAGGAGCTGTGGAAAGCTCACTGTATCCAGAAGCAGCGGCGAATTCGTTGAAAATTTTGCCGAGGAATTCGGAATATTCCTGCGGAGTTCCTGACAGTTCCTTATGATTCTTATCTTCAAAATAAATATAATTGCTTATCCAGACGATCGCCAAATCATTCTTCTCGCAGACCGCACGGATCGCAGGATTCACGCTCAGGCTCTCATCGATGATATTTCTAAAGAGCAGAAGAGCCCCCCGCACTTTCTGGCAATGCTCCGGAATCCAGAGATAGGCGGAGGCTATTTTTTCTTGCGGGCCTTCCGAAAATTTGTATTTGGTTTCGACATGCCACTGGAACACCCCGTTCTCCGGTGTGCGTAGTGTTTCCGGCGCGACACCTTCTTGTTCTTTTTCGTAAGTTATCTCTACTGACTGGAACATATTGGGGTCGTAACTTGAGCCGATTGCGGGAAGCACCTTTATTTTTTTGTCAATCGGTCCGGTATAAACCTGCTGGCCATCGATCTCACAGGTCACTTTATTCTCCCCATCGATGCGGTAGGATAAGTCGTGCCATGCCTCC
>CAIPWR010000080.1 GCA_903868795.1 uncultured Spartobacteria bacterium | reverse complement strand
TTGTCGAGAACGCCTTCCTTCACATCAAAAGATGGAGAGGAATCGCCACTCGTTATGCGAAAAATGCCTCCTCCTTCCTGGCTGCTATCCAAATACGCTGCATCGCTCTCTGGGCTCTTATCTCGTGACGACACTATCTAGCAAAAGCATGGGCCGTATTGAACTCATGCCAGGTGAAGTTTCTACCTTTCTCGGTGAGATGGTCATAGATCTTGCGCCGCCCCTCGGCAGGGACATGGGGATCCTGACGCCCGAAGATGAGAAGGATCTCTGCCGTCATCTCTTCGCTACGTGCGAGCGTGTCATCACTCTGCCCCTTCCCAAGTGTGGCAGAATGGATATCGGTCGGGAACCAGCACGCTGAAGCCACCACTCGGGAATCTAGAGACGTACGGAAGGCGAGATGTCCTCCAAGGCAGAAGCCGATCGTTCCCACGCCCTTCCAGCGGTACTCAGGTCTATTCAATAGAGAATCGATCAGGGCCTTGGAGTCGGAATCGAAACCAGAGAGGGGTTTCTCGAACTTGAGGAAGTTTCCTCTATCAGTTCCCTCCTTATCATAGCAGAGGACGGTGCCGGGAGACTCGTACTCATGGTAGACCTCTGGAACCAGTACTTCGAATCCCTCGCAGGCGAGACGCGCGGCCAATCGGGCGATCGGACCGGTCATCTGGTAGATCTCGGAATAGAGGATCACTGCAGGCCAGATTCCCTCCTGAGGAATGAAGCGATGGACACGCATCGGGCCCGTCGGCGTTGAGAGATCAATGAAGGCGGGTTCTTTAATAGTCATGCTCTATAATTTGTCTCCTCTTGCGTTCCTGAGTTCCATATTAATTCCTCAATATGAGCAATCCGATTATTAGAGGGATCATCCGAACCAAGTTCGTCATGACCTCACGAGAAAAAGCCTCACAAATGATCCGCAGCAATGCCGAGGCTTATCTGAAAATAGCTGAACAGATCGGAGCGGTATCGAGCAGCAAACAGGTCACCGTTCCCCCGATGATCGGGGTCGATCCTGAGATGAGAGGATGGTCGGTCTTCCAAATTATGGAGCACAACGCGATCGTGAACCGTATCATCGCAAGATCGGTGGAAAAGCTCGCCAAGGGGGAGGACCCCACACCGGAACGTCCTATCAATCACAAGACCGATGTCCTCCCCAAGGGACTCTCGGGCCCCGAGCAGATCGTCGCCTTCCGTGACTCGGTCGACAGTTATCTCTCCATGATCGCGACACTCCCGAAACTCCGCGGTACGGCCGAAACACCCCACCCTGTTTTCGGATCATTCGATGCTCATAAGTGGCATTGCATGTTCGGCTTCCACCTTGGTCTCCACCTCAAGCAGGCCGAGAAGGTCGTTTCATTCTTACCTCGCTAATTATCCTTCATTATGGAACTTCCCCTCATCCAGTCCTGGTTGCCGCAAGTCGAATCGGGGTTCCAGCCAGGCCACGCCAAGTTCCACTGGAGGGATGGAATCCTTGAAGTTTCGGCTGATCTCAACGATTCCCACGTCCACACTACTGCAACATCACATGGACAACGACTCTGGGAGCATGGGGATGTGGCTGAACTTTTCGTACAGCGAATCGGCGATGAGTCCTACCGTGAATATCAACTCTCACCGAACGGATTCACACTGTCTCTGGCATATCCTGATCTCGGAGGCGTGGCCGGAGTACGCTCTGGGTCTCACAAGGTCGAAGAGTTCTTCTCGAAGACACCCTTTAGGGCCTTTGCTGAACTGACTGCAACAGGTTGGACCGCTCGTTTTTCCATTCCCCTCGAAGGCTCTCCAGGAGAGCGGATCCGCATCAGTTGCTGCCGTTATGATGTGGCAGAAGGTCGGCCTCCCATTATTTCCAGCACGACACCCCATCCTGTAAGGGATTTTCACCGTCCGCAGGAGTGGCGGGAGTTTGTTCTCCAAGGAACATCGGGCTAATCCTTCGGAGCTCCCTCTTGGAAGAAACCCTGCTTATTCGGATCGACGGGAATTTTATCCGCCTGAAACGAATAGGAGGCAGCGAGTTGCTCGAAGGCTGAAAGCGATGCCTCGAAGACCTTTTCGGAACGGCAACTCAAGGTCACGAAATCAATCGTCCGCTTCTCCAGGAAATAGGCCGTCGCCTCGATATCACCGGTCTTGGAACCACTGAACCGGTAGATCATCCCCTCCTTCCCATCGTCGCTCTTGATGGTTTTAAGGAATTTGGCGTTGTAGTCAGGATTGCCCTGAGCCCGCAGGGCATCCACCGCGGCGTGTACTGCCCCCTCGATGGTCGAGACAGCTTTCGTTCTCGGACGGGCCCGGGCATATGCCACAGCGGGACTCTCGGACCAGCTGGCACCCTTGCGGATAGAAAACTGCGGGAAGGCCCTGATCCACCCCGCTAGCTGCATCGATCACCCAACCCGAGGGGGCCTTGAGCGTGAAGGCATAACCGGGACCACGTACCATTCCATATCCGTTTTCGACAGTCTGAGCATCGACTGCTTGAATGCAGCACAAGGCTGGAAGAAGAATAAGGGAGATCAGAAGCGTTGTTTTCAATTCATTCATCGACGCTGCCAAAAATCCTCCAAATCCCCATCCCTTCAAGAAGATTCGATGAACCGCCGCCGCCCCTTCCGGAAGAAGCCGGACAATGAACCTGTCCCCGGCGGTCCGGACGATGCCCTGAGCGGTCAGGTGGAGCGCGTGACCTTCCATAACGAAGAGACCGGCTTCTGCATCCTTAAGGTCAAGGTCCAGGGGCGCAAGGAGCCGGTGGCCGTTCTCGGTTCCCTACCCTCCGTGGCTGCCGGCGAATGGATTACTGCCCAAGGAACCTGGGAGAAAGATCGTGAACATGGCATTCAGCTCAAGGCTCATCACCTCAAGACCCAGCCTCCAACCTCCCTCGAAGGAATCGAGAAATACCTCGGGAGCGGAATGATCAAAGGAATCGGTCCCGTCTATGCCACCAAGTTGGTGAAGAAATTCGGAGAGAAGGTCTTCGAGATCATCGAGAACCAGTCGAAGCGTCTCCAGGAGGTGGAGGGTATCGGCACAGAGCGACGCCAGAGAATCAAGGATGCCTGGGCTGAGCAGAAAGTCGTTCGGGACATCATGCTCTTTCTCCATGCTCATGGACTCGGGACAAATCGTGCCGTCCGGATTTACAAATCCTATGGAGTGGAGGCGGTCGAGCTGATCAGGGCTGATCCCTACCGATTGGCTCGCGACATCCATGGTATCGGGTTCCACTCCGCAGATAGCGTCGCCGAGAAACTTGGCCTGGAAGCAGACTCCTTGCTCCGCGCCCGTGCTGCCTTGGAACACCTGCTCGATCAGGCTACGACGGAGGGGCACTGCGCTCTGCCTCGACGAGATCTCCTGGAGGGGGCAACACGCCTCTTGGAAGTTGATGAGGAGATCGTGGCACAGGCATTTGAGAGACATCTCAAGGATGAAAAGATCCTGTCCGAGAGAATTGGTGGGGAGGAAATGATCTTCATGCCCCTCCTCCGCGACGCGGAGGAACGCATCGCTCGACAACTCAAGCGCCTCGCCGAGGCTAAAGAGCCTGAGCCCCCGATCGATGCAGAAAAAGCAATTCCCTGGGTCGAGGAAAAAACGGGACGAAAACTCTCCCCCAGCCAGCATGACGCTCTCAAAGTAGCCTTGCGCAGCCGTGCGGTCGTCATCACCGGAGGACCAGGTGTCGGCAAAACCACACTCGTCCAGTCCCTCCTGAAGATTCTCACAGCCAAGAAATTGAAGTGCATCCTTGCAGCCCCGACTGGTCGGGCAGCGCAACGGATGGCCGAAGCCACGGGACTGGAAGCCTCGACACTTCACCGCCTCTTGGAGTTTCAGCCGGCACGCGGCGGCTTCCAGCGCAACGCATCCAATCCCTTGGAAGGTGACGTGGTTGTTGTGGACGAGGTCTCCATGGTTGATGTTCCACTCATGAGCAGACTTTTGGATGCTCTACCCCGCAAGGCCCGTCTCATTCTGGTCGGGGATGCGGATCAGCTCCCAAGTGTCGGGCCGGGATTGGTTCTTGGGGATATCATCCGTAGCGGCATGATTCCGGTAGTGCATCTCAAGGAGATCTTCCGTCAAGCCGGCGACAGTCGCATTATCAGTGGAGCCCACGCCATTAATCGGGGCGAGATTCCAGATATCATCGAGGCCCCAAAGGATTCCGACTTTATCTTCATCGACCGCGAGGATCCGGAGGAGTGCGCCGCCACCTTGGTCTCCATGGTTCGTGACCGATTGCCAAAACATCTCGGAGTCGACCCGATCGAGGGAATTCAGATTCTCAGTCCGATGCATCGTGGAAGCCTCGGCATCAAAGAGCTGAACCTACGACTACAGTCCGCCCTCAACCCCCGAAGCGAGTATCGTGACGAGTATCAAGCCTACGGGAATCTCTTCCGTGTCGGAGACAAGATCATCCAAACCTCCAACAACTATGATAAGGAGGTCTTCAACGGAGACATCGGCCGCATACGCTCCATGAATAAGGATGAAAAGGAGGTTGTAGTCCGGTTCGGAAAGCGCGAGGTGATCTACGAGTTCAATGAACTCGATGAACTGGAGCTGGCCTATGCCATCACAATCCACAAGAGCCAGGGCTCGGAGTTTCCCGTGGTCGTGATTCCACTAGCCATGCAGCAGTACCTTCTGCTTCAGAGGAACCTTCTCTACACAGGCGTTACCCGAGGAAAACGAATGGTCGTGCTGGTAGGGCAGAAGAAAGCCCTCGGCATGGCTGTCAGAAACGAGTCAACCCGCCATCGTCATGGCGGGTTGTTGCATCGTTTGGCGGGAAACTAATCGGTCACCTAGATGGAGTGAGCGTCTAGGCTGCGTGAGCCAGATAGTGTTCCGGAGTGACACGCTCACGCTTCGCGAGCGCCTTCCTCATCTTGCTCAGAGCAATATTCTGGAGTTGGCGGATGCGCTCGCGGGTCACCCCGAATTTCACACCTACTTCCTCCAGGGTGATCGGATCATTTCCGTCGAGGCCGAATCTGGCTCCGATGATCTTCCTCTCACGCTCATCCAGTTGGGTAAGAAGGTCGCCGATCTCCATCTGCATATTCTTATCACTGAGATTCTCGAAGGGATCCACAGCGGCAACATCCCCGACCATTTCTCCAAACTCCGTGGAGTCGTCATCCCCCACGGGTGCATCCAGCGAAGCGGGACGGATCGCTGCCTGCTTGAGCATGGTGACCTTCCCTGCATCCATACCTACCTCCTCGGCAATTTCCTCGTCGGTAGCCTCACGGCCAAGCTCATCGCTAAGCCCGGCACCGACACGGCGGATTTTGGCGATCTTGTCGACCAGATGAACAGGAAGGCGGATTGTCTTTCCCTGATTCGCCAGGGCTCTCTTGATCGATTGCTTGATCCACCAGGATCCATAGGTCGAGAGCTTGCCCCCTTTGGCAGGATCGAAACGCTCGACAGCCTTCATAAGGCCGATATTTCCCTCAGAGATCAGGTCAAGGAGAGGCAATCCAAGATTGGCATAATCACGTGCGATCTTCACCACGAGGCGAAGGTTGGCACGGATCATTTCCGTTTCGGCCGCTTTGTTCCCCTTCTTGATCTTGGCAGCAAGGGTGATCTCCTGAGCTGGGGTCAGGAGTGGGTACTGGGCGATCTGCCGCAGGTAGAGTTGGAATCCCGAGTCTGAATCTTCGTAGTTCATGATGTGTGTTGGTTTGTTGTTTCCTTTTGCTCATTTGACAAACCCCGCTTCGCGTGCGTTCGAAATCTTTTCATAAATCGCATCGACGATTTACAACCTGTCCGACAAGTGCGACTGGTTTTATGAAGTTTCATCATGATCACCCGTGTTTTTTCCGCAGCTGTCGTCGGCATTGACGCCACCGAAATCGAGATCGAAGTCAACACGGGCCCAGGAGAGCCCTCAATCATTGTGGTAGGGCTTCCTGACACGGCCGTGAAGGAAAGCAAGGACCGCGTGATCGCGGCCCTCTCGAATAGTGGCTACCGCTGGCCGCGAAAACGCACCACCGTGAATCTCGCGCCTGCGGACATCAAAAAACAGGGGCCGAGTTTCGATCTCCCGATCGCTCTTGGCATGATTGCGACCGACAAGGAAGAAGACCTTCCACGGCTTTCACGATGCGTTGTCGCGGGCGAACTCGCTCTGACCGGAGAGGTGCGTCCCATCAAGGGGGCGCTACCACTTACTCTGGAAGCACGCGCACGTGGACGGAAGGCCGTGATCCTTCCCCTGGCAAACGTGAGGGAAGCCTCCGTTGTCCAGGGGATCGAAGTCTATGGTGTTAAGAACCTCCGCGAGGCTTACGAGTTTTTGAGCAAAGCCTCGGAACTCATAGCAGTAGCAAGCGATGCCCAACTACTGGAGAGCAAGGAGCAATCGTTCGAGATTGATTTCTCAGAAGTCAAGGGACAGCACCAGGTGAAGCGTGCAATCGAGGTGGCAGTGGCTGGAGGGCATAATCTCCTGCTTCTCGGGCCCCCGGGATCAGGGAAGTCGATGCTCGCAAAACGCATCCCCAGCATTATGCCACCGATGTCACTCGAGGAGGCCATCGAATCCACTAAGATTCATTCTGTCTGCGGTCTTCTTTCTCCAAGCGAGGCACTTGTTGGTCGGCGTCCCTTCCGAGATCCCCATCACACCATTTCGGATATCGGACTCCTTGGGGGAACAAGCAATATCACCCCTGGCGAAGTCAGTCTCGCTCACCATGGAGTCCTCTTCCTTGATGAATTACCTGAGTTTCACCGCTCCACATTGGAAGTTCTGAGACAACCACTTGAGGATGGGAAGGTCACCATTTCACGCGCCTCCGGCACGATGACCTTCCCCTCAGCCTTCATGCTGGTTGCCGCAATGAATCCCTGTCCCTGTGGCTATTATGGTGATCCCAAGCGCGAATGCCGCTGCTCTCCAGGACAGGTGGAGCGCTATCGTCAGAAGATCTCCGGCCCGCTTCTTGACCGCATTGATCTCCATGTGGAGGCCCCTGCTGTCGAGTATAAGGAACTCTCCGATACAATCCCGGCAGAGTCTTCTTCGTCGATTAGATCCAGGATCGTCAAGGCCCGAGAGGTTCAGAATCAGCGCTTCGCAAGATCAAGGACATCCAAGCGCACAACCTGCAATACACGCATGAGCCATGCCCAACTCAAGGAGCATTGCCGACTCGATGATCGTGGTAACGAACTCCTCAAGAACGCCATGACTGATCTGAACTTCAGTGCCCGCGCCTATGACCGCATCCTCAAGGTAGCCCGAACCATCGCTGACCTCGCTGGGAGTGACTCCATCGCCCCCGATCATCTCCTGGAGGCTCTTAGTTACCGGAATCTGGATCGCAACGTCTTGGGCTAAACTGCAGGCCCTGCCCTACTTCTGCGACGGGGCTTTTAATGCCTCAGTAATGGCGGTAACCACTTCGGGATTATCCGGTTTGATACTCGGTTCAAACCTAGCCAGCACCTCGCCGTTGCGACCGATCAGGAACTTGCCGAAGTTCCACTTCACATTTCCCGGGAACTTAGCCCCGGGCCCCGTAAGGGCCGCGTAAAGAGGGGATTGATCGGCTCCTTTGACGTGGATCTTATCCATGATCGGAAAGGTCACATCGTATCTTCCTATGCAGAATGCTTTGATCTCCTCGTTGCTGCCAGGCTCCTGAGCTCCAAAGTCATTGCAAGGAAAGCCGAGGATCACCAACCCCTCTGCGGCATGGTCACGATAAAGTTTTTCCAAAGCTGCGTACTGGGGGGTATTTCCGCAATGGGAGGCCACATTGACGATTAAGATGACCTTTCCGGCGTAGTGACTCAATGAAGCCTCTTTCGCATCCATTGTGCGAAATGGAATCTGATCCAGAGGAACTGCAATGAGAGAAGCAGTTAGAACCATCAGGGTAAGAAGGAACTTCATCGACCGTAATTTAGATGATGAGTTGATCACTCGCAAGCAGTGCCTGGGAATCTTGCCGCTTTAACTTCAGTGCTGGCGTTGGAACTGCGGATGCGTGATAAGACGGGCGTAGTCCTCTGCTGAGATCGGGCCACGCTCATTGTTACGACCGCGCATCGGTTCGGCATTGGTTGAAGAGCGGACACGGGCAAGCCATGTCTCATCGAGAGGTTCCTTCAGAAGGTCCAGGCGATTTGCAGCAATTGTAGTCACCTCCTTATCCCCGGTCGGCACACCAGTGCCGACAAACCATCCTGCCAGAAGCATTGTCACGCGAACGGAGGTCGAACGTGTGTAGTTGGTCATCGTGCAGGGGGGAGCGTCAGGGCCACTCACCTCATTCCACATCGAGCGAAAGGTCTCCAGATTCCACATCTCGGAATTCCGTGCCGGCGAATACGGATCAAAAAAGATCACTGAGGGAGCAGGCGCATCATGAGGATGTCTGGAAAAGTCCCCCCGATGCAGTCGCCAAGTCATCGAAGGAGAGGGATGCGTCGTGCCTCGATCGAGGAGCTCACGAAT
>CAIPWR010000079.1 GCA_903868795.1 uncultured Spartobacteria bacterium | reverse complement strand
TGTAGCGGCCGGTGTTCATTGCCACAGATCGTCACCAAACGACTCTCCAAGTTCAAATCCCTCACATCCATTTTGGATCGCAAATCACTCATCTTGAAGTATCAACAAAAACCAATCACCCTCTCAACCGGACACTAGTGTTAGCAACCATCCAGTCGAAATCCTGAGGAGTTAAAATCGTTAGAAAAGTTGAAGCGGGGAGTGTAGATAAGGGTGCATCGGAGCATCGAACGAAGGTGAACGCTAGATGAACGGCATAAGAGGAAGCATTCCCGATTCAGGATGATTGGATTCAGTCCTTTTTAACCCTTTTAACATTGTAACAATTTTAACGATCTCTGAGGTCACCATCCAGCTGAAGCACGCAAACTTATTGCCTGAACGCTATCTCATCATCCGGGTTTAACATTCTAACTTTTTCACATTTTAACTCGGCATGGTCTCACCTTTTCAGGTGAGAGATTCAAATCCGTTAACCCGCCGCCATCGCAAAATCTGGGTTAAATCAGAGTAGAGGAAAGTTATCTAGCGACGGCTCCAGGAGACCGATCCGCCTCGATAACCCGTGGCACTTCCGCTACCGTGACTCCACGAGGCTGAGCCACCACGCCAGCCAGTGGCGCTTCCACTGCCATCGCTCCAGGAAGCTGATCCCCCGCGGGCGCCATAGGCAGCTCCGGTGTGGTCGTAGGAGTACCCATAGCCACCGCGATTATTGGCGTAGTAGGCGCCGCTATTGTACGGGCCACGATAGGCGGCACCTGAACCATAAGCCGTGTTATAATGATAAGCCGTCCCTGCTGCTCCGTAGTAGGTGGCACTCACGCTCCGATAGTAGGGGCTGGCATAATAGGCTGCTGGATAGGAGTAATAGACACCTCCGTAATAGGCAGGTCCAATCCACCCGTAGCCTGGAGCAGGAGCTGCGGCATAGCTAGGGGCATAGACTTCGCTACAAGCGGTGAGGGCCAAAGCGCTAGTACCCACTAAGGAAGAAAGTAGCATATTGAGGAGTTTTTTCATCGGGATGTTCTGGTGAAGGTTCAAATCCTATCAGTGGCTTTCACCCTGAGTTGCTTCTTGCCGGACGTCTTTTAGCACGACTTTGAAGGGGATCTCCTGAAAAGCCTTGGGTTGCTTGAAGGTAAAGATCGAGCTGCGGAGCCATGGATGCAGGTTCCACCCTGAGAGATCGATGAACTTACGAGGACGGTTTGGCTTATCAGTGAAGGTGGCGGCTAGGCGATAGGGTAGAGCGACTGGTCCGGAGGAGATCCAGAGTTCCCAATTCACTCCGGGTGATTGGAAGGCGAGGTGATCGCAGGGGACACCATTGACAAAGGAGGGTCCGATGATGACGGCGCTCTGGAGATTTCGTGTCAGATGCTCGTAGGAATTGCTGAAGAGGAGAGGAGCGATATGAAAATGAATGCCGGTTTCCTTGCGGATTCCCGCGAGCATTTCGTCGATGGTATCGGGGGCCTTTGTTGTCGAGTAGACCTTCTGACGCGGTGCTGCGGCAGTGACAGAGCCTCCATCATAGAAAAAATCAAAGGCATGGGCATCCCCCACATAAAGTGCCCGGATTTTATTCGGGCGCTGGACGGCAACAAAACCCTTGGAAACTACGGTGACGAACTGACCGGTCGAGCATGGCATCTCGAGGATGCTGTCGGTATTGAAGGTGAAACTCCTTGCTTGCGAGAGCGTTTCGCTCATCCGCTTGAGAAGGGCCACGGCATTGGGATCAATTCGGGGGGATGTTTCGGCATGGAGAGATCCCGTCGATAGAAAGAGCAGGGCACTCAGGGAGAGAAAGAGGAGTTTTTTCATGGTGGATCTAGAGGAAGTGTCATGTTTGCGGGGAAAACTGCCAGTTAAAACTTGTGACTCTTTCAGTAATTTTCCAGTGCATGCTGGTCAACGTCATATCCCTCTGTTAGAGTAAATGGCGTGAATCTCTTTTCTACACGTTTCCACGCGTCTCCGGTTCTTCTGGCTGCTCTTCTTCCCATGCTCTCCTCTTGTAAAAAGGAGGCTCCTGAAGCCGGTCCTCGGCCTCCGGTTCCTGTCACGCTCGGGACGGTCATCC
>CAIPWR010000078.1 GCA_903868795.1 uncultured Spartobacteria bacterium | reverse complement strand
GGAGAGGAGGGTTCTGTCGCTCTCTCTTCCTTTCACGCCGGGCAATATTCCCATGCGTGGAAGGATGGTTACGGATTTCTTCGATAATCTGCTGCCGGACACGGAAGAGATCCGTAGAAGGATCATGACTCGATACGGGACGCGCTCGACGAAGCCATTTGATCTGCTCGCAGCCATAGGCAGGGAATGCGTGGGTGCAATCCAGTTGCTGCCGGAGGGTGAGACGCCGGAGGGCTTTGATCTGATTGAGGGAGAGGTGCTGGATGAGAAGGGTGTGGAGCAGGCACTCAATGCGGCTATCTCAGGGAGCCCACTCATGGCGATGGATGAGGAGGACGAGTTCAGGATCTCGATTGCCGGAGCTCAGGAGAAAACGGCGTTTCTTTTTCATAAGGGTCGCTGGTGGCGTCCCTCTGGATCGACGCCGACGACCCATATTTTCAAACTACCGCTGGGCCTGATCGGAAATCTCCAAGTGGATATGCAGGGATCCGTCGAGAACGAGTGGATCAGCTCGCGCATCATGAATGCCTTTGGGCTGAAGACTGCGCAGTGTGAGATTCTGCGCTTCGGAGAGAGGAAGGTGCTTTCGGTCGAGCGGTTCGATCGCGCGTTGATGGATGGATCGTGGATCGCCCGTCTTCCTCAGGAGGATTTCTGTCAGGCTCTCGGAGTTCCCGTCACTCAGAAATACGAAAACCAGGGAGGCCCTGGCATTGCGAAGATCTTGGGTGTTCTCAACGCAAGCTCGACCTCCGTGGAGGACAAGAGGGCCTTTGTAAAAGCCCAGATCGTTTTCTGGCTGATGGCCGCGACGGATGGACACGCCAAGAACTTCTCGATCTTCCACGAGAGAGGAGACACCTACCGATTAACCCCATTCTATGATGTGCTCTCCATGTGGCCGGTCATTGGGCATGGCTCAGGGCTGCTTGATCTCAGAAGGGCCACCATGGCCATGGGGTTAAAGGGGAAGAGTCTGCATCGAAAGATTCAGGAGATTCGTCCTTATCACTGGGACGAGGCTGCGCGGCTTGCCGGATTGGTCAAAGCCTCGGACTTGATCGAGGAAATCATTGAGCAGGTTCCCGATGTTCTGGAACATGTGGATCGAGAAACTCCGCCGGACTTTCCCGGAAAAATCCGAGATGCGATCTTTGAGGGAATTCGCAGTCAGACGGAAAAACTGAAGACTGCATAACGCGTGCATGGCGGGAAAAAATCTCCCTTGGTGTCCCTAAAAGTGTCCCTCGGGGGTATTTTTTGGTATTCGACGAGTCGGTGCTGGTATTGCTTGCGTACTCTGTAGAGGCTGATAAAATAGAGTTTCAACCCGCAAATCATCGGCCGAATCCCACCCCCTCCGCCAATTTTTAAGGCGGGAGATGGAAATTATGTGGAAGCGATTTACCCAATTCATCACGGAATCCACATTTAGGGTGCTTTCGGTGTTTTTTCCGCCGACTCCGCGTGAGCTTCCCAAGCAGCCCAAGCTGATTTTGGTCTTCAGTACGACCGGGATCGGCGATGCCCTCTTCGACACGGCAGCCGTAAGAAGCCTGAGAGATTCCTATTCCGACGCGAGGATTGTTGTCTGTGCGCATCGAAAACGGAGCACGGTGTTTCAGCACGATCCCGATGTCGAAGAGGTGGTGCCCTACGGCAAATCCCCTCTCTACGCCTTCCGATTGTTGAGGCGGTTCCGTCGTTGCCGACCCGATCTCGTAGTGCTCTTAAATATCAATCCCGAAGTAGTACCCATCGCTTATTGTATCAATCGTCATGCCGTGTTTGGCGGATCTTGGCGTTGCGGCATTTATGGCTTCCTGCTTTCCCATCAGGTTCCGCTTCCCGAGGAAGGTCACATCCTCAGGCTGGGAGCGGTGATTGCTTCTGCAGCGGGCGCTTCCGCAGATCCGAATAGGATGGTGTATCGGTCTAAGGAATCCGAGATTGCGAATGTCCGGGAGCGCTTTGCAGATTGGATTGATCAGCCCTTCGTGATTTTCCAGACAGGGGGAGGGAGGAGTCGTGCTTGGCGTGATTGGCCGGTCGACTCCTACATCAGGAATATTCGGTGGTTGCAGGAGCAGTATCAGGTTTGTGTCATCCTGACTGGCGGATGGGATAACGAGGAGGTGGCGAGCAAGATCGAGCGTGCCTGTCCTAGCGTTGTGAATCTGTGTAGTAAAACCACGCTGGAGGAGACTGCTGCCCTGCTTACTCAAGCCGCGATGCTGGTCAGTACGGATACCGGCGTTCTCTTTATGGCTTATGCGACGGGATGTCCTGCTATGGCCATCCTGCATTACGCCAGTCCTAGTGCCTTGATCGGGCCGAAAGATCGAACTCCGGGTCATGAGGTCGTGGAGTTACCTCGACCGGAGAAGCCCGATGTAACTCCGGGACAGCTCCATGGGGAGATGGAGAAGATCAAGGATGAGGATGTGAGGGCGGCAATTCAGAGGATTTTGGAATGTCGTGGTGTGAGGGTTTCAGAGGTCGGCTGATTGCCATCTGATCGCCCGAACTTGCCATGGTTAGGAAATCCAGTATTTTCTGAGTGTTCATTTTGCGACGCCGCTTTAGCTCAGTTGGTAGAGCATCTCATTCGTAATGAGAGGGTCGCCGGTTCGAATCCGGCAAGCGGCTCCAGCTTTTCACTCACCTGCTCACAGTTCCCTGTGCTAGGTTAGAAGCCTGATGAAGAAAACATTTCCTCTGCATGTTCCGGGCAAAGAAGACCTGAGGGTTGTGGAGGCCATCAAGCAGGAGATCACCAAGTATGTGAAGCGGGAGAAAAGGAAGACACTGCCGCCGGAGGCCGATTTCTGGTATTTGAACTGCAAGGTCGGATCCGATCATGAGACTGCCTCTCTGATCCAGCTGCCCGATGTGCCGAAGGCCGTGGAGGCTGTCGCGCTGGCTGGTGGAGATAAAGTCTATGTGGAGATCTTGGCATCAGCTGGAAACAGGGTGAAAAAATCCTCTGCAGCGCCTCACCACCGCAGGGAATCGTGAAAATCCTAAGCGCGACATTCAAGGCGAGCTCTCCCGATCTGGCCTCGTGCCCGGTAACGTCACTGCCGGAGTTTGCGCTCATTGGCCGCTCCAATGTCGGAAAATCGTCGCTCATCAATATGCTGACCCGCTCGGAGGGGCTGGCGAAGGTTTCACAGATCCCGGGTAAAACCCAGCTGATCAACTTCTTCACCATCAACAATACCTGGAACCTGATCGATCTTCCCGGCTACGGCTACGCGAAGGTGGGGAAGAAAGAGCGGGGCAAATTCAGTGCCTTCGTTACAGATTACCTTCAGAATCGACCCAATCTCCGAGGCACCTTCGTCCTGATCGATTCCCGACTAAGCCCTCAGGCCTTGGATCTGGAATTCCTGAACTGGATGGTCGGATGCGGACTTGCATTCATCTTGGTCTTCACAAAGACGGATACGCTCTCGAAAGGGGCGGTTCAGAAAAACATCCAGACCTTCCTGGCAAGTATGCGTGAGATCACCGAGGAGGAGCCGACTTATGTGCTCAGTTCCTGGAAGGATCAGCAGGGACGGAAGGAAGTCCTCGGTCTGATCGGTGACGCACTCTCAGAAACTCCTGCATGATGCTCGAAGATCTTGGCTGGAATGAGGCCTTCGCGGCGGAGTTTTCCGCGTTTTCCGAAAAGGGTTGGGAGCCTGCCCGCCTGATCCGCGATAATAAGATCACCTATGGCGCCTTGCTGGGAGATGGGCGTGAGTTGGAAGTGGTGATGAGCGGCAAGGTCTATCATGACGCCGAATCCGACGCGGAACTTCCCGCCGTCGGGGACTGGGTGGCACTCGAAGTCGGGGACGAGAACAACGAGCATGTCATTCGCGCAAGGCTCTCCAGACAGACCTGCTTCTCGAGAAAAATGCCCGGAAGGCGCATGGAGGAACAGGTGATTGCTTCCAATATCCAGATCGTGGTGGTCGTCACGGATGCAGGCCCTGATTTCAACCTCCGTCGCATGGAACGGTATTTCGCGATCATTGGACGCAGTCGTGCCAAAGCGGTGGTGCTTGTGAACAAGGCGGACCTTTTTCCCGACGAAGAGAACCAGAGGGCGGCAGAAGTCATCCGCACCCAGAATCCGGAGGCAGAGGTGCATGTCACGAGCCTCAAGAAGAAAAGCAGTCTCAAGGCATTGAAGGGTTATCTGAAGCCGGGCATCTCCATCACCTTCATCGGATCCAGTGGCACGGGAAAATCCTCCGTGATCAATTACCTCCTTGGTGGTGACTACCAGTGGACTGATGAGGTGAACGAAATCACGGGAAAAGGACGGCACACCACCACGGCTCGCGAACTCATGGTCCTTCGGGGTGGAGGCATCATCATCGACAATCCTGGCATCAAGGAGGTTCACATGTGGACGGATGAAGCGACGCTCCGCGAGCAGTTTTTGGATATTGTGGAACTGGCCCGGAACTGCCGGTTCGACAACTGCCGGCATGGTCCCCACGCAGGATGCGCGATTCGTTCAGCGATGGAAGAGGGGAAGATAGAAATTTCTCGGCTTGAGGGGTTTCTAAAACTGGAGGGGGAGATCGAAAAGCTCCGGCTCACCCGACAGAAACGCCAGATGACGCTGGAACGGAAAGAGCGTCAGGGCCCCAAGAAAAAAGCGCGCCGTTACGATGCCATGCGGAACCGCCACTTGGAGGAATAAAAAATCCGGCTCCTCGCTGTTTTCAGTGGGTAAGACGGAAGACAGAGAGAAAATATGGAACTCAGAATACCGGGCCTCGGGAGAGGCTGGGATAGACTACCGAAGGTAGCCCAAAAGCGGTGAGACGAGCGGGAGCGAGCGAATCAAACGAAGGATCATTTTTCATGAATTGGCTTGCCTGGCCATTGCTTCGCAGTCGTTGCATCTGAGTTCCGTATTAAACCCAAAATTTGCATTAGCAACCATCCAGCCGGGATGCCGAGGAGTTAAAATCGTTAGAAAGGTTGAAGAGTTACAACATGGAGATGGGGGTACACTGGGTCATCGGATGCTGGTGCCCTCGAGAGGGGGAATTTCCGATTCATGATGATAGGATTCCATCCTTTTTAACCCTTTTAACATTGTAACAATTTTAACGATCGCTGAGGTCACCAACCAACTGAAGCACCCAAACCTGTTGCCAGCACGCTATCGCATAATCCGGCTTCAATCTCTCTTCGTCGTTTTTTGATTGAGTGAGGAAAGGATTCTCTCGGCCAGTTCTTTGCTGACACCTGAAATCTCGGCCAAGGTCTCAGGCTTTGTTTTCTTGATCCGGGCAATGCTGCCGAAACGTGTCAGGAGGGCCTTTTTCTTCGCTTCACTGACGCCCGGAATTCCATCGAGGGCGCTCTCCGAGATGCGGCGTCGCAGGAGGAGTTCATTGTAGCCGTTGGCGACACGGTGGGCCTCGTCGCGGATACGTTGCAAAAGTTTCAGGGCGCCCGAGTTCTTGTCGAGGCGAAGCGGGGTTGATTCCCCGGGTCGATAGATCTCTTCGAACTCCTTGGCGAGTCCGATCACCGGTTGGTCATGAAGTCCCAGGGACTGGAGTTCCCGGCAGGCCATGCCGAGCTGTCCCTTGCCGCCATCGACGATGATGAGATCCGGGAGAGGGTTTTCTTCGTTCTTAGCCCGCGCCACCCGATCCAAAGCCTCCGCGGGAATTTCCTGTGAGTCGGCCAGTTCCGGAGATGTCTTGACCGCCTCTTGGAGAAGGCGCCTGTAGCGACGACGGATCACCTCGGCCATGCTGGCAAAGTCGTTCTGTCCCTTGGTGGAGGTGATGCGGTAGCGGCGGTAGCTCTCGCGCTCCGGCACGCCATCGCGGAAGCGCACCATCGAAGCGACGATGTGATTGTCGGAGATGTTCGAAATATCGAAGCACTCCATGGTGCGCGGAGGACGTACGAGTCCGAGGGCATCGCTGAGCTCCGAGACATCCTCCAGGGGATGAATGCTGTTCGGGAGGGATTTGCGGGTAAATCTCCGCATCGGCTTGCTGGTCTCTCGGAGATCCTTCAGGAGGTTGCGAAGTGAAGCCGCCTTTTCGAAGTCCAGCTTCGCGGCAGCCTTTTCCATCTCCTCCTCGATACTTGCAGTCATTTCCCGTGATTTCCCTTCCAGAACCTCACAGGCCTGCTCCACGCGAGTCTTGTACTCCTCCAGGGAGATCCGCGCAACACACGGCGCCGAGCAGTTCTTGATCACATGGTCGAGGCAATGCTTGAAATCGCGTTCCGTGGGCTCCAGTGGTCTGCAGGAGCGGAGGCCAAACTGCTTCTTCATGGCCTGCAGTGAGGTGCGTAGCGCTCCCGCATTGGCAAAAGGACCGAAGTAGCGGGCGCCGTCCTCTTTTCGGAAGCGTACCAGTTCAAAACGAGGAATCGCATCGGCCATCTGGACGCGGACCATGATGAAGCGTTTGTCGTCACGGAAGCTGATGTTGTACTTCGGTCTCCACTCCTTGATCAGCTTTCCCTCAAAGAGCACCGCCTCGGCATCGCTTTTCACGATGTGCCATTCGTAGTCGGTCGCACTATCGATCAAGGCTCGGGTCTTCAGATCGACCCGGTTCCGGCTGGAGGGGGTGAAGTAGTTGGAGAGACGGCGGCGCAGATCGCGAGCCTTCCCCACATAGATGATTTTAGCGAAGCGGTCGCGGATCACATAAACTCCAGGCCTATGAGGGACCTCACGGAGCTTCCGATGCAGCAGGGTGGCCCTGGATACATTGGTGGAAGCAGGAAGGTTGGACGCGGTTCCGGACACAGGAGAAAGCCTAGCACGAGAAAATCCGAATTGGGTATCGGTTATGGGAAATCGGTCATGGCGGGATCTTTGGACCCTATGACCGGGAGCTTATTTCCTATCCTCTGAGTCTCCGCCAACCTTGACCTCGTAAAAGGGTTGCGGTTTTCTGAATGTTTCACCGTCCCACATGATTTCCATTACGATACCGATCTATAACGAGCACGGCGCGATCGAGGCGCTTTTTGCTAAAATCAAGGAGGTGATGGATCGCATGGGGCAGCCCTACGAGGTGATTTTCGTGAACGACGGCAGCACCGATGGCAGCGCTGCCATGCTGGATGGGCTCGCTGCAAAACATCCTGAAGCCAAAGTGGTTCACTTCCGGCGAAATTTCGGTCAGACGGCCGCGATGATGGCTGGCTTTGACCACGCCTCAGGCGAGGTGATCATCCCGATGGACGGGGACTATCAGAACGACCCCGAGGATATCCCCAAGATGCTGGCCAAGCTGGAGGAGGGATATGATGTCTGCTCCGGATGGAGGCGTGACCGCCAGGACAACGCGCTTCAGCGGAACCTGCCCAGTATGCTCGCCAACAAGCTCATCTCGGCGCTCTCCGGGGTGCAGCTGCATGATTTCGGATGCTCGCTGAAGGCCTACCGGGCCGAGGTTGTGAAGGATGTGAGGCTCTATGGGGAGATGCATCGGTTCCTGCCGATCTACGCAAAGTGGCATGGAGCAAGGATTACTGAGATTCCGGTCAATCATTTCGCCCGCACCACAGGCAGCTCGAAGTACGGCCTCGAGCGTGTCCTGAAAGTCATTCTGGATCTGGTAACAGTGAAGTTCCTCGACAAATACATGATGAAGCCGATGTACCTCTTCGGTCTCTGGGGATTCATTTTTTTCGTCGCCTCGGCAGTCTTTGCCGTCCTGACTCTCTGGATGCGATTCAAAGGGTACTACTTCACGGCGACACCGCTTCCAATGATGACGGTCTTCTCTTTCATGACTGGGATCCTCTGCGTCTTGCTGGGACTGCTTGCCGAGATGATCACCCGCACCTTCCATGAAAGTCAGAACAAGTCGATCTACCTGGTGAAGCAGACCAGGAATTTCCCGATCAGCTGATGTGCGGGATCGCGGGATTCGTTGCCTCCCGTGGCACTGGTGACAGGGAGATCCTGGAGCGAATGACACGGGCACTGGCCCACCGTGGGCCGGATGCCGAGGGATATTTCGTCGATACCGAGAGTGGAGTGCATCTCGGACATCGGCGGCTCTCGATTGTGGATCTTGCAGGAGGGTCGCAACCCATGGCCACGGCGGATGGCGATCTGGTGATCGTCTTCAACGGTGAGATCTACAACCATGGCGAGCTCCGGACTCAGCTTCAGTCCAAGGGATACCTCTTCCAGAGTGATCACTCCGACACCGAGGTGCTGCTGGAGGGGTATCGCGAGTGGGGTGAGGGAATGTTGGAGCGCCTGAACGGGATGTTCGCCTTTGCCATATTTGACAAGGTTCATAGAAAACTCTTCATTGCCCGGGATCGGTTCGGGAAAAAACCACTCTACTGGTTCCAGCGCGACGGAGTCTTTGCCTTTGCCTCTGAGTTGTCGGCCCTGCTGCGGCATCCCGCCTCCCCGCGAAACGAGTCGCTCATCGCCCTCAAGAAATACTTCGCCTACGGATATATCCCCGCCCCTCACTCGGTGATCGAGGGGATTGGAAAGCTCCCCGGGGGATGGTGCGGTTCGCTCGATCTTACCACCGGCATGTGTGGTACATGGAGTTCGCGGCAGTGGTGGGAGTTCCGTCTTGAGCCCTCCTCCGCCGAGCCTACGGATGGCCAATGTCATCGTTGGGCCGAGGAGTTGCTTGAGAGGCTGGATGGCGCCGTGAAGCGCCGTCTCATGGCCGATGTTCCGCTCGGGGTTTTTCTTAGTGGAGGTATTGATTCCTCGGCGATCGCTGCTCTTGCGACCCGGCATCTTCCCGCAGGGAGACTCCGCACCTTCAGCGTCGGGTTCACTGATCCGAGCTTCGATGAGCTTCCTTATGCCCGCGAGGCCGCGGCCTACATCGGATCTGTTCATGAATCCGAGGTGCTCGATCTCTCGCGCGCCAGGGAGCTGATCCCTGGACTTCTGGCGCGGCTCGATGAGCCGATGGGTGACGGATCGCTGCTGCCGACCTGGCTCCTGTGTGGTTTTACCCGCAGGCATGTCACCGTGGCTCTCGGTGGGGATGGCGGAGATGAACTCTTTGCCGGCTATGATCCCTTCAAGGCGCTCCATGCCGCTGATCTCTACACGCGTATGGTTCCTCAGGCCATCCATCCCGCGATCCGAATGCTGGCGACGCGCCTGCCGGTCTCGCATGCCAACATCAGCCTTGATTTTAAGATCAAGCGGATGCTTCGAGGTCTTTCCTATGAGGAGCGATTTCGCCTGCCGGTCTGGATGGGACCGCTGGAGCCGAATCAAATCGACGAATATTTCGGGGAGCATACGTCGCCCGAGGAACTCTTCAGCGAGGCTATCGAAGCTTGGGAATCGGCGGGACCTGGAGCCAATCCGGTGGATAGAGCCACGCAATTCTTCACGCGCCTCTATTTGCAGGATGATATTCTGACCAAGGTGGACCGCGCCAGCATGCTTCATGGGCTCGAGGCACGTTCTCCATTTCTCGATCTGGAGGTTGTTGATTTTGCTCGCAAGCTCCCTCACTCGGTCAAGCTGCGCGGTGGCACCACCAAATGGATCCTGAAGAAGGCGCTCGAACCCGTACTTCCGGCCTCGATTCTCTACCGGAAGAAAAAGGGTTTCGGCACGCCGCTCGGTCCGTGGTTCCGTGAGGGGGCGCTTGCGCCGGAAATTCCAGTTGGCAAGGAAAGCGCCGGTCGATTTGTGGAGAAAGCCATTCGATCCCACCGTACAGGTCGAGGCGATGAGAGACTCTTCCTCTGGTGCCAGCATGTCTTGGCTGAGTGGCGGAAAGGCACTGCCCGATGAAAATCCTGATCCTTAACTACGAATACCCTCCCATCGGAGGAGGTGGCGGAAGATTGGCTGCAAAAGTGGGTGCGGGTCTGGTCGCCCGGGGACATCAGGTTCGGTTGCTGACGGCTGGAATGCCTCATCTGCCCATGGAATCTATCGAGCAGGGAATGGAGATCCGTCGACTTCGAGCCCTCCGCAAGCGCGAAGATACCTGCAGTGTCCCTGAGATGGCGCTGTGGGTTCTTGCTGCAATTCCCGCTGCCATTGCCGAAGTGCGCCGCTGGAAACCGGATGTGATTCATGCCCACTTCGCCGTGCCGACCGGTGCGGTGGCCTGGGTCACAAGCAAGATCACCGGAATCCCCTATGTTCTCACGGCCCATCTCGGGGATGTGCCGGGAGGTGTGCCCGAGCAGACGGGAGATCTTTTTCGCTGGCTTCAGCCCTTCACGGTACCGATCTGGAAATGTGCTGCAGCCACAACAGCAGTCAGCAGCTTTGTGGCAGGCCTCGCAGAGAAGGCCTACGGGATTAGGCCACAGATCATTCTCAATGGGATGGAACTTCCTGCGACTCCTCTCTTGGAAGCCCATGAGCCGCCGCGACTGCTTCTGGTCGGTCGGATGAGCATTCAGAAGAATCCACTCCTTGCGATTCAGGCTTTGGGACTTCTGAAGGATCTCTCCTGGCACTGCACGATGATCGGAGATGGTCCACTCCTAGTCGAGGTGAAGGCTGAGGCAGTACGCTTAGGAATCCTGGAGAGGATCGATTTCAAGGGGTGGGCTTCTGCCGAGGATGTCAGTACCGCCATGGATACATCTGATATTCTGCTCATCCCATCACTCTCCGAGGGATTGCCGATGGTGGCCGTCGAGGCCTTGGCTCATGGACTGGCAATTGTAGGCAGCCGGATCGGAGGCCTTGCGGATGTGGCTCAAGATACAGGGGAACAGGCAAATGCATGTCTCTTCAATCTCGACCAAGGCGCGGAAGGATTCGCCGGAGCCTTAAAATCCTTCCTCTTGAACCCTGCTGCATTGAGGGATGCACGGGTTGCCTCGCTGGCCTTGGCGAGTCGGTTTGATCTAAAGCACTCGCTTGATCTGTACGAGCGTCTCCTTGCTACCGCGGCGCGCTAGGCGGCGGAAGTGATCCCGGGTTGAGGGCGTAAATTTCCAACTCATCATCCGAGGCAACGAGTGTGCAATGCTCCTTGATGTAGGCATAAGTCCGCGAGGCCCAGTTTGGGAATCGGGATGATTCTGTGTCGTTCACCTTCCCTGTTCCGATCACGATCACGGCTGGACGGTGATGTTCGATATTCGACGTGGCCTGCTCAAAGAACTGCTGAGGTGGAAGGGCGTTATCAGCGTAGAGATTGTACTCGTAGGAGGGGCGGTCGGTCATGAAGTTGACCATCGGGAAGTAGGGATAGCAGACGACATAGTCGCCTGGCTTGGAGTGACTCAGGATCGTGTCGCGGAGCAGCGTGTTGAGCGCCAGTTCCTGAGGGTTCAGTTTTACATGGACTCCGTTGAGAGCCGTGAACTCAAGATGTCTCCTCCGAGAGGCGGCAATGCTACCTGCTCCGTCCGTCTGCCAGCCTTTGATCGCATAGAGTCCAAGATCGAGAGCCGCTGGAATCAAGATCACAGCAAGAAGGAGGCGTTTCCACCATGAAGAGCTTCGCCAACCTGACAGAACGAGGGAGATTCCGATTACCAGCGTCACCATGAAGGGCACCATAAACTCCGCTAAGTGCACCATGTCAGGACGCCAGAAAAAGTACTGGGGAAAGAGCACCAGAGCGCTCCCCGTTGAGACTAGAAGAACACCACCACTGAGCCAGTGGGCCACATTTTTAGAAATCCAGGAACTAAGGATCAGCAAAAGCCCCCAACCGATGAAGAGAAGCGAGACTGGGATCGGGAGGTAGATCAAGAGGGCAAAGATCCGATCCTTGAATTTACGAGCATGGAGAATGTCGCTCAGGGGAGGGCGTTTCAGGCTGGTGTCGCTGTAGGAGGCGGAAGTAGCCGGGAGTGCAGATCCTGCCGTTGGCGAGGGAGAGGAAGGGAGAGCTTTGGTTTCAGTCGAGGAATAAGGTGCTGGTACGGGCACGGGTGCAGGCTGGAAAACCTTTGTGCATTGAGACGCTACTTGTTGGGCTCCCCCTTTGATCATGGAGGGCCAGATCCAGTATTGGTCAGCGAGTTGCTTTCCGAATCCCCTACGGAGAGCGTCCGTGTAGACTGGGCCTTGAATGGCTAGAAATGATCCAAGGAGAATTGTGAGCGCCAAGGCGGCGGAGGCAAGGCGGCGAGTTAATCCTTGTTCTGGTTTGAGAAGGTAGAGAGTGGCCGTGAGTAGAAAGAGGATCGTTTGAAAGAAGCCGAGATCAATCCGGATAAGCCACGCGAGGGAGATCGACACTCCTGCCGCGAACATCCAGAGCAGTCGGTGTCCTCTTTTTTGTGAAGGGATGAGAAAGACCCCCAGGATGGTAAGCATTCCGAGATTGCCAAGCAGCCCCATGTAATTCCTGCCAATGACTCCCGGCATGAGAATCACAAGAAGACCTGTTGCGAAGGCGATGCGAATCTTTCGAGTCACCAAATGAATGGTGAAGTAAGCCGCCAGGCCAGAGAGGATCCCGAGAAGGAAAAAATAGGCTCTGAGTACGAGATAGTTTGGCCCAGCAACCTTGAAAAGCCATGCAATGGGGTAAAACCAGCCGAGATTGTATCCCAAAAAGGTATCCACAATCGGGCGCTCCCCGGCGTTCAGGCGTTGTGCCACGACGGCAGCGACACCTTCCTCTCCGCTGAGCATCAAGCCGCATCTCCAGTAAAAAGCGTAATAGCAGAGAGCGACGATGACCAGAATCCCGGCTCCCCAGGACTGGGAGAGCGTGCCGAGGTTTGAGCGGGCGCTTCGATCGATCATCTGGGAATGTTCCGGGAGGGATCGGTTTCCGAAAAGAGCTTTTTTGACCTCATTTCTAAACTTAGCGCCTTGATAAGAGAGTCTTTGAGTAAGAGTGGGTAAGTGGTTAGAAATTAGGACTAATTCATTTTTTCATGTCTGCGCACTCTACCCCCACCATTCTCGACCGGATTCTTGCCGATGTGCAGGAAGAGATCTCCGAGGCGAAGCGTCTGCTGTCCGAAGCGGATATCCGAGGGATGATTGCCGATGCACCTCCCGTGCGCTCACTGCCTGAGGCTCTTGGGAAAAACTTTGGCTTGATTGCCGAGATCAAGGCCGCCTCTCCCAGCGTCGGAGCCATGAGAGCTGAGAATGTTGCCGAGGCTCCCTCTGCCTACGAAGAGAGTTCCGTGGTAAGGGCGCTTTCCATTCTCACCAATAGCCGTCACTTCGGAGGTAGCATGCAGCGACTTCAGGAGATCAGGGCGCGCGTCTCCAAGCCGGTCTTACGAAAGGATTTCATCGTCAGTGAGTACCAGATTCGGGAAGCGCGTGCCTTCGGCGCCGATGCGATCCTGCTCATGGCGAGCGTTCTCGATGCCGCTCGACTCAAGGGATTTCATGAGTTGGCGCTCGAACTCGGAATGGAGGCCCTCTTTGAGGTGCATGACGAGCAGGAGGTTGCTGCTCTGCCCAAGAGTGCGGTGATCGTGGGTATTAATAGCCGCCGTTTCAAGGCGCCTGTCGAATCCTCCGGATTTGCGGCCGTTGATGGTGCCGGCTCCTCTGAAAAAGACTTTAGCATCCGGCTTGATACCTTTGATCTGGTGGATCGCTTGCCTGCGGGGACGATCCGTGTGGCAGAGAGTGGTCTGGATGTCGGCACGATCGCCACGGTGAGGGAGCGATTCCATGCGGCCCTTGTGGGAACCTCGCTCCTGCGCGATCCATCAGGAGTTCGGGTAGGACTTGCCGCCTTCGAGGAAGCTCTCTCTTCCTAATTGTACTTTATGAATCCCGAAGATTTTTCCATCGATCCCGAGACCCCGGACACCCCGTTCGATGTGTCGCTCAGGCCTCCGTTGTTTAAGGAGTTCTGTGGACAGCCCAAAACGATCGAGCGACTCATGCTCCTCGTCGAGGCTGCCCGTCAGCGCGACGAGCCTCTGCAGCATATCCTGCTGAGCGGTCCACCCGGACTTGGGAAGACGACGCTCGCCTACATCCTAGGCAACGCCATGGATGCCGAGGTGCGTACCACCAGCGGCCCCACGATCGAGAAGGCAGGCGATCTTGCCGGATTGCTCACGACGATGCCGCGCGGCGGCGTTCTCTTCATCGATGAGATTCACCGCCTCCAACCTGCCATTGAGGAGTATCTCTACCCTGCGATGGAGGATTTCCGAGTCGATATCATGATCGACCAGGGGCCGAATGCCCGTAGCGTTCGGCTCAATCTGGCTCGCTTCACGCTGATTGGTGCGACCACGCGTGCCGGCATGATTAGCTCGCCCTTACGCTCACGATTCGGGATGAACTGCCGCCTCGATTATTACGAGGCAGAGGAACTCCGGAAGATCGTCCTCCGCACGGGAGGGTTGCTCGGAATGACAATCGACGAGGAGGGGGCACTGGAGGTAGCCCGACGCTCGCGTGGCACGCCTCGTATCGCCAATAATCTCCTACGTTGGGTTAGGGATTTTGCTCAGGTACGAACTGGAGGAGTGGTGAATAAGGACTCGGCCTCCAAAGCGCTTGAGATGCTCGATATCGATGCCGAGGGCTTCGATGAGATGGATCTCAGGATCATCGAGGCATTGATTCATAAATTCGGAGGAGGTCCCGTCGGGCTGAATTCCCTAGCGGTCGCGGTCGGCGAAGAGGCAGGAACGCTTGAGGACGTTCACGAACCCTACCTCATCATGCAGGGCTATCTTTCACGCACCCCTCAGGGGCGTGTTGCCATGCCCAAGGCCTATGCCAAGCTCGGGCTCCCAGCGCCCAAGAATCGGGCCTCCGACGTCCAGCCGGATCTGCTCTCCTAGGGAATGAAGCTCCAGGAGTGCATGGGCGAAGTTTTTTGCATGGGATCTCATTCTGACCTCAAAAACTTTGATGGATTCTTGAGTTCCTGAGTTTCCTATTCACTTTCAGGATATCTTCCAACGCTTGCCGCCTTTACTTTCTAACTGCACCAATGTTTGCCAACCTTTCCGATAAACTTCAGCAGACCTTCAAGAACCTCCGTGGGCACGGACGCCTCTCCGAGTCGAACATTTTCGACGCCCTGCGAGAGGTACGACTGGCGTTGCTGGATGCGGATGTGCACTTTGCGGTGGCGAAGGAGTTCATCGCCAAGGTCAAGGAACGCGCAATGGGGGAGGAGGTTCTCAAGAGCATCACTCCAGGCCAGCAGATCGTAAAAATCTTTCAGGACGAGCTGACGGAGCTTCTCGGTGGCGATGCCGCGCCGATCAACTTCGGCAAGCCGACGCGCATTCTAATCGTCGGTCTGAATGGTGCGGGAAAGACCACCTCCTCGGCCAAGCTTGCGCGCCTGCTCAAGAACCCGGGTCTCTTTAGCACCATGAAAGGGGAGACCGCCCGCTCTCCGCTCCTGATCGCGCTCGATCTCGTTCGACCCGCAGCCATCGACCAACTCGCCACCCTAGGCGAGCAAATTGAGGTGCCGGTCTTTCGTCCTGAACCTTCCGAGAAGGATGTACTCGCTGTTGCTCGCCGAGCCCAGAGCTGGTGTGAGACTCAAGGGGGCAATGTCGAGATCTACGACACCGCCGGGCGCCGCGAGATCGATGATTCGTTGGTCGAGGAGTTGGTCAGGCTAAAGGAAATGCTGCGTCCTCAGGAAATCCTGCTGGTCTGCGATGCCGCCACCGGCCAGCAGGCGGTCAGTGTTGCTGAGAAATTCCATGCGGCCCTTGGGTTAACGGGCTTGATTCTTACGAAACTCGACGGCGATGCCCGAGGTGGCGCAGCCCTCTCACTGAGGTCGGTGACAGGTCAGCCGATCAAGTTCGCCGGCGTGGGTGAGAAGGTGGAGCAATTCGAACCCTTCCATCCTGACCGTCTGGCGAGCCGGATTCTCGGAATGGGTGATATCGTGAGCCTAGTAGAGAAGGCAGCGGAGGTCGTTGAAGTGGAGGAAATGTCCCGACTTGAGGCCAAAATGAAGAACGCCTCCTTCGATCTGGAGGACTTCCTCAGCCAGTTACGGATGATCCGACGGATGGGCCCCCTAGAAAATCTGCTTGGCATGATCCCCGGTGCGGCTAGTCTCCCTAGTCCCGCAGTGAATGGAAAAGAACTGCAGCGGGTCGAGGCGATCATTCTATCCATGACGCCCGGCGAACGAAAGCGCCCCGAGATCCTCAACGCGCGACGTCGCCAACGAATCGCTCGCGGCAGTGGAAATTCCGTCACCGAGGTCAACAACCTCCTCCTGAGGTTTGGTCAGATGAAAAAACTGGCCAAGAACACTGGAAAAATGAAAAAAATGATGTCTCGTTTCGCTTCCGGCGGAATGCCCGGCCTCTCTCCAAACCAACCCTTACCGAACCGACTCCCATGGCAGTAGCAATCCGACTCCGCCGCGAAGGCGCCCGCAACCATCCTTTCTACCGTATCACGGTAGCCGACCAGCGCTGCCCTCGTGACGGCAAATTCATCGAACTCATCGGTCACTACGACCCGAAGCAGGCCGGTGACAACTACAAGATCGATCTTGATCGCGCCGAGTACTGGCTCAGCGTTGGCGCCCGTCCTTCGCAGACGGTACAAAGCTTCATCACGAAGGCCCGCAAAGCCTCCGCTGAAGCTCCCGCTGCCTAATTAGATTTTTATGGACGAGTTCCTGCGCTATGTGGTGCAGCAACTCGTCGAACACCCTGACGAAGTGGTGATCAATCACCGTCAGGAGGGTGACAAAATCACCTTTCTTCTCTCCATGCGTCAGACAGATGTGGGTCGTCTGATCGGCAAGGGAGGAAGCACCATCCAGGCAGTTCGCGAACTTCTCAGAGCCTCGGCCGAGAAGGAGGGCCGAAAGGTTGCCGTGGAGATCGTCGAATAGACGAACGCCCCAGAAACAAAATGATGTCGGGCGGGTAGTATTTTGATACGAGTACCCGAGCGGATCGGCAAAAGGGGAGGCACGAAACAAGGCAGTTTGCCCATTTGCATCAGGGCATAAAAAAACCGCGTGGGTTACACGCGGTTTTCTCTGAAGTGAAGCCTTGGCGGCTTAGAAGCTTTAGAAACCTAGGGGACGAACCTTCGGTTTGGCTGCTCCCTTCTTCAAGGAACCCTGATGGGTCTCGATGAAGTCGCGGACGGCACGCACGACAACGTCACTGAGAGTGACATCGGCATGGTCGGCGATGGCTTGGAGTAGGTCTTTTTCGTCCGTGGGAATGCGGACTGTCATGATCCCGTCGCGGCGTTTAGGCATGCAGTGAAATTAATCGATAAGATCCGTTAATCAATAAGAAAAACCGATTATCAGCAAATTTCATCATCTTGTACTACTAGCTAGCAACAAGTAGTTAACGTTTTCGGCGATCAAGGGCTAGGAACTGGCTGGAGCTTGAATATGGCACTTGGAATGCATGATTCTTTTTTGGAGCAGACTTCCGAAAACCCATCAAGGCTTCCCTTCGGGTATGCCGGAGTATAGAAGATTCCGAATGAAATGCGTCATTCTAGCCGGAGGTCTTGGCACCCGCATCAGCGAGGAAACGGCCTCACGTCCTAAGCCAATGGTTGAGATCGGTGGTAAGCCAGTACTTTGGCACGTCATGAAGATCTACTCATCCCACGGCATTCGCGACTTCATTATTTGTGCCGGATACAAAGGGTATGTGATCAAGGAGTATTTCGCGAATTACTTTCTGCATATGTCCGACGTAACCTTTGATATGGAGAAAAACTCCATGGAAGTTCATGAGAAGCACGCCGAGCCTTGGCGTGTAACCATTGTCGATACAGGGGATAACACGATGACCGGCGGTCGTCTCAAGCGCATAGCCAGCTACGTGGGAAACGAGACCTTCTGCATGACGTATGGTGACGGAGTTGGTGATGTTGATATTCCTGCCTCCATCATCGCGCATAAAGCATCGGGGAAAAAGGCCACGGTGACGGCCGTACAACCGCCGGGGCGGTTTGGAGCGCTCCACGTTGCGGGAAATGAGGTAAAAGGTTTTATCGAAAAACCGGAGGGTGATGGAGGTTGGATCAATGGAGGGTTCTTTGTCCTCGAGCCCTCTGTATTGGAATTTATCAAGGATGACTCAACAACATGGGAGCAAGAACCGCTCAAGGGACTAGCTTCCTTGGGACAGCTCCATGCCCACCAGCATCGTGGCTTTTGGCAACCCATGGATACGCTCCGGGATAAACAGCTCCTTGAGGAGCTGTGGCAGTCGGGGCAATCTCCGTGGAAAGTTTGGACGCCATAGGCGTGCAAACTTTGGTTGATGGTTGAAAGTTGTCAGTTGAAGTTATCGAACATGATACCGAAGCAATCACTCCAATCTTTTGAAGAGCTGGATTGTTACAAGGAATGTCGCACTCTAAGGATCCAGATTTCAGAAGTTCTACAGTGGCCCAGTGAAGAGAAATATAGGTTGAGCGATCAAATTCTCAGATCGTCGAGATCAGTTACTGCAATTATAGCTGAAGGATTTGGAAGGCATCACCATCAGGAAAATCTGCAGTATTGTCGACAGGCTCGTGGTTCTCTAACCGAAACGCTTGAGCACTTGATTACGGCAAAGGATGAAAAATGGATTTCCGATGATGGATTCGTCTCTCCTAGGGAACAACTAGAGCTTTCCTGGAAGCTCTTGAATGGATACACCGACTATTTACAGAAGGTCGCGAAGCAGTCATGAACCAGCAACCAACAACCCTCAGCCAACAACTCCAGAAAGCCTTTCGCGGCAAGCGCGTTTGGCTTTCTGGTCACACTGGCTTCAAGGGATCTTGGCTTTCCGAGTGGCTTCTGGGTCTCGGCGCAATCGTTCACGGCTATGCGTTGGTACCGGACACAACGCCGGCGCTCTTTGATCAACTGGGTTTAGCCGGACGTCTGGAACATGAGGTGGCGGATATCCGGGATGCGGAGGCTGTCAGACGATCCATCCATGCCTTTCGTCCCGATTTTGTTTTTCATCTCGCGGCCCAGTCACTCGTGCGGCGCTCCTACGCGATCCCTGTCGAGACCTATGAGACCAATGTCATGGGCACGATCAACGTGCTGGAAGCGTTGCGAAGCTATGTTGATGGTTCATTGTTGCAAGGTGATCGTTCAAAAAATCCCAACCAACAACCAACAATCAACAACCAACTCTCGCCAGTGACGGCGATTATTGTCACCACCGACAAGTGCTATGAGAACCACGAGTCGGGCAGGGCCTACGAGGAGAGTGATCCCCTTGGCGGTCACGACCCCTACAGTTCCAGCAAGGCAATGGCTGAGATTGCCACGGCCGCATACCGTAACTCCTACTTTCAGAAAGGGTCTGTTCGCCTTGCCAGTGCTCGGGCTGGCAACGTCATCGGCGGAGGTGATTGGGCCGAGGATCGCATCGTTCCCGATGCGATGAGGGCACTCAATCAGGGTGAAAAGATTGCAGTTCGCAATCCTCGCGCCGTACGGCCATGGCAGCATGTTCTGGAGCCACTTGGAGGGTATTTGACACTTTCTGCACGGCTTGCGGAGGATGCATCCTTGGCGGCAGCATTCAATTTCGGTCCCGGTCCCGACTCCAACAGAACCGTAGCGGATTTGGTAAACGAGATTGTTAAAAACCGATCGGGTTCATGGCAGGACAAGAGCGATCCCTTAGCCCTTCACGAGGCTACGCTCTTGAATCTTTCTATTGAAAAAGCAGATCTTCATTTAGGTTGGCAGCCAAAGTGGGCATTTGAAGAGACGATTGCGAAGACAGTCTCCTGGTATGATCAGGTTCATCAGGCAACCATCACACCGCTTGAAATTACCCGCTCCCAAATTGCGGAATATCAGGATTTACAGTCGCCATGTTTATCCCTGAAGGGAATGGATACGAAAATTGAACGAGAGGAAGACAGATTGTGAACCAGAGTACCCATAAGGCCGATTTTGGGCATATCCACAGGGGGAGATAAAACTACAGGAAATCGCCTAAAAGTTGACTTCAGCTAAAAAATGTAGAAATGTTGATACATGCCAATCACTACGCTCTCCAGTCGCACATTTAATCAGGATACCAGTCGGGCAAAAAAAGCCGCCCAGTCGGGCCCGGTTTTTATTACCGACAGGGGAAAGCCCGCACATGTGCTTTTGTCAATCAGGGACTACCAAAGAGTATTGGGTAGAAGGGTGAGTATCGCTGATTTGCTGGCGATGCCTAGTGTGCGAAATATTGAGATGGAGATACCGGTTTCCAAGGAATTGGCACGATCCGCAGATCTCTCCTGATGTATCTGCTTGATACGAATGTTGTTTCCGAACTGCGGAAAATCCGTAGCGGGAAAGCCGATGGGCATGTCAAAAAATGGGCGTCCAGGGTTGAGGCTTCAGAACTGTATATTTCGGCCATCACCATACAGGAGCTTGAGGTTGGAGTATTGTTAGCGGAGAGACGCGATTCTAAAAAAGGGACTGTGCTTAGGGCATGGCTTAACGAGAGTGTTTGGCCCACATTTCAAGATAGAATTCTTTCAGTTGATGCCGTGGTGGCAGCTCGAAGCGCGGCGATTCATGTTCCGGACCCTAAACCCTTCCGTGACAGCCTGATTGCCGCGACCGCTCTGGTACATAGAATGACACTTGTAACGAGAAACACCGCTGATTTTGAGGCGGCAGAGGTTAAACTCATTAATCCCTGGATTAAGACCCATCCTTAGAGCTTCCTAAATTGATATTCTCCATGCTCTCCATGGTAAAAACCTACCTGTTCCGATGAATAAATCCCTTCCTGAACTCAAAGCCGAGATTCTGCGTCTGACGCGTGAATACTCCACACATGCCCATGCCGCACAGCGTCCTGGGGCTGATCCCGTTCGTCCTGCTTTTCTTCCCGGAGAAACGACCGTGCCGTATGCCGGTCGTGTCTTTACAGAGGACGAGGTCGAGGCCGCTGTTGGCAGCACGCTTGATTTTTGGCTTACCCTTGGGCCTGAAGGTGAGGCCTTTGAGAAGGAACTGGCCGCCTTCTTGGGAGTAAAATATTCGCTACTTGTAAACTCAGGCTCCTCGGCCAATCTGGTGGCCCTAGCTGCCCTAACCACGCATAAGCTTCCTGATCACAAGCGGATCCAGCCCGGCGATGAGGTGATCACGGTTGCGGCCGGATTTCCTACGACCGTCGCCCCGATCCTTCAGTTAGGCGCGGTGCCTGTCTTTATCGATAACGATCCCGCGACTGGAAATATCCGGGTAGAGCAACTCGAGTCCGCCTATAGCAAAGGAAAGACGAAAGCTGTCATGATCGCCCATGCTTTGGGTAATCCGTTCGATGTCGCCTCCGTCCTCGAGTTTTGCAAAAAGCACGATCTCTGGCTT
>CAIPWR010000077.1 GCA_903868795.1 uncultured Spartobacteria bacterium | reverse complement strand
TCAGTCTGATGCGATCACGATCACCACAGATGCTCTCTCGGTCAAGGTGACGAAGACGCCCTTCGCTCTTGAGATCGTGACGGCGGATGGGAAGAGCCTGTTCCGAACGGCGCAAGCTGATGCGATGGATTTCATCAAGGGAATTTTCACAGAAGAGGACATCCCTGAATAATCTGCAAGAGTTTAAAAATATCCATATTATTCCGAGCTTCATCCATTGATAAAAAAGGAGGAGAAGCCTAGCTTTTCAGAAGCATCAGTCGCACTCGGATGAAGAGCCAATGGACAGAATGAACGGTCATGGAAGGTTGGCAATTGATTCGAAGAGCGATCCCCCAAATATGCAAACTCCCCCCATCAACACTCGTGGCGATAACACATCAGTTGTCGTGAATTATAATCAATGGTTCCTCTGGTCGGTCTGCCTTGTGGCAGCTCTGGGAGGACTTCTCTTCGGCTATGACTGGGTGGTCATCAGCGGTGCCGATATTTTTTATGAGAAGTATTTCAGCCTGACCTCCCCTGCTGATATTGGCTGGGCGAAAAGTTGTGCCCTGGCGGGGTGCCTCATCGGATCTCTGATTGCAGGGGCACTGAGCGACCGCTATGGACGCAAGATCTTGCTCATCCTCTCGGCGATCCTCTTCACGGCATCCTCGTTAGCAACAGGGCTCGCCAATACCTTTTCTCTCTTCGTGGCATGGCGCATCGTTGGAGGAGTGGCCATAGGCATGGCCTCTAATCTTTCGCCGGTTTATATCGCCGAGATCGCCCCCGCTGCAATTCGCGGTAAACTCGTTTCTCTCAATCAGCTCAATATTGTTATTGGTATCGTCCTTGCCCAAGTCGTGAATTGGCTAGTGGCTCAACCCGTTGATCCCCATGCATCGGTCGAGCAGATTCTGCATTCTTGGAATGGACAGTTTGGCTGGCGATGGATGTTTTGCCTTACGGCTATTCCTTCGCTGCTCTTCCTTGTCGGAATGCTCTTTGTTCCAGAGAGTCCTCGATGGCTTATTAAAACTGGCAAGATCGTCAAGGCACGGGAAATTCTTCTAAAACTCGGCGGCGCGGTATTTGCCGAGCAATCTGTGATCGAAGTGGAGTCAACGCTTCACCATGAGACGGAGAAGGTGAGCCTCCGCGAGCTATTCCGTCCAGGCATTCGTCGTATCGTTGGTTTCGGCGTCCTGCTTGCCTTCGTCATCCAGTGGTGCGGCATCAATGTGATCTTCTACTACACCAAGGATGTCTTTGCGGCGGCTGGGTACAATGTCTCCGCGATCCTCCTGAATATTATCATTGTTGGTACGGTGAATCTCCTCTTCACCATCATCGCCTTGCAGACGGTGGATCGTCTTGGTCGTCGTTGGCTCATGCTCGTGGGCTGGATCGGGTTAATGCTGATCTTTCTCGCTATGGGGTATTGCTTTCACCAAGGCGTGACGGGCTTTCCTGTCGTTTTATTGGTGGTGGCTGCGATTGGCTGCTACGCCGCGACGATCGCTCCGATGTGCTGGGTGGTTCTCTCCGAGATTTTTCCAAATCGAATTCGCGGGACTGCGATGGCCACAGCCGTCTTCGCGCTCTGGGTGGGAAACTTCACGCTGACCTATCTCTTTCCTTCAATGCTTCAGAAATTTGGCCCCGCAGGTGTCTTCTGGATTTTTGCACTCATTTGCTCTGGCGGATTTCTGATGACAAAAGCTTATCTCCCCGAGACCAAAGGTAAAACTCTTGAGGAGATCGAACGCGAGTTATTAGGCACCCGTTAGAAAAACACCCACTCATTCAACAAAAACAAACACCACCATGCAAGACACCGACATTCCTCTCACCTTTCCCTTTCAACTCGACCGCATCCGAGACGGCGTTCTCGCACAGGCAGAGACGCTCAGAAAAGTTGCCTCTCACTACGCCGATGCCATCCAGAATGATGGCCTTATCCATGTCTATGCAAACGGTCACTCCAGAGTCTCTGTGGAGGAAATGGTCGTTCGTATGGGAGCACTGACCGGGTTTCACCCACTGCTCGCACACGCCCTCTCCAACTTCACCGATGTCGTCGGATCGGACAGTCTGCGCCTCAATCAGGCCATCGAGAAGGTCGAGGGGCTCGGAGCCATCCTCCTCGATGAAGTCGAGATCGGGGCTCATGATGTTTTTATCGCCATCAGTGCAACGGGTCAGACCCAGGCGGCTGTGGACTTCGCTCTGGAAGTTTCCAAACGCTATCCGAACCATCCCCTTATCTGCATTGCTTCTCATGAACAGGCCTCCCAAGCTGCTCCGAAGCACTCTTGCGGCAAGACTCTTTGGCACATTGCCCAGGAACACGCTCGCGGCTACTTCCTTGATAACTGCATGCCGATGGGCGATCTCTCCACCAAGATCGAGGGTCAAACCGGCAGCTATGTCGTTTGCCCACTCAGCTCTGTCGGTTCTTTGACGCTGGTTCAGTCACTCAACGAACTTACCCTGCGCGAACTTGATCGCCGCAACTACAAGCACATCGTTCTTCAGAACATGCACCTTGGCGGCTATGGAGTAAATTACGACGAGTGGCTGGCCGATCAACGCCGCCGCTACAGCAAGGCGATGTACAATCCCGAGGCAGTCAAGCCGATCAAGTAGGAAAAAATCCATGACACCCCGCACCTACCTCATCACCGCCTCCACGGGCATTGGTGCCGAAACAGCCCGTCAACTGGCCCGACTCGGACACAATCTTTTCATTGTGAGTCGTACCAAGGAGAATGTGCAGTCGTTGGTAGAGGAGTTGCGGGATTTCGGTATCGAGACGGATTCACACACGGGCGATCTTTCTAATCCTAAGGTTGGCCCGGCTGCGGTATCGAAGTGTGTGAAGAAATTTGGACGGATTGATGGGCTCTATAATGTCGCAGGAATCAGTGCTCGAAAGTTCGGCGATGGGCCCCTCCATGAATGCACGGAGGAAGGGTGGCGCGTCATCATGGAAACCAATGTCACCTCACAATACCGGATGTGCCGCGAGGTATTACATGTGATGCTCAAGCAAAAGCCGCTCAAGGAAAATGGCCAACGAGGCGTTATTCTGAATATGGCCAGCATTCTCGGGATTCACCCCGAGCCCACAAATTTTGCTGCCATCGGCTACGCTTCAGGAAAGGGAGCTATCATCTCCATGACTCGCACAGCAGCGGCCTATTATGCCAAGCAGAAGATTCGTCTTAATGTCATCGCCCCTGCGCTTGTTCGTACTCCGATGAGTGCTCGCGCCTCAGAGGATCGCGCCATTCTGAAATTCATCGCCGCCAAGCAACCGCTCGAAGGAGGCGTGATTCCCGTCGAGGATGCGGCATCGGCTAGTGTTTTCCTCCTCTCCGATTCTTCCCGTTCTATCACGGGCGAAGTCCTAGAAGTCGATGCCGGTTGGAACCTTTGTTAAAAACGCTAAAACTATGACCACTTATTCCAAACAACTTCCTCCTGCAAAACACTACGGCGTTATTGTTGTCGGTTCCGGCTCTGCTGGAGCCACCGCTGCCATCGCCGCTGCACGATCAGGAGCCAAGACACTCGTCCTGGAACGCCTTCCCTTCCTTGGAGGCACCAGCACGGCAGTGCTCGATACTTTCTACGGATTCTACACGCCTGGCACGGAGTCGAAAAAAGTGGTCGGCGGCATCAGTGATGCCGTGATGGAGCGACTACGCCGCCATTCTTCTTGGCTGGAACGCCCGAATACCCACGGAGCAGGCACGGGTGTCACCTATCATCCCGAATATCTCAAAGTCGTCTGGGAGGATCTGGTCAGGGAATCGGGAGCCGAGGTGCTGCTCAATGCCTGGGTGCAAGATGTCGAAGTCAGCGAAGGAAGGATGCGTTCGCTCACTGTCGCCACTAAACTCGGCCTGAGGGCTTTCACCGCAGATGTCTTCATTGACGCTTCCGGTGATGCCGACCTCTGCCATTTCGGAGGATTTGGTTATGAATTGGCCGGAGACATTGATCCAGCACAGACACTCACTACGACCTTCAAACTCTGCAATGTCGATGTACCTCGTCGTAAGACAATAAGCAAAACGGAGTTTCGTGCCTTGATGGCCGCTGCTGCGGAGTCAGGTCTCTACAATCTCCCGCGCAAGGAGGGGAGCGATCACATCACTCCCGTGGATCACATGACCGCCACGATCATGACGCGACTTCCTTCCTATTTCAAAAAAGGGGAAAGCGTGGTGAATGCCACCGATCCCGAGCTTCTCTCGCTGGCGGAGATGGAGGGGCGCAAGCAGGCCATTGAGTATATTCGCTTTTTGCAGGATAAGGTTCCCGGCTACGAGAAGGCACAGCTTTCCACCTTCGGAATGCAGATCGGCGTGCGTGAGACGCGTCGTGTTTATGGTGAATACCGCCTCACTAAGGAAGAGGTGCTTTCGGCAAAACAATTTGACGATCAGATTGGCCTCTGCGGAGCACCCATTGAAGATCATCACGGCGGCGCAGACACGGCCTGGGCCTATTTGCCAGACGGTCAGTGTGTCGGCATTCCGTGGGGAACGCTCATTCCCAAAGGATCACAGAACTTGCTCATGGCCGGACGATGCTTCTCCTCCACGCACGATGCACACGCCAGCGTCCGCTCCATGGCTCAATGCATGGCGATGGGTCAGGCTGTGGGCACGGCTGCCGGAATGATGAACCGCACAAACAAAGCACCCCAGGAAATCTCCGTTGCCGAGTTGCAAAATCAACTCCGCAACGATGGTGCCATTCTCGAAACCCCATGAGCGAGTCCCCCTACTACCTCGGCATTGATTGGGGTGGGACGCGCATCAAGCTCGGCGCAGTCACCCCAGACGCCCATTTTCTTGCACAAGATCTCTTCGAGTCACCGGTAAACTCTCCGATTGATTCAGTCGTCGATGGCTTGCTCAATCAGACGGCGAGGCTCATCGCAAACATTGGCCATGCACCGCTCGGTATCGGCCTTGGCCTGACTGGCCCCGTCGATCCCAATCTCGGAGTTGTCTTACTTCCCGGAAAGGTGAAGGGATTGGAAAAATATCCAGTCGTTCCGAGATTCATCGAGCGATTCGGAGTTCCCGTGCGTGCAGCGAATGATGGCACCCTTTCGATGATTGCGGAGAAATGCGCCGGTAAGGCCAAAGATGCAGACTGGGCAGTCAGTGTCACCATCGGGACAGGTGTTGGTTCCGGGGTGATGCTTGAGGGACGCATTCTTCATGATCCCCGCTTCATGTTCGGCACCCAGTTGGGACATCTCGTCATCAATACTGCAAACGATCAGCTTTGCCTCACGGGAGCCAGAGGCACAGCAGAGATGAGCTGTTCCGCAACGGCTCTGGCACTTGCTGTACGGAGCGGATTACAGAGAGGAATCCCCTCTCTCCTGACGGAACAATATTTCACCGATGCCCATGCGATTGATTTTCAAACGGTGATAGAGCAAGGCGTGGCACAGAACGATCCTCTCTGCATCGACGAACTCCGGCGATGGACGGGGAATCTCGGCTGGCTGCTCGTGAATGCGGTTCATGCCTATTCCCCAGAGATCATCATTCTGAGCGGCGGAGCGACACTTGCATCAGCGTATTTTCTCGATGAGTTACAGGAACATGTGAATCGACATATCTTCCGCTATCCTCCGGGCGTGGGAGTTCCCATCGTGATTTCCGATATCGCCGAACACGCAGGAGTTCTCGGTGCCTCGATGATGATGAAAACTCAACTTGAAAACCCAACTCACTCGATAAAATGAACGAATGGTCTCAACTCACTTCAGACGAGGTTGCATCCCTTGATCGCAATCTCCCCGTCATCCTGCCCATCGGCCTCGTGGAAGCGCATGGCCCGCACCTCGCCACTTCCGTGGACATGGATGCGGCTTCCTATTTTGCCCGCCGTATTGCAGAGAATACCGGATCGATTCTCCTCCCTCTTCTTCCCTATGGATTCGCCGATGAGATGGCCGAATACACCGGCACGCTCGGAGTTTGTGCCGAGACGCTGACAGCTGTCATCACCGATCTCTCCTCTCATCTCTGCGCTCATGGCTTCAAACGGCAAATTTTCCTGAGCGGGCATGGCGCGAACAAACTTCCAGCGGAATTAGCCCTATATCGCATCTGGAAGAAATATCCCGATCTTCAGGCGGTCTATTGGAATTACTGGACGGAGGCAGGCTTCACCAAGATCGCTCACGCCGACAAGGGAGAAACCGAAATCGCCCTGGCCGTTGGTACTAAGGCCCACATGGATCGCGTGCAGGACTTTAAGGTGAACAAGCCGTGGTATCGCATCCGCTCCCGTCATGCCTTGAATCCCATTTCTGGTGGCGTCAATGGCGAGCCGAGCAAGGCCGATCTGACGGAAGGGGTGCGCGTCCGCGATGAAATCGTTCGAATCCTCACTGAGAAAGTCCAAGCGATCATCCAGTCGGTGTAATCGTTTTATTATAACATTTATTTTTGCTCAATATTCTCATGAAGCCTCTCCTTGCCCTGATTCCCGTTTTTCTCACGCTGACTTTTCTAACCTCTTCGACTGCATGGTCAGCGTCGGAGACGAATACCCCCACCCCTAGCTCACAAGTCAGCC
>CAIPWR010000076.1 GCA_903868795.1 uncultured Spartobacteria bacterium | reverse complement strand
TCAGTCTGATGCGATCACGATCACCACAGATGCTCTCTCGGTCAAGGTGACGAAGACGCCCTTCGCTCTTGAGATCGTGACGGCGGATGGGAAGAGCCTGTTCCGAACGGCGCAAGCTGATGCGATGGATTTCATCAAGGGGCCCAAGCTCACTGTGGAGATGACTCCCGAAGATCACTTCTTTGGATTTGGCTATATGCGCAAATGCTGCGATGCCCGAGGCAATACCCTCACCTGGACACGGAGCTATCGGAATAACGAGGCGACCATTCCCTTCTTCATGAACCCGCGCGGTTACGCCTTCCTCTCCATCAATACTTGGAAGACCGATTTTGACTTCACTCATCCCGAGGCCTTCACGATTGGCAGTCAGGCCGGAGACTTGGATTTCTTTGTCATGGTGGGTGATGACTTCCCTAAACTACTGAATCTCTACACCGATCTCACGGGCAAACCACAGATGGTTCCCAAGTGGACTCTCGGCCTAGAGCATCGTTCCCGTTCTTTTGACAACGAGCAGGATGTGATGCGGGATGCAAAGCTCTTCCGAAAATACAACATCCCCTGCGAACTGATGGCCCTAGAACCAGGCTGGGAGGAGATCGCTTACTCAATGGTTTGGAAATTCAGCACGACGCGTTTTCCTCACTACAAGGAGATGATCTCGGATCTTAAGAAGATGGGGTTCAAGTTCGATCTCTGGGAATCAGGAGTGGCTCCCATGACAGATATTCTCAACCCAGAGGTGCGTAAGAAGTGGTTCTCCCAGCGTGAGGCGGCCTTGACAAACTGGGGCATTGATATGTTCAAGCAGGATGATCCCTATCCACGAAGCATTTCAAGCATCGGTATGAACGATGCGCAAAAGGTCGCTGGGACGATTTCTGAGAAGAACTATCAACCTGGAGAAATCATGACTGTGGCCAATAGCTTCTATTCTCAGACCGCCTTTGAAGAATGGCGCAAACTAACAGGAAAGCGCCCTGTGATCCAATTTCACGCCTACAATGCCTCCTTTGCCTCACAACGCTGGCCTTATCAATGGGCGGGTGATTTCGGCACCGGTTGGGGACTTATCAATGCCTCGCTCTCAGCGCATATGATGGCCAATGGTGATGCGCGCAATCCCTACCCCGAAGGACGGCACATGGATTTTCTGGAATCAGCGGGACCCGTCAATGACTGCTGGGCTTACTTCATCGAGCCGTGGAGCTATTCCGACCGCTTGATTGAAACGACTCGTCTCTACGCGAGTCTTCGCGCCCGTCTCTATCCCTATCTTTACACAGCGATGGCTGAGTCCCATGAAACAGGGATACCGATCTTGCGCCCCATGGTGCTGCTGAATCCCACGGATACGAATACCTATAAGATCGCCACTCAGTATTTCCTCGGTGATTCACTATTGGTTGCCACCACCGTGGCTCTTGATCAATTTGGCGATGCAGCACGCACGAGAGTCAATGAAGAGATCCCAATGGCTTCCTCTGCCGAAGAAGGAAACACCCCCGTCTATCTCACGAAGGGTCTCTGGACAGATTATTGGAGTGGAAAGGAATACTCCGTCGCTACCAACCAATGGATCACCTGTTCCTTCCCCTCATACGCCGGAGGGCCTCTCCTCGTGAAGGAAGGGGGCATCATCCCGACAACTCAAGTGAAGCAATACACCGAGCAATGGCCCGATGAGCTTCTCACGCTCGACATCTACCCGAGCGAGAAGCCTTCCACACACCAGCTTTATGAGGATGACGAGATCAGCTTCGGCTATGAGAAGGGGGCCTTTGCAAAGACTTCCTTCTCCGTGGAGAAGAAGGGCACCGCCATCTCAATCAATCTCGGGAAGCGCGCTGGCGACTACCAAGGCAAACCTGCCTATCGCAGTTATCTCCTTAAGGTTCACTCCATGCTAGCTCCCTCGAAGGTGCTCATCGACGGCAAGGAACTTCCACCCGCTACGAAAAACCAGATCCTCTTATCTTCCGAATCAAGCGGCTGGTATTACGATGCCACAGAAAACAAAATCATCATCAAACCCTCTGCTGGTTGGAACTACCCCGACTCCGGCAGGAACCCCGCTGGCACTTATCCTCTGACGCCAGCGCAGGAGCAAGTCAGCTTCACGGAAAAGACCGATCATAGTACTGCCGATTCCCGGATCGAAATCGCGCTCAATCACGATCCGAAGGCACGCGTAGGTGCGGCGACACAAGTTCTCCTCACTCCCGAAAACAATCGTGTGCTGGCCGATGGGAAGAGCAGTGTAAAAATCAGCATCGCCCTCGCTGATGCTAACGGTAATACGGTTAATGAGGATCGGACGCTCTCGCTGAAGTTGAAAGGTGCAGGAGAACTCCCTGAGAGCGTGGCATTGAAAGAGGGAAAGGGTGAGATTCTCTACACCGCAGCATCAGAGCCAGGAATTGCGACAATCAAGTCGGTTGGCGACGACATTGCCTCGCAGAAACTCACGATCCAAGCCGAGAAAGGGACTCTCCAACTCAAGGTCAATCCTCCCAAGAAAATCCGCCTCAACAAGACCAAGGGCGAGTGGCTTGCCCATCAATTCGGCATTGCCGTGAGTGTACGGGACAAGGAGGACAATCGTCTTTCAGCGCAGTCGAAAGTTCATCTGGAAATTCGTGATTACAAAAATCGCGAAGTCATTCAGCGAGATGTCACACTTGTGAATGGCGAGGCGGAGCTTCGCGGCATTAACTACACCACCCGTCCCGAAAAGTTCATCATCACAGCCACCGCTGAAGGATGCACTCCCGCCTCCTTCAAGGCCTTTGAAAACACCTGGAACTTCCCCGATGATTACTTCAGCAACAAGGCGATCAAGAGCGACCTCTTTGACATGATTAAGGAGTAGGATGTAAATCTACATCCCGTGAAATCCCACTCTCTCTCGGCAGCCCTCTTCATGCTGGTGCTGTCTGCATTCCTAGCAACAGCCCAAACAGGAATCAATAGCACCACTGCGGCGGTGGCCACGCCCACACCTGCTTCCTCCAAGCCGAAGCCCTCGTCGACACCGCTCCTGCTTCCCACTCCCACGGCAGCCAATGTTCCCTACGGCCCTACGGAAAAACAGATCCTCGATTTTTATCAGGCGAAGTCGAAAAATCCCGGAGAGCCGACTCCTGTGCTTTTCTTCACTCATGGAGGCAGCTGGCTAGGCCGTGACAAGCGCGGAGATTCTTGGCTCACTGAGCAGAACAGGATTCAGAAATTTTTGGATGAAGGAATCTCCATCGTGACCATCAATTACCGCTTCATTTGGGAGGCGCAGAAAGCGGGTGTCAAACCTCCCGTATCATGGCCGATCCACGATGCCGCTCGTGCCCTGCAATTCACCAAGAGTAAGGCCACCGAGTGGAATCTTAATCCCAACCGCATTGTGATCAGTGGCGACTCTGCGGGTGCCTGCACCTCGCTCTGGTTGGCCTTTCATGATGATCTTGCCAATCCGAGCAGCCCCGATCCCATAGAGCATTTTTCAACCCGCCCTCTGGCCGCCGTCACTTGGATGGCACAGACGACACTCGATCCAGCGCAGATGAAAGAATGGACTCCGAATAGCTGCTACGGCGGTCACGCCTTTGGCTTCCCGATGAATCTCAACAATAAAGATGTCTCCGTTCGCGAGAAACTTTTCTCCGTCTTTCTTTCCAATCGCGATCAAGTGCTCCCGTGGATCAAGGAATACTCTCCCTACGCGCTAGCCTCGCGTAGCGCATCCCCTGTCTACCTCTACTACCCAAACGCACCCGCCATTGGCCAACCTCAGAGAGATCCGACGCACACCGCAAACTTCGGCGTCAAACTCCAGGAGCACTGCCGTGAACTCGGTCTCTCCTGCGAAGTGGTCTATCCAGGTTCCACGAATGTGAAATATCCGACCATGGAGCAGTGCATCCTCGCCTTGCTGCAACCTTCGACTCCTTAGACAAAATATTAGGGATCTTCTGGCAGATGTGGCTTTCTGATGATTGTTGAAATATTGAGAGCGTAGTGGTTTGAATATTCTGCTTCAGCATTGCCTTCACTACGGCTAATTATATCCATTCACCCCCTATGAATAACGAAACCACGCGTCGCGATTTTCTAAAGACCTCCTCACTGGCTTTGGCCGCAGGAGCTGCTAGCACCCTCCTAGGCAATCTCCCGAAGTCAGCCCTCGCTGCAACCGCTTCTCCCGATGACCGCTTCTTGCGTCATCGTTTTGGCGTGAACTATGTGCCGTCCAAGAACTGGTACTTCTGCTGGAACGATTGGAAGCCCATGGAGATTGCCCGTGATCTTGATCGCATCGCAGAGATTGGAGCGGATCATATTCGCATCATGGTGCTCTGGCCTTGGTTTCAGCCAAATCCGGCCCAGGTCAGTTCCGCCCATCTCGATCGTTTGGAAAGCCTGTTCCATATCGCCGCCGAGAGAAATCTCGATGTGCTCGCCACCCTCTACACGGGATGGCTGAGCGGCTTTCACTTTAATCCACCCTATCTGGAGAAGGAACCCTTCTACACCTCTCCAAAATGGAGAATTGCTCAGGAACTCTATCTCACTGAGATCAGCAGACGCCTGGTGCGTCACAAGAATTTCCTCGGCTACGACATAGGCAATGAAATTTGTGATAACTGGAATTGTCCCACCAAGGATGGTGATGCCTGGATGAAGGCCATCTTTGCCAAGATGGAGTCTCTTTGCCCTGGGCACATTTTTGTCAATGGAGTCGATCAACGCCCTTGGTTCCGCGAGGATACCTTCTCGCCGCAGGCTCTGATGGCTGCTCAGAAAATTGTGACTCTTCATTGCTGGCCTTTCTGGACTGGTGCCAAAAAATATGGTGGGCATCGTGATACTCCTTACACACAGCTTCCTGGGGCAATGGCAGCCTTGGCTCGCAGTTATGGCAAGGCTCCCCACAAACCAATCTGGCTGGAGGAATTCGGAGCCTGTAGTGCCGAGATGCCGGAAGCCGATGTTCCGAAATGGATGGAAATGGCCATCACGGGCGGAGTGAAAGGTGGCATCAGTTGGTTCACTTGGTGGGCGAGTCACGATGTGAATCGCAAATTTGAGTTCAATGAATTCGAGTACACTCTCGGTCTCATGACTGTTGAGAATAAGATCAAAGAACAGGGGCTCATGTTCAAACGCCTCGCTGAGACCTACCGCAATAAGCCTGTCATTTTCCCAGAAAAACATCTTCCCCCGCCGCCACGAGAAAGGACGGATGAAACGACTTGGGAATGGCTTCTCGATTGGATGGAATACACTCCAAAAATTTGAATAGGCGATACCAATCACTTAACAATACAAAGTTCCCCACCATGAATAAACACCTTCGTCACTCCTGTCTTATTGCACTCTCGGCTTCCACCTTGGCGATGGCGCAAACGAATACCCTGGTCGCCCCAGCTTCTGTACAAGCTACTCAACCGCTGGCCTCCCCCACTCCCCCACTCCACCCCTTGTGCCCCGCACGCCCCTAACCGCAGTCACTCCCACGGACAAGCCCCGCAATCCCAGGCGTCATGACGAATTCATGGAGCGCATCACACAGGGTAATATAGGACTCCTTTTTCTAGGCGATTCGATCACCGATGGCTGGCCTCGGCATGGGGAATTGAGCTGGTTGAAATTGCTCCCTACCAGCCAGCCGATTTCGGCGTTAGCGGCGAACGCACTGAAGATGTTCTCTGGCGTATTACTAATGGAGAGCTAGACGGGATTGATCCCAAAGTCGTTGTTCTCATGATCGGTACGAATAACCTCGGGCAGTGCAAAGATGAACAACCAGAATGGACGGCAGCGGGTATTGAAAAAATCGTCGCGACGATTCATCAGAAACTTCCTCATACGAAGGTTTTGCTTTTGGGAGTATTTCCTCGTGAAGCTAAAAATGACCCCTTCCGTGCCAAGATCGCCGAAATTAACAAAGCCATCTCGAGGCTCGATGATGGTAGGACTACGCGCTATCTCGACATCGGCAATGTCTTCCTCGATGCAAATGGAAACATTCCTGTTGATATTATGCCGGATGCCCTTCATCCCTTCGCACATGGCTACGATCTCTGGTATGCAGCGATGAGTCCATTCCTCACAGAGATGCTAGGAAACCGATAGTTTAGTCCTTTTTATCAAACCAGCACCCAGTACTGCTCTGGCACATCATAGCATCGCATCATTATGAAAACTCTCCCCCTACTTCTCACGACGATCATTCTTTGTCCGTTGATAAATGTGATAGCAGTTGAAACAAACTCCATCGAATCTTCTTACTTCGCGAAAAATAGCGGTCAAGATCTGGCAACGAACGGATGGCGTCTCTGGCTCGATACGACGGCTTCTTGGAATAAGGACAAGGTCTATCTTCCTGAAGATGTGGATCTGACCAAGCTGCCAGTAAATCCTCCCACAGGAGGTTGGGAGTCATTGCAAGAGACGAAAGGTATTGCTGTCACTCTTCCCTCTACGGTTGAAGAGCATTACTGGGGAAAGCTCGGGCTTCGTCCTTATCATCATAATTATCTGGGATGGCCCGGAGATCTTGAAATGAAGTGCGGGAGTTACAATGGGGTCTCTTGGTGGTGGCGCAGCTTTGATGCTCCTGTCGTGCCCTCTGGCAAGAGACTCGTTCTAAAATTCCGCGCAGCTCGTCTGCGTGCCGAGGTTTATGTGAATGGCAAACTCTGCGGATACTCGATCTTTGCCAATCTTCCCTTCGAGGCCGACATCACCGACGCCATCAAGCCTGATCAAAAAAACCAACTAGCAGTTCGTATTACCAACCCAGGCGGCAACTTTGAATGGGCTGAAGAGTCCACTTCCATTGGCGGCTTTGCCTTGAATGGAGGAAGAGGTTTTGGCGGACTTGATGCCGACATTCAGATGCAGGTGCGAGATCAGGTTACAGTTTCCGATCTGGCTATCCTGAATAAACCTAACCCGCACGATGTTTCCGTGCTTGTGGAGGTGAAGAGCACAGGCCCTGCTTATAACGGCCCAGTCGATCTCACAATTTCCCGTAACAGAACGGTGTATTGGAAGGGTAGCGTCGTGGTCACTGTTCCTGCACGGGGCCTAGGCTCTGCGAAGACAGAGATTTCGCTACCAAACACAGAGCTTTGGACGCCTGATCATCCGACACTCTATACTGCAACAGCAACGATCCCTTCCTTTCCTGACGGCGGCAAAGAAACGGACTTTGGCTTCCGTTGGTTTGCGGCGGAGGGTATTGGAACGCAGGCTCCCAAATTAGTTTTCAACGGCAATCGGATTGTTCTCCATTCAGCGATTTCCTGGGGACTCTGGGGAAATAATGGCATCTTCCCCGATCAGGCCCTTGCAGAAAAAGAAGTCAATGCGGCGAAATCCCTGGGACTCAACTGCCTCAATTTCCATCGCGACATCGGTCGCACAGTCGTGATGAATGCTCAGGATCGCATGGGGCTCTTTCGCTATGAGGAACCAGGAACCAGCCTTGGTGAAATATCAGATCATAACCCTCACGACTTGAGTAACCCAACTAAGGGGCCTATCGATACAAGCGGCAAGGGGGGCGAGACTCCCACGAGCTGGTATGAGCGCTACTGCACGGAGAAAACCTTGCTCATGGTGAAGCGAGACCGATCCCACCCCTGCCTTGTGATCTATGGACTCTCGAATGAAACGGGGCCCAATTTTAAAAACCCTCGACTCTTTGCATTCATGAGGCAGATGCACGATCTCGATCCGAGCCGTATCCTCCTGATCAAATCGGGCAATACCTATAAACAGCAGTGTTTCCTTCTGCCTTACGATCCGACCTTCCGCTATGACGACGGAACGGGATACTCGGGTTGGTATGACCAGCACGGCGGGTGCATTAGCGGAGCTTGGCAGGATGCGATGTATAAGGGGCCACAACCCTTCTCTCCGCTCTACTTGCATTCGATGAAAGAATTCGACCCTCGCGAGATTGTCGGATGGGGAGAGGCTCAGATCACAGCATTGCCAGATAACCACGCCAAGATCGTCGCTGATTACCAGGCTTCGGGTGGTGGAGGATATGATCGTGCCGATCACGAACAGATCCTGGCGGCCTATGAAAAATTCCTGGATGACTACGGTTTTCGTAACGATTTCAAGACAGCCTCCAATCTCTTCACTGCGATTGCCTACAAGGGATATTTCGCCTTCCAAAAATCTATCGAGCAAATGCGAATGTTCAACAAAACCGATCTCATTGTGCTCAATGGTTGGGAGTCCACTGCGATTGAAAACCACTCCGGTCTTGTCGATGTCCATCGTAATCTCAAGGGCGACCCATCGCTCGTCAAACAGGCCTTTGCCCCAGAACTCCTCGTCCTTTGCCCTCATCATTTGGTGCTTCAGCCAGGAGACACCGAGACGGTTGATATTCATCTTGTCAATGAGGTCAATCGCAAGGGGCCTCACACTCTGAATCTCAAATTGGTGGATGCAGATGGCACTACGGAATTTGAAACCAACCGGCCTGTGACGGTGACGGGCGGGGATACCTTTGGCGAATTGATGACTCAGGGAATCGAATTCACTCCGAAATCAATAGGAACTCTCAAGCTGACAGCAACCATCACTCCGAAAGGGGAAGGAATGCCACTTAGTCGGACGGAAGAACTCTTTGTTGTTCCGTCCAAAAAACTTCCCGCCGATTTCAAAATCGCAGTGGCTGGCAATGTGCCGTGGCTTGCAGAGGCGATTAAAAAACAGTCGGGGGCTGCAACAACCAGCCTTAGTGAGACAAATGCCTTCAATGCGATTGTGCTGAGCTGGCAGGAAAATCTGAAGACCCTGCATTGGCGTGATGGCTCCGAAGGGAGCGATCCTTCAGACAGTGATTCGAATCTCTATGGCTGGGCAACCATGATACCTGCTACGGCAACCATGACAGAATTCACCCGCTACTCTGGATTGGACAAAGGAGCGGCCCAAGTGGAGTTGCAATTCGTCAACCCTCCAAAAGCCAAGCCTACTGATGATAGCGAGCGTATCTTCGATGTCGCACTCAATGGGAAAACTGTTTTGAGTGATTTCAATATCGCCAAGGAATCCAATGGCAAGCGCGCCGTTGTGGCAAAGAAATTTACCGTCGATGCTTCTACGGGAGTTATCTCTCTAGCATTTAAGGCCCTTGGAAAACAGAGCCCTGCAATCAGTGCTATCAAAATTACCGACGCAGCAGGCAAGATCATCCGTGAGTATGCAGGGCCAGAACCGTGGATCACAAAATCAGGCGTCACTTGGATGCCGCTTGTTCCTCGTGTGAAGGAACTCAATAACTTGGTTACAACAGCTCTTTCACAAGTTCATGACCAAGGAACTCGTTTGGTGCTACTTCCCCATGATGCCACGGGAATGAGGATGATGGCTGCGGCTCTCGGAGATGCCGGTGCCTGGACATATCAAGGAGTTGTCGGCCCAGGGATCGTTGATACAGGTGCTGAAATCTGGATGGGGTCGTGGTATTTTGTTCGCAAACATTGGCTCTTTGACGGCCTGCCTACAGGTTGTTCGATGGCATGGCAGTATCAAGTACCTGGCATTCATGATGCTGAGGGGCTGCTTGTCAATGCTCCGGGACTTGAAGTAGCAGCAGGTTTTAGCCGCGATCATCGCACTCAAATCGGTATGGGTGCTGGAGTTGCTCCTTACGGTAAAGGCTCCATCGTTTTCTTCGCTCTTCCCCTGATGGACGATGCGATCAATGGCAAACCCGACGGCATCGCAACACCTACGGCAATTCGCCTACTCCTCAATGCGTTTGCTCCTAATCCATGAATGATACAAATCCCCCCTCCCCTCGTTGGTTGCTGACTTTATTGATCCTAGTTCTCCTTACTGTTTCGAATTGCTACTCGGAACAAGTCAAGGATACCGGGCTCCAGTTGGCGGAGAATCCTCCGATGGAGGTCATCACGACGACTCCTCCCGATCCGGTCGTGGATGTTCCCCTGGATCTTCGTCCTGGATACACCTTGATCTCCTCGATCGCCGACTTCCGTGCGTCGATCAAAAAGGATGGACAGAAAATCCGCAGAAGCCCGGTATCTACCGCGTCACCGATGCCGATATTCCGACTGGGTATCCTGTAGGCCATGAAGTCTATGACATACGGAAAGATGGATCGAAGGCACCTCGCCAACAGCAACATCTCTTTGTTGTCACTGGATCAAACAATAGCTTCGACTTGCGCGGAGTTGTCTTTGAAACACCCGTTTCCGCCCAGAGCAAACTCTCCATGGCTCCCCATGTCGCCTCTTCTTGGGACATCGACGGCGCCAACAATACCTTCGAAGGAGGCTATTTCCGAAACATCACCGACAAGGCGTATCCTAACTACCGGGTTACGGAGAATGAATTCCATGTCTGCAACGATGGCAACTCCTTCCTTAACTGCACTTTTGTTATTCGCGGTTCTCTCCCCTACGGCTACTCCGACTATTACGGTAAAGGGGGTCCGAACTACGGTCTCATCAACAAGCACGCCTGCCTCTGCATCGAACATTGCAACAACACCTCTCTCATCGGATGCCGGATGTACATGCAGACATTCGGGCACTGCCTCCACTTTCACACAGTGGATGGGGTACTCATCAAGGGATGTCTGATCTGCGGCACGCTCCGTCCGACCCAAGACATCTTCAAGGAGGTCGCCGGACGGGCCAAGGAATATGGCTTCCAAATCATGTATCGTGGAACGCGTCCGATTCCTCATGATGAAGTGATTCCTCTCACAGAGGATGCCATCCGCTCTTACGACAATGTGCAACACATTGCCGTAATCGATACCACTGTCATGCGTCAGCGCGATTGTGTAACGCTCGATTGCGTGGGAGACATTACGCTGGAAAATGTCACGGTGCTGGAGGCTGGAGGTTCCAGCTACTCCCTCTCTGCGGGAGAAAAAGGGCATGTCGTCATGAAAAACTGTCGATCCGATGTGGCCTATAACCCTGTATTTAACTGCGACAACTACCAGAACCGTTCGCCAAAAGATTCCTCCTTTGAAGTCACGATCCTAAGCCCCACCGAAGGAGTAAAGCCGACCCCTCGTAGCAGCCTTGGCTTCATCTCCGGCGATCACTGCCTCTTCATCCTTCATGATGGCACGACCCGACCACTTCCTCCCGATGTCAATTACTTGAATTGCGGTGGCAAGCGATGCGCTCTAATAGACTCCACAGTCACGAACGAAACCTCGGCCAAGCTGATCCTCAACAAGAATGTCATCAACTGTATCATCAAATCCCGTGGCCCCGTCGAAGATCATGGAAAGGGTAATAAGATCACGAAAATTTAATCGGGAAGAAGTCTTCCTGCCTCCATCCCTCCATGAATAAGTTTGCCCTTCTCATCCTCTTGGTGGCGGTCATACGGTCGTCTGCAATCGCCGCAGAGGTCTCTTGGACACTCCTTCTCCCAGAATTCACTGAGCCGACCTATGGAGATTCAACCAGCGGCAACGGCATCAATATCTCTTATTCCGACAACATCACCGTTCAGGGGTCTCAGGCGAATAACAACCGATTCCGTGGGATGAGGGTGCCCGAATCAACCCGGATCGCTTTTCTGGATAACGCCACCGCAAACAACCAAGATGTCGGCATCCTGGTAAACTCGGAAAAGGATGAGGTGCATGATTTCCGAGTTCTTGGTAATATTAGCACGGGCAACCGCATTGGTATTGAGACGACTGAAAACTCGAGCGGAGGAGAAGTGAGCAATAACGATGACTCGGTGAACAAGGTTCAGCAGCAGCTCTCGAACATCGGCGACTGGCGATGGAGAGTCGCAAACGGCTGCGGCAATGGCGGGCCGGAATCCGACCTACTGAATTGGGTGAGGATCCTGCCGAGTTCCGTGCTGCCTTTGGGAAAAAGCCTGAAGGCGAAAATTTGACGGAGCTGAAACCTTTCCTGACTCCGGCCAGTAAGTGTGTCGTCATAGTGAGCGGTCTGCCTCGCTCTGGCACCTCGATGATGATGCAGATGATCCAGGCTGGAGGCTTTACGATTCTGGCAGATGATCAGAGGCTGGCCGATGAGAACAATCCGAAAGGGTATCTGGAGTTTGAACCGGCGAAGAGAATTCTAACCGATCAATCCTGGATTGCTGGGACTACAGGCTCTGCCGTGAAGCTGGTCAGTCCGTTGCTGCCTCATCTGCCTCGCAAGTCAGGCATCAAATACCGCATCGTTCTCATGCTCCGTCCCGTGCAGGAAGTAGTTGCCTCGCAGCGAGCCATGCTTGCCCGTTCGGAGAAAGAAGGGGGGCAAGATTTCTGATGAAGCCCTTGCGGAGATTTACCAGAAACAGGTCGTCGCCACGCGGACGCTCCTGGCGCATTTGCAGTTTCACGGAGAGGCCGAGGTGATGGAAGTTTCCTATCAAGGAGCTCTGGAAAATCCGGCTGCTGTTGCCAAGAGACTCTCCGCCTTTCTGGGCGAAGGATTTGATGAGAAAGCCGCAGTTATGGCGGTCGATGCCTCGCTTTATCGGAGCAAGAGTTGCTAGCGAGTCGAAGCCTTGGTATCCGACCAGCTCCAGTCATCTGTGCGGAAGGGTGTCGCTGCGAGGCCCTCTTCGGTGAAGAGATTGCATTCAGGATTATCGGCCCAGGCGTATCGGACTGCGACGGGCGAGGGGACTTGATCCGAGGTTACAACGATGGAGTCGCTGCCTTGGAGGATTCCTTTGGCAGTATGCCAGACTTTGTCAACACCGCAGAGTTCAAATCCTCGGACTTCCTCGGTCTCGAATGGTCGCAGTTTACCATCGTAGCAATCAAAGGTCACGGTGGCTTTGTTGCCATCAATTTTGAGAGCTTTGAACTCAGGACTGCGATAATGCATCGCCAGTCCATAGTCCTTGACGAGAGGCCAACGGACGAGTCGTGCAGCCACATCATGCTTGTCTCTGGGGTGAATATCTTTGCCTTCCCCCAAGTCGATCACAACCGTCTCTCCCGTGTTCGTGAGGCTCATCGTTCTAGTCTGAGCCTCGCGAATTTCCGCCCATTGGCTTTCTGAAGGTTGCGGCTTGCGTTCCTTGAAATTGGCAAGCTGTACCCAGTAGAAGGGAAAGTCGCCCTCCTCCCATATCTTGCGCCATTCCTGGATGAGAAATGGGAAGAGCTTTGCATACTCGCCTGGGCGTCCCGTGTTGGTTTCGCCCTGATACCAGAGCACTCCCTTGATGCCGTAGCCCACGATGGGATGAATCATTCCTCCGAAGAGATTGCCGGGTCGTGCGCGATCTTCCAGATAGCGATGAGGATGAGGTGGTGGATTTTTGCCCTCCCCCTTGGCTTTAGTTGCGGCGATTTCCCATGCACTCATGGCCTTTGCATATTCTGCATTTCCATTGTCAGGAAGAAGTGCTTGTTCCTGTTTGAGAGTCTCTGCCATGAGTTGTTTGAATCGGGGATCAGCCTCTAGTCTTTCACGAGGAATGAAGGCCTCGGTGCGCGACCATCCCCAGGTGTCGTCAATCAAGCCGACCGGAACATGAAGGATTTGCTGGAGATAACGGCCAGCGAAAAATCCGATAGCAGGGAATTTTGCAGCGGACTCAGGGGTGCAGAGAGACCAGGAGCCAACAAAATCATTCTTGAGTTCCTGAGTGCCTAGATGAGGCACATGGATGAGGCGGATGTTGGGGAGATCGGCTGTTGCTGTTTCTACTTCGCCATTGGAATCATTTTTGAGGATGAACTCCATGTTCGACTGGCCGGAACAGAGCCAGACTTCTCCGATCAAGACATCCTGGATAACCCGCTGCGAAGATCCCGTGATTGTGAGAGACTGAGGGGTCGCATTGGCGGGCATGGGATCGAGTTTCACCATCCACTTGCCATCAGAACCAGCTAGGGCGGTTTTGGATTGTTCTGCAAATTTAACAGTGACTCTCGTTCCTGGCGTATCCCATCCCCAGACAGGATCGGCTTGCTTCTGCTGAAGTACCATGTGATCGGTGAAGAGAGCTGGAACCATCAGTGCTGAACCAGGAGCAGGGGAGGATGTGGCAGCAGATGGGTTTGTATTCAGTGCCTGCAACGAGGAGAGCGGAATCAGTAGTGCAAGCAGAATAAATGAGAGGGGGGAATTCATAGCGCTTGACTCTTTATTTTAATGATTTGATGGCGTTTGCCAAAAAAAAGCAATTTGTTAAAATTGTCCCCTTTGCTGATTGCTTATTTTAATCCCCCCTCTTCATGAAACGATTTTTGCTTCTTCTAATTCTGCTCATCGTTGCCCTGCTTGGTGGGTTCCTCTTCGTGATGATAAGCAAGAACGAATCCCCGCAGCAGGCATGGCAGCAGATTTTGACTCAACTGGAAACACTCATCGCTCCCAAGCCTGCGCCAGCACCTGTTCCGACTCCGACTCCGACTCCGACTCCGACTCCGACTCCGACTCCGACTCCGACTCCGACTCCGACTCCGACTCCGACTCCCACGCCTGCACCGAGTGCAACTCCCACATCTGTTCCGACGCCCACACCGGCTCCACTAGCGACACCTTTCCCTGCTACGACACCGGATCCCCTCGCCTGGCTTCTTGATCATCGGGAAAACTGGCCGCAAGAGGTGACTCTTCTTCACTCGATTCAGATTCCAATCATCGTTTCTGGAAAGCCCTCCGGACTGCTGACGATAAAGGAGGGTAGTAAGGTGCATGTGCTCCGGATCGAGACAACTCATCTTGTCGGAAGACTCGGTGAACTAGAGCAACCGATTGAATTTAAAGACACAGACCTTACAGAGATTGCGCGTAGTAAGATGACGCAGTTATTCCCTCAATCTTTTCCCTCGCCCGTGGCAACAACGCCTAAGATTATTGTCCCTCCTCCATCAAGTGCTCAGTCACAGAGCACTTCTCTCGGATCCGAGATCTACAACTTCCCCATGGATGCTCCCAAGTCCCCAGACTTCACAGCCACTGCCGATGGGAAGCCTCTCTTTGTCTATGAATCCGATGTGGCCGCCATCGCCTCATTCGGAATCGTCGGCAAGACCGAAATCCACATCAAGCCAACCGCCTCCTTCACCGATGCGGTGATCCGCCCCCTAAGCAAGGGGATCAAGCCGGAGATCCGGAATGACGAGATTGTCTTCACCCTTGATACACCGCAAAACCTCATCGTGGAACTCGATGGAAAGCATACGCATCCCCTCTTTGTCTTTGCCAATCCTCCAGAAAAACGCCCCGCTGATCTGAATGATCCTAACCTGATCTACTTCGCTCCCGGCCAATCGCACTCTCCCGGTTTTATCATTCCAAAGAGCAACCAGACTATCTACCTAGCGGGTGGAGCCGTCGTGCATGGGTTAATCCGCGTTGAGAATGTCGAAAATGTGCGCATCCTCGGTCCCGGCATTCTGGCAGGCCCGACGGACGAGCAATTCCTCGACCGCAAAACCCACGGAAACATGATCATGTGCGATAACGCCAAGAATCTCGACATCAAAGATCTTCTCCTGACCTACGGTGGCGGCAGTTGGACTGTTCACCTGATCCGATCCTCAGGAATCTCCATTAATAACATGAGGCTAGCCGTGACCAAGCCCCGAAGTGCCGACGGCATCGATGTCGATTCCTGCTCGGAGGTTACGATCTCGGGATGTTTCATTCGCTGCGGTGATGACAAGATCTGCCTGAAAACCTACAGCGATGTGAAGGGGGCGAACAAAAAGAAATACTACAATGTACCCGACCCCAACATTGCAGAGAACATTACCGCCGAACACTGCGTCCTCTATGGACCGAACCGTGACATTGAGATCGGTTTCGAGTTAAACGGAGAGGCCATCCGCAATGTCTTGTTCCGCGATTGCGATGTTGTTCACGGCGACTGCCAACCTTTCAGCATCCATAACGGAGGCCGGTGCGCGGTATCAAACATCCGCTACGAGAACATCCGCGTCGAAGATCCCCCCTCCAGTTTCGTGGAACTCCGGCTTGGACTCTCAGCCTACAGCTCTAACTTCCCCAAGGAGTATCACAACATCAAGTCCTCGGATCTGCCAAAAGGAGTGGTTGACCCTCACGATGGAGGCTGCTGGTACCGTTGGTATCTGACCAATCCCACCCCGTTCACCGCAGAACATGACAAGGCCGCCGCTGGACGAGGATCAGTCAGAGATATTTCTTTCAGCAATATTCAGGTCACTGAAGCCAGGCACCCCTTGGACATCATTGCCATCGGCTATGACGACCAGTATCCCGTGGAGAATGTCACCTTCCAGGGAATCAGCGTGAATGGCGAACCCGTCAAGGAATGGAAAAGAATGAGGGTCCGGAACGCAAAAAATATTCAATTCCTCCCATGAATAAACTCTCCCCCTTCCTTGGCAACCTCATATTGCTCTCTTTAACCCTCCAAGCAGCGGAGCCCCCAATAAATTCCACTACGCCCCATCCCGCTGCTACTCCCTCACAAAATCAACTTGATGCACATCAGATCGTCGCTCCGACCATCACCGAGGGATCGTTCAAGCCAACGGTCGAATCTCTGCAGCACTACAAATGCCCCGAGTGGTTTCGTGATGCGAAGTTTGGCATTTGGGCGCATTGGGGGCCAGCCTCTGTGCCGATGCATTTCTCAAACTGGTATGCCCGCGAAATCTATATCGAGGGAAGTGAGGCTTATAAATACCACCTCGCTCATTATGGGCATCCCTCAGAATTCGGCTACAAGGACATTATTCCCCTCTGGATCTGCGAAAAATTTAACCCCGATCAGCTCATAGCACTCTACAAGGCCGCCGGAGCGAAATACTTCGTCGCGCAGGCCAACCATCACGACAACTTTGACCTCTGGGATTCCAAATACCAAAAATGGAATAGCCTGAACTACGGGCCCCACAAAAACATCATCGCTCTCTGGCGTACTGCGGCACTCAAGGCAGGACTACGCTTCGGCTTCACCTCCCATGCCGAACGCACCTGGAGTTGGTATCAGACCAATAAAGGGGCAGACAAAAAGGGGCCCTACGCAGGCATTCCTTATGATGGGAACGATCCCAAGTATCAGGATCTTTATTTGAAGCCTGATGCGAATGGTGACACGGGTGGTGATCACGCTTCCAATCCGCCCAAGGATTGGTGCCAGGATTGGTTAAGGAGAATCAATGATGTGGTGAATCGCTATGATCCCGACCTGATGTATGTGGATGGGCCAGTTCCATTTTGTGGCGATGACAAGGCACAAACCGGACTCACGATGATCGCCAATCTATACAACCATAGTGAACAGATTCACCACGGCACCAACGAAGCGGTGATGTGCGTGAAAAAGAGGTCGAGCAACTGGTTTGATGGCATTGATACAGAGGATGTGGAACGAGGCCATCTCGGAGCTATTAATCCAGAACCGTGGCAGACCGATACCTCAACGGGGCCTTGGTTTTATGACTTGGATTACAAAGTCGCCGAGACCGGCAGCATGTATATTTCATTGCGATCACTGCTCACCCAGTTAGTTGATATTGTGAGCAAGAACGGCAACCTGCTTCTCAATGTCACGCAGCTTCCCGATGGATCGCTTGATGCCGATGCCGTAAAACTTCTTAGAGACCTTGGAACATGGATGAAAATCAATGGAGAGGGCGTCTATGAAACACGCCCCTGGATTATTTATGGAGAAGGGCCAGACGCTCACAAACGCCTCGATCTCTATGATTCACGAGACATCCGATTCACGCAGTCGAAGGACAAAAAGACCCTCTATACCTTTATCATGGGCTGGCCGAAAGAGCCTCAATACCTTGTCAAATCATTGGCTGCAGGTGCTGGCAAAATCACCAATGTCTCCCTCTTAGGCTACTCAGGAAAACTTATTTGGCATCAAGGCGACGCTGGTCTCCATGTGACACTGCCTGATCAGAAACCGAGCGAAGTTGCCTGCACGCTAAAAGTGATTGGCGACAATCTGCAGCCAACTCCGTCCAAAACCGTGCCTGTAGTGCAGGCTGATGCAGGAGGGAAACTCAACCTCACAATTGCTGAAATCTCGGAAGTGAAGGCCAGAGCTATCAAATATGAAATCAAAGGAGCGAAAGATCAGCTCTATGAATGGTCAAATCCCAAGGATGTCGTCTTCTGGCAGGTAATGATACCAAAATCAGGAACTTATGAATCCGAAGTAACATATGCAGGACGATCCGGTGTTCCTGTTGAGTTCACAATCGAAGCGAACCATCAAAAAATTGATGGAAAACTTCCTTCGACTGGAGCCGATACTTGGAATGCTATCTATCGCACAGTGCCTGTAGATAAATTGAGCTTTGAAAAACCAGGCATTTATACCGTGAGCTTCCACGCCAAGGATCAACCCACATGGAATAGAACGGGTATCAACTCAATCACCTTGAAAAAGCTTAAATGAAGAGATTCGTTGTCACCTTTTTACTTCTGGGAATTTTTGATTTTCTTCCACCGCTGACTCAGCTCCATGCCGAGACCATCGATCTCTCCGGCTCAGGATGGTCGCTCTGGCGGGATAGTCAGGCGGCTTGGGAGAATGATGAACTTTTTATTCCCCCTGTCGATCTAAGCAAGATCCCCACGAATGCACCAACTGGGGGTTGGCAGGCTTTGTCTCAAGGGATTCCGGTTTCAGTTCCTGGCACAGCAGAAGAATTTCTTGGCAAAGGTCTCGGCCCGCAGGAGGCAGTAAAAGGAGTCACTTGGTGGACGAAAGAGGTGACGATTCCCACCGATACTGGATCGAGCAACAAAATCATTCGACTGCTTTTTGGTGCCGTTCGTCAACGAGCAGAGGTCTTCGTAAATCAAAAACTTGTCGGTTATGACATCGTGGGCAATACCCCCTTTGAAGCCAACCTCACTGGCGTGGTGAAGCCTGGCGAGAAGGCACGGATAGCCGTTCGCATCACCAATCCAGGAGGGAATTTTAGTTGGCAGGATGGTGCTTTCAAATGGGGTAACTACACGCTCCCGATGAGTCATGGATTTGGTGGCATTACAGGAGCCGTGCATCTTGCTGTCACTGACCCGGTCTTTATCGAAGATTTTGCCGTTCAAAATACCCCTGTGCCAACCACGGTGAATCTCCTCAGCACAGTACAAAACACGACAGGGATAAAAACTTCAGGCACTGCTGAGTTGGTGATCCGTGAGAAAAAATCAGGCGAGACGGTTTTCCAAAAAGCCATTCCTAATCTGAGCTTTCCTCCTGGCGAAACCTCGTTCTCTTGGCCTCTCTCGGTTCCTGAGGCAAGGCTTTGGGATCTCGATCATCCGAATCTCTACGAGGCCTCAGTGACGATCACGAGTGGTGACATGGTGGATACACCTCCCGCTCGTTCGTTTGGCTTCCGCTGGTTCTCACCTGAAGGAATCGGCACCAATGCGCTGCTCCGACTCAATGGGAAACGCGTGATCCTGCACACGGCTATCAGCTGGGGATTCTGGCCTGATAATGGCATCTTTCCTTCACCGGAACTTGCTGCTCGGGAAATTGAGACGGCCAAGGCCTATGGGATGAATATGGTAAATTTCCATCGCTGCATCGGTAATCCGATCAGCATGGATACCGCTGATCAATTGGGTCTCTTCTATTTTGAAGAGCCTGGGGCCTACGCCTCGGGAGGGAATTCTCCTTTCACCCAGGAGGTCTGTCGCCAAAAGCTCCTCCGCATGGTGAAGCGCGATCGCAGCCATCCGAGCGTGATTATTTTTAACATGATTAATGAGCATAGCGGGGGATTCTCAGCACAGAATCGCCGCGACATGTTGGATGCCCATACCATTGATCCAAGCCGGGTTCTCCTGCTTACCTCCGCTTGGGCTGGTCGCGCAAAGGATCCTAAAAATGATGTTGCCAAGACGAATATGCAGCCCTTCGACGATACGATCCACTCGTGGGGATGGTGGGATTATCATCGTGCTCCCGGGCCCGTTGTTTGGAAGCAGCAGTTCTATCGCGATCCTGAGAATCACTACTCTCTGACCAAAAATCGTGAGGAGATCGTCTATTGGGGAGAAGAGGGGGCAGTCTCCGCACCACCACGATTGCAGCTCATTGCAAAGGAGCTAAAAAAGGCCCCGCATCTCGGCTGGGATGGACAGGTCTATCTGAACTGGTTTCAACAATTTGAGGACTACCTGAATGCTAACAACCTTCGTGGTATTTTCCCAACGGTAGATGATTTCTGCAAAGCACTTGGAGCCGTTAGCATCGAGCATCAGGGTCGTAAGTTCGAGGATGCCCGCATTTGCGATCTCAATGACGGATACGCGATTAATGGCTGGGAATCAGAACTCATCGAGAACCACTCCGGTGTCGTCGATTGTTTCCGCAATCCTAAGTCCGATCCTGCCATCATGGCCTACTACGATCAGCCGCTCTATGTTGCCGTAAAGCCGCGCCAGCAGATCATCACCTTCCCTGGTTCAGTCACCGTCGATTTCTATCTTCTCAATGAAAAGAATCTTCATGGCCCCCAGACGCTGAAAATTCGTGCTGCCGACTCCTCTGGTAAGGAATGCTTCGCAAAGGATCTTCCCTTCACGGCGACAGGGGGCGATCTCTATGGACAACTGATCGCGGAGGCAATTCAGATACCGCTTACTACGGCAGCGGGCATGAATGCCATTACCGCATCCGTTGTGGATACGCAGGGCAAGGCTCAAGCTTCAGGTCACGATCAGGTGCTCTCCGTAGATTGGAAATCAATTCCGATTACTGGCAAGGGGGCTTTCTTTGAGAACAATCACCGCGTGCGTGATTTTCTAAAAAAGCAGAAAGGCATCGAAGCACCACTCTTTGACGACACGCAGGGAAAACTCGATTGGCTTGTGGTCGCCAAATCAGCCTCTAAGGAAACTGAGTTGATTCCTGAGGAAGCCCTCCTCGCGCCCGATGGGAAAACTCCCGGTCTAAAAGCCAGTTTCTTTGCCAGCGAAAAAGAAACACAACCACTCTTCGAGCAGACTGTTCCCACACTCCGTCTCAATCTACTGGAGGGAGAAACTCCCGATCCTCATGTGCCACTCGCGAATGGTTTTATGGTTCGATGGGAGGGCTTTGTACTGCCACCAGTGGATGGTGACTATACCCTGACACTGAAAACCCATGAACAATGCCGCATCTGGATTGATAACAAACTGGTCTATGATGGAGAGAATCTACCAAGGGGAGTTCCATCGCCCAAAAAGGATTTTCAACTCAAGCTCTCCGCAGGCAAACCTCTTCCCATCCGCGCTGAAATGCTGCAACGCCGAGATGGGGCTCAGCTCCAGCTTGTTTGGCAAACTCCGATTCCTGAAAAAATCACCGCATCTCAGGTTCTGGAACGGGCGAAGCGCGATGGCACCAGGGTCATTATTCTCGATCGTGCTTCCGAGTGGCTTCGTCCGATTGGCACCGCAACAGGAATACCTCAGGGTGAGTCCTTTGGGATCGGTACTGGCTGGGCTGGAGGACAATTCTTCGTAAAAGATCATCCGCTCTTCTCCGGTCTTCCGGTGAATCAGGCTCTCAACTGGCCTTATCAGAGCGTCGTCGCCGGAGATCGCAAGGCCTTCGATCTCCACGGAGG
>CAIPWR010000075.1 GCA_903868795.1 uncultured Spartobacteria bacterium | reverse complement strand
TGTCAGCCACTGAGCGACTTCGAAAAAACTCGAAGAAAGTGAAGCGGTTGTCCAGCGAAGAAAGCTCTTTGAAAGTTGCATAGCGATTGAATAGAAGCAAAGTATCGAGCACTCGAGAGACGCTAATTGTTTAGCAAGCTTAAGAGGGTGTACGACGAATGCCTAGGGACAAGTTGCCGAAGAAGGGCGCGAAAGCGGCGAAACGCTCAGGGGAGCTGCACAGAAGTGTTGATCCTGAGATCCCCGAATGGAGAAATCCTGTCGAAGTAATGTTCGGCAATCCATAGCTGAATACATAGGCTGTGTGAAGGTAACCCGGTGAACTGAAACATCTAAGTAACCGGAGGAAAAGAAATCGAAGAGATTCTGCAAGTAGCGGCGAGCGAACGCGGAAGAGCCTAAACTGGTCGGTTTACCGGCCAGGGTCGTGGGGTCACTACTACCATCCCCCTCGAACCAAGCCGTTGAGGTTTGATTCGAGGTTGGTAGAAAAGAAGATCGAGCAAGTTAACGAAACAAGACTGGAACGTCTGGCCATAGAGGGTGACAGCCCCGTACGTAAAAACCCAATCGAATTCATGGGATACCCGAGTAGCACGGAGCACGTGGAACCCCGTGTGAATCTGCCGAGACCACTCGGTAAGGCTAAATACGACTTGTCACCGATAGTGCATCCAGTACCGTGAGGGAAAGGTGAAAAGAACCCCGGGTAGGGGAGTGAAATAGAACCTGAAATCGTACAACCCACAAACAGTCAAAGCACCATGTCCGGAGCAATCTGGTCAAGTGTGATGGCGTACCTTTTGCAGAATGAGCCTGCGAGTTATTGGTGTTGGCAAGCTTAAGTGGTTCAGCCACGGAGGCGGAGGGAAACCGAGTCTGAATAAGGCGCCAAGTCAGCATTAGTAGACCCGAAACTGCGTGATCTAGCCATGGTCAGGTTGAAGTGGTGGTAACACACCATGGAGGACCGAACTCATTGACGTTGAAAAGTCTCGGGATGAACTGTGGTTAGTACGGTGAAATGCCAATCGAACGCAGAGATAGCTGGTTCTCCCCGAAATGCATTTGGGTGCAGCGTTTTGCGTTGTTCTTTGGGGGTAGAGCACTGAATGGGCTAGGGGGTTTACCGACTTACCGAACCCAACCAAACTCCGAATACCATTGAATAAGCAAGGCAGTGAGACGGCGAGTGATAAGATCCGTCGTCAAAAGGAAAATAATCCAGATCGACAGCTAAGGGCCCTAAACGAAGACTAAGTGTGAAACGATGTGAGATCGCGTAAACAGCCAGGAGGTTGGCTTGGAAGCAGCCACCCTTTAAAAAGTGCGTAACAGCTTACTGGCCGAATGTGATCTTGCGCGGAAAATGTAAGGGGGCTAAAGTCACCTCCCGAAGCTTCGGGATCGTATTTATACGATCGGTAGGGGAGCGTCGTGTTCAGCAGTGAAGCTTGAGCGGAAGCACAGGTGGAGCGGACACGAGTGAGAATGCAGGCATGAGTAGCGATTATACAGGTGAGAATCCTGTACGCCGAAAACCTAAGGTTTCTCCGGCTATGTTCGTCATACGGAGGTTAGGCGGTACCTAAGGCAAGGCCAGAAGGCGTAGCCGATGGATTTCCGGTAGATATTCCGGACCCAGGTATATGAGCCATGGGAGGACGCTTCTTGATATTCCATCCCGCACTGTTGGTTGTTGCGGGCTAGACATAGGCTGGGCCTCTTGAAAGAGTGGCGTAAAGGCCGAAGTCGGGGAAGTGCGCTCTAACGAGCAAGCGAACTGGAATTGAGGGGGGCCGAGAAAATCCCCACAGCGTTAATCATATATCTGACCGTACTGCAAACCGACACAGGTAGGTGAGTCGAGGAGACTAAGGCGTTCGAGAGAACTCTCGTTAAGGAACTAGGCAAATGGGCCCCGTAACTTCGGGATAAGGGGCGCCCCGCAAGGGGCCGCAGCGAAGCATCCCAGGCGACTGTTTACCAAAAACACAGGTCTCTGCTAAGACGAAAGTCGATGTATAGGGGCTGACGCCTGCCCAATGCCAGTAGGTTAATAGGAGATGTCAGCGCAAGTGAAGCATTGAATTGAAGCCCTGGTGAATGGCGGCCGTAACTCTAACGGTCCTAAGGTAGCGAAATTCCTTGTCGGCTAAATACCGACCCGCATGAAAGGCGTAACGACTTGGGAACTGTCTCAACGAGAAGCTCGGTGAAATTGTAGCACCCGTGAAGATGCGGGTTATGCGTAGTAGGACGGAAAGACCCCGTGGAGCTTTACTACACCCTGTCATTGTGAATTGGATACTCGTGTAGAGCGTAGGTGGGAGCTTCGGCACCAATGGAACACCACCCTCGATTATCTGGTTCACTAACTGTCGCCCTTATCGGGTGACAAGACAATGACTGGCGGGTAGTTTGACTGGGGCGGTCGCCTCCCAAAATGTAACGGAGGCGCCTAAAGTTGCACTCAGGCTGGTTGGAAATCAGCCGTTGAGCGTATAGGTATACAGTGCGATTGACTGCGAGACACACAGGTCGAGCAGGGACGAAAGTCGAGCTAAGTGACCCTCTGATTGTGCGTGGGCACGTCAGGGTTCATCGGATATAAGCTACCCCGGGGATAACAGGCTGATCTTGCCCGAGCGCTCACAGCGACGGCATGGTTTGGCACCTCGATGTCGGCTCGTCGCATCCTGGGGCTGTACACGGTCCCAAGGGTTCCGGAGTTCACGGATTAAAGCGGCACGCGAGCTGGGTTCAGAACGGCGTGAGCCAGTTCGGTCCCTATCCACTACGCACGCAGGAAACTTGAGGGGAGTCGCTCTTAGTACGAGAGGACCGGAGTGAATCGACCTCTGGTGTACCAGTTGTACCGCCAGGTGCATACGCTGGGTAGCCACGTCGGGCAGTGATAAGCGCTGAAAGCATCTAAGCGCCAAGCACACCCCAAGATTAGGTTTCCCATCAAATGAGTAAGACCCCCGGAAGACTACCGGTTTGATAGGTCGCAGCTGTGAGCGCAGTAATGTGTTAAGGTGAGCGATACTAAGTGGTCGAGGGCTTGTAAACTAGCTTCTCTCGTAGGTTCGATATTTTCTATTCAATCATGTGCAACTTTCTGAGCGCTTTATGCGCTGTAAAGTTTCCGGGTGACCATGGCGAGGAGGTCACACCCGTTCCCATCCCGAACACGGCAGTTAAGCTCCTCAGCGACGGAAGTAGTTGGTCCGCAGGGTCCCGCGAGATATGTGCGTCGCCCGGTTAATATTTGATGAGGCTCCTTCAGGCAACTGAAAGGGGCCTTTTTCATGCGTCTGAACCAGCACAGGTCCTCGGACTCCCTGCCTTTCGCCCCTGCCAGAGCGAAGGGCCGGGGATGGAGAGCGTGATCCAGCTGCTGCTTTCAGTTCGGAATGGGCACCTGTCTGAAGCCTGCCTTCAGCAAGGGGTGTCAGCCCCGCTGTTGTAGGTGTCCGCAGGTTGATGCACGCGATCCCGACAAGTCGGGACGGCTTGGCGCGCGGCTGAAGCCACGGCCGGGGGCAGACTGAAGTTCTGCGCTCCTGATGCAGGCGCGAAAGGTAGTGACTAGTCCCCGGATTCTGACCCACCTAGAGTGTTAGTGCCTCTGCCTCCATTTTAGTCTTTAGATTTGCCTTATAGGTCGCGGGAGAGAGCCCTCCTAGTGCCGAGTGAGGACGACGGTTGTTGTAGAACTCCG
>CAIPWR010000074.1 GCA_903868795.1 uncultured Spartobacteria bacterium | reverse complement strand
TCCGTAGATTTCAAATTCACCTTCTTTTTCTTTAAACCCGAACTCCGAAATTGGCGGTGATGAGTTGGCGGAAGGTTCTGTCCGATAGGAGTTGCGAAAGAACGGCGGCATATCTTCAGATACGCTCCGTTCTGACAATACCTCTTTGCGGTCAGATGATTGTGTCAATAACGAGCGGCGGGAGCCGCGTTGTAGCCAGCGAAGCAGCCTGAAAGGCGAGCCCATCGGGAGATGGCGAGGCCAATCGCTCCGTTCAACTTCAGTGTTCGGGTTAAAATCCGATCACTGCACCTCCATCAACCGGAAGCGTCACTCCCGTGACATAGGCTGCGGCTTGCGAGCTGAGATAGACTGCTGCCCAGCCGATATCTTCGGGGTTGCCCATGCGCCCCATCGGAATGCGGGACATCACCTTTGCCTTGCGAGCAGGATCGCTGTTTAGGGCTTTTTCAGTCATTGCGCTGAAGATCCATCCAGGAGCAATGGCATTGGCACGGACTCCCCTGGCACTCAGTTCTGCCGAGAGAGTTGTCACCATTCCAAAATAGGCACTCTTCGCAGCAGCATAAGCCACCACTTGGGGCACTCCCATGAATGCAGCCATCGAGGAGGTGAAGAGCACCGATCCCCTGCCCCGTTCCACCATTCCAGGAATCAAGACTCGTGTGAGTGCGTGCGCTGCCATGACATGAGTTGTGAAGACGGACTGGAACTCCTCCGGCGTGGTCTCGGCGGCAAATTTCTTGAGATGGGTGCCGGCATTATTCACGAGGATTGAAATGGGCGTTCCTGCTGCCTGCTCTACTTTTTCAAGCAATGAAGAAGCCTCATTCAATAGCGTGATGTCATGAGGCACAAAGGATGCTGCGGCCCCCAGTTCTTCACAGGCTTTCATGAGCTCACTCTCACGACGACCCACAAGCACAACACGGGCACCCGAGGCAACCATGCAACGCGCAATTCCGAGGCCGATCCCCGAACCGCCCCCAGTTATGAGGGCGGTCTCTCCAGTAAGTGAAAAAGGGTTATTCATTGGTAATAATGATTATTAGATGCGCTTGATAGAGATCGATTTGACCCCGAGGCCACTCCATGAACCTCCCTGCTTGGCAGAAAGACTCAGTTGATAGCTGCCAGGCTTTTCAATGTAGAGAACACCGAGATTGTCGGCGCGATAGCTATCCCATGATCCGGTATAGACAGCCTTGCCTGTCAGCATTTGGGTTCCTGAAGTAAGGATGAAATCACTACTTCCCCCGTCGAAGGAATAATTCATCTCAATCTCGTAAGTGCCGGGCTGGTCGATTTTGACATTCCAGGAAATGGAATCCTTGGGGTCGATCCAGGGAGTACCACCCGAAGCGAGTGGCGCGGTGGGGGTCTTCCCATGAATTTCCGCCTCTGCAAGAGAGAAGTTCAGCGGCGCGGTGCTATCGGTTGTCGCAACGGTTGTTTGTTGGACAACAGGAACCGGTTTCAACTCCCCGGCAATGATCTTCAATGCAATGGCATGTTGGCAATTATTGGGGGAGGGAAGCGTCACACTCAGGGACTCGGGAGTCTGTTGCCACTCCAGCTTTCCAGAATATCCGAGGAGTGAAACTTCAGAGATTTTCCCGGCAGGGAGAGCGAGTGACTTGATAGCGATCTTGCCATCCTTTGGAATGCCGAGTGCCGTGGCATACAGAATCTTTCCATCCTTGGATTGGGTAAAACGGATATCTTCTGAAGTGAAAGACTTGTCGCTGTTTTCACTGAACCCTCCGGCTTTTGCCTGCTGTGTTGGCCCCTCACCAGAAATCTTCCAGGGACGGGTGGAATAAATGGCCTCCCCGTTCACCTTGAGCCATCCCCCCATGCCGAGTAGTGCCTGACGATCCTGCTCCATAATGGTTCCATCCACGGCAGGGCCTACATCCAGTAGCAGGCAGCCATTCTTGGAAACAATATCCACGAGAACAGTGACCAATTGATCCACCGACTTACGGTGTGCATTTTTCAAACAGAACCAATTTCCAACCACTGTATCAGTGAGCCAAGGGTACGGCACAATCTTATCTTCACGCCCCCGTTCAAAATCCAAAATGCCGGTGCTTTTGTGGACATCGCGCGATTTCTGACAGACACCGATAGTGCGGTTGTTTTGTGATGCCCAGTCATAGGCCGTGGCAAAGAGTTTCTGCTCATATTCCGGCGTGATGATTTTGGTAAATTCAAAATCAAACCAGATGAGATCTGGTTGATATTTATTCAATACCTCATAGACCTTTGCCAGCCAGAGATCTTGGAAATGCTTGCTAGGAGGGGCCCCCTTGGCATGAACCTCGGTATAGAGATCCGCATTGTTGGGATCGGCTCCATCATATTGGAAGGAGGGTTCAAAATATCTCCAGGCAAACCCATGATGGAATGTCGTGATGAACTTCATTCCATGCGCACGGATAGCCTTCTCCAGTTCGCCGGTAATATCACGATGAGGCCCCATCTTCACGCTATTCCAGCGGGTGAGTTGAGAATCCCACATCGAGAAGTTGTCATGATGCACAGCGACTGGTCCGGCAAATTTTGCACCGGCCTTGGCAAAGAGATCTGCCCACTCGTCTGCGTTGAATTTCTCAGCCGTCAGTTTGGGAATCAGATCCTTAAAACCAACTTTGTTCTGATCTCCAAATTTTTTCTGATGAGAAATAAAGGTAGCGTTTCCAGGAATGTACATGCCATTGCCATACCACTGAGAACCTCCATCCTCTGTTCCTACCGTGACCGGCCCCCAATGAGTATAGATACCAAACTTTGCATCGCGGAACCATTCCGGGTCTTGATGTGATTGCAGTGAACTCCATTCCGGCTTGAACGGCCCTTGAGCAATCGTCTGATCAATGGACTGAAGCGATTTCTCCAGAGCTGTTTGCGCGGAAGCAGTGACCGTGGTTGCCAAAAGAACTAAGGCACTAATTTTGGGAATAAGATTCATCGTTGCTAGGGGTTATATGGTTGTGGAAGAAAAAGTCGTTTAGATTTTATTGATCTCAGCGAGTGCTTTGCAGCTCGGGGTCATGCCAGCACCAGGAACCTCGGGAGCGATATAGAATCCCTCCTTGATCTGTACCGGATGTTCCATCCAGTCGCGGAGCCAAGGGATATACTCCAGAAGGTCACAGGCAGGATGGGCAATGCAGACATGCTGATGCACCTGGCACATATCGCCGACATGGGGAACCACGGGGAGGCTGTAGCAGCGGGCCATATCAGCCACTTGCCAGAACTCCGTAATGCCAGCCAGCCTGACCACATCGGGTTGCACATAATGAACAGCTCCAGCGTGAATGAAGTCTCGGAACTGCGAAGCCATGTAAAGCTGTTCGCCCAAGGCAATCGGCGTGGCAATCGTCTCCGCCAGACGGCGATGCCCCTCGACATCATCGAAGTAGATCGGCTCTTCGATCCAAGCAATGTCGAAATCGACAAGTCGTCCCGCCGTTTGAATAGCCTGGGGCAGTGACCAGCGACCATTGGCATCGGTCATGATCCTGATGTCGGGCCCAAGCGCATTACGCACGGACTCCACACGGCGCAGATCCTCATGAGGACTTGGCCCTCCAACCTTCAGCTTCACAGCACGATACCCCTCCTCCTCCACGAGCCGTTTGCAATCAGAAACCATAGTTTCTAGCGACCAGTTCAGCCAGCCTCCATCGGTATTATAGGCTTCGACTTTTTTCTTGGCTGATCCTCCAAGGAGCTTCCAAAGCGGCAGGCCAGCCTCCTTGGCCTTGAGATCCCAGAGAGCGATGTCAATGGCGCCAAGCGCAAGATGCGTGATGCCTGCACGACCGACCCAATAAATCTCCGACTGCTTGTGCAGTTTTTCCCAGAGCGCGAGGACTTCGCGAGGATCTTCACCGATAAGCAATGGGCCATAGCTATTAACAATACAATCCACAATGAGGCGATCTGTGGGCAGGTGAGCGTGTGTTCCCGAGAAGCCATAGCCGACATGGCCCGAGTCTGTATGGATCGCAACACCAGGTGCTCCCCAGTGAGTCAGCTTATGCGTACTGTCGGCAATGCCCCCCCTCGTGACGGGAGCATGGAGGATGATCGGTTCGAGTTTTGTTATTTTCATGGATAGAATGGGCTTGGCGCGGCTAATCAAAATCAATCATTGCCTTCACGAGACCTGGCTCGTGATGAAGCGAGGGAAGTCTCTCCGCCGTCTCGGAGAATCGGAAGCGATGAGTAATCAGAGGTAGGACATCGACCTGTTTCGTCTGGATCAAATGAATGACTTCACGGAAGGTGCCGGTGAGTCCTGCGCGGCTGGCCATGAGGGTCAGTTCGCGGCGATGGAAGTTCGGATCATCAAAGGTCATCTCACCAATGAAGAGTCCGATGAAAACGATACGCGCTCCATGCTCCGCCAGATGAAAGACTCCCTTCATTGAATTGGGATTCCCTGTGGCATCGATCACCACCGAGGGAAGCTGCCCAAAATGAGCCTGGAGTTTTTCAGCAAGATCATCCCCGGCAAGAATGGGAGTGCCGAGCTTCATGGTTTCGCAGGCAAAGGCAAGACGATCGGGTTGCACATCAACGCAGACAAGATTGGCTCCAGCGGCTTTGGCGAAAATTGCAGTAGCCAAACCGATTGGCCCCATGCCGATCACTACCGTCGGCTCGCCGTGCGTGATGTTGGCGCGTTCGACACCATGCGCTCCGATGACAAGCGGCTCGACGAGGGCAATCTCCTCGGGAGCAAGTCCTGGAGCAGGATGGAGCTTGTCTGCTGGAATCGTCATGAGCGGCGCATGGCCGCCATCACTATGAACACCGAGAACCTTGAGATTTTTGCAGCAGTTCGTTTTTCCGGCACGGCAGGCAGGACATTCACCACAGAAATAATAGGCTTCCACAGCGCAGAGATCGCCGGTTTTAAGACCACTTCCCTCCGGTGCCGAAATCACCTCGACGCAGAGTTCATGGCCGAGAATGCGCGGGTAGCTGAAGAAGGGCTGCTTCCCAGCAAGCGCGTGAATATCGGTCCCGCAGACACCGCATCGGCGGACTCGCACAAGGACTTCGCTAGATGAAGGCGTGGGCTCTTCAACCTCGCGCCAGAGGAGAGAGCCAGGTTCTTCGAGAGCGAGGATTTGCATTATTTGAGGTAGAAAACGGGATCTAGGTCGCTCCAGATTTTTCCCTTTGCGGCAGCGTCGGGAAGAGGTGCCTGGCAAGGATCAGTCTCCTTCCACCAGCGACGGGTTTCTGAATCCGCCGCCATCTTTTTCATATCGGCATCAAAATTTGTTCCCGTGTATTCGAGATAAGAAAAGAGATAGGTTCTTCCTTGAATCTTCTTCGCAAAGATGGAGTAGTTCTGAATATGGCACTCTTTGATCATTTTGTTCACGCTGGGCCAAGGATGGGAGTGGAGGTATTCGTAACGAGCGATTTTCTCAGGCTTGAGCCCGGTGATCCAGGCGCAGCGCTTAGGTGGAGTTTGTGTTGCACAGCCTGTAAGAAGAACTGCAAGGAGGAGGATTTGGAGGGATGTTTTCACGGGAGGGTTGTGTTGGTTTTTGGAGGGTGTTGCTTATCGGAAAAGATAATAGAGGACACACATGAGTACGAAAACGAGGGCGGAGAGCACCTTGTAATTCGCCAGACCGGGCCAGCCAGGTGATTTCAGTGCGTCAAATGGATGAGGCCAATAAAGATTCTGGGGATCTTCTCCCACGAGCTTCGGCCGGAACAGGGTCAGCGAGACTTGCAGCACGATGCAGAAGCAAAGCAGATAGAAGGCCATCAGCATGAAAGGGGTCTCGTAAAAAAATGGGGGAATCCAACCAAACACTCCAGGTTGCCAGACATGAAGAGTCTTGACAGTGAATACCAGTGCTCCGGTGAGTGAACCGATCCACATCGTCCACTTGGCACTGAATGCCGAGGCGCGGGGCCAGAAGACTCCCACTGCAAAGACACACGACACCGGAGGGGCAATATGCGCGATGATATCATTAATGCCGGCGAAGATACTTTTGTAGTTGTCAAGCAACGGCACGAGTCCGATGCCGAGAAGAAAGGCCCCGAGTGAGGCAAGTCTCCCAATAAGAACAAGGCGATGATCTGGAGTGGCGGGACGAAAACGCCTCCAGAGATCATAACTGAAGAGTGTAGCAATCGAATTGGAGGCACTTGCCAGATTCCCCATGAGAGCTGCCATCAGTGCCGCAGCCATTACTCCGAACAGGCCGGTTGGCATCAGATTTCTGATCATGAGCCCATACGATTCCTTGGAGGACATCACGGTGACATTCGCCGGAAGAATTAAATTCTTTTGCTCGAATCCTGACATCAGAGTGAGTGGTTTGCCTCCGTTAGCCAGTTGTCGTGTGAGATCGAGCGGCTTTGCTCCCTCTGTAAAACTGATTTTTTGGGTTTGTCCTCCAAAAGCCCTGCCGGACAATTCAAGCTGATATTGTTTGCCCGTAGCCGCGACGGTTTGTTCACTGCGGACACGGAGTTGGGCCAAGCCGTCGAGCTTGCCGCCTTGAATCATCGTGAGAAACATCAGACCGGGAAGGATGAAAACAAAGACCGGAAATATCTTTAGAAGCCCACAAAAGAGAGGTCCTGTTCGAGCATGGTTCTCATCCTTGGCCCCGAGAACTCGCTGCACAATCGTCTGATCAGCACACCAGTACCAGATACTTAACGCCGGATAACCGAGAAGCACCGCGTACCAGGGCAAACCAGGTTCGACAGCGGGTGAACGGAGCATCGTGAGCTTCAAGGACTCGCCGCTTGATTGAAGCTGTTCGGTCATGCCATGCCATCCCCCCATTTTCGAGTAGGCTAGCCAGGTAATAACAAGGGATCCCAAGAGCAGAATGACAGCCTGAATAGTCTCGGTCATGACCACCGCAGAAAGTCCACCGAGAATCGTATAGATCGCTGTCAGGCTCGTCAGCGTGATGATGCAAACCCATTTATCAATTCCAAAGACTCCATGCAGAACGAGCCAACCGGTCGAAAGAGGAAAGGCGATGTTAAAAATAATCGCCGTAACCATGGAGAGTCCGGCAAGCCAGTCGCGACACTCCGAACAATACCGCTTTTCAAGAAAGTCCGGGAGAGTTGAAACCTTGGCCCTCATATAAAATGGGACAAAAAAGAGACTCAGTACGATCAAGGTGAATGCTGCCAGCCATTCAAAATTTCCCATGAGCAAGCCCGAATCGTATCCCGCCTGAGCGAGACTGACGAGATGGAGGCAGGAGATATTTGTTGCAAACAGTGCCAGTCCGATAGCCGGCCATCCAAGCGTATTGCCTGCAAGAAAGTAACTTCCAGCCTCACTCCCCTTGCGCTTTCGCAGTCCTACAAAGACACCTGCACCGACGATTCCAGCAAGGTAAAAGACAATGATAAACCAATCGAGAAGACCAATATGTGTATTCATAGGGGGGAATAATGGAACTGTTTGACCCAAATCACTTATTCAAGGAATTCAGGAGATTGCCAACGCAATGTTGTATGACAACTTTTCCAGATTCCTTTGTCAAATGTCAAATTGTTTTTTAGGATGCGACAATGCCCTCCCTGAGAAAAAAATCCATCCCAACTACTAGGCGTTCCGCTGTAATGATCCGCTCCCTTGAGGAGAAAATTCGCAATGGCAGTCTGCGTCCCGGAGATCGGCTTCCCTCAGAAAAAACGCTCGAAAAAGATTTCGGAGTCAGCCGCACCGTCGTGCGAGAGGCTCTCCAAATTCTCAAATCCCGCGGTATGCTGGAAAGTCGCCGAGGCAGTGGAAGCTTCGTGACATCGCCATCGCATAGCACCATCGGAAACTCGATCTCCTGGTTTGCGTCCCTGCAAGAGGATGGAATTTTGTTTCTCGAGCTGATGGATCTTCGAATCTTAGTTGAAACAGAGGCAGCTCGACTCGTGGCATCAGGAACTTCATCACTCGCAGAAATTGAAAAACAACATCGTCTGATGGAAAAACATCGCGGAAATCCTGAACACTTTGCCGATGCCGATATTGAATTTCACCTCGCTCTCATCAGAGCATCGGGCCATTCCCTTTTTTACGAAGTTGAAAAAGGTCTCATGAATGCACTGGGGCGGAGCTTTGCAAGAAGCACCCACGAAATCGCCCCAGAAAGATCAGCAAAAGTGCTCGCCGAGCATCTCCTGATCTTGACTGCGATTGAAAAACGCAACCCTGCGGCTGCCTCTAAAGCAATGCTCGCGCATTTGCGCCGTTCGCGACAAAACCTTCTTCAACGCATCCAATCAGCCGATTGAGTGGGCGTAAACCGAAGACCTTCGGTCAAGTAATACGGGGGTGGAGGGGGCTTCCTCCCAAAGTACCACTGGTTGCCCTTGCGGGTCTGATGCATTTGAGGGTCTCTCTTGCCCTCCGCGTTCTTGGTGGCTGACGCACTGGAGATCCAAGCGGTTGTGTCATGGCCGCGTCAGCACGCTGTGGCCTTCAAGATCACGCTCGGAAAATAAATTTCAAAAAATAAAATAATCAATAGTATTCCCTCCCTGCATGACCCTCCCGCGCCTCCCCAAATACCTGCCACTCCTTGCGTTGCTGGCTCTTTCAACTCTCACTTCCTTACCGGCGCAAGATGTATCGCCTGGGAGTAACAACGCAACGCCGTTGACGACGGCAGCGCCACCTCCACCTGCAACACCGACACCTGTCGCATCGCCAACAACCTCAGTAGCAGCAACTCCAGGGGTGTCACCAGAAGCCCCCCAACCGGTCTCCATGCAGTCGCTGATCTTAAAAATCAAGCAATGGATCAGCGATATTGCTCATTCCATAGAAGTGCAGCTGACCCCGGCACCTGCTGCGACACCAACGCCTGCCCCAAGCGCGACACCTGCTGCAACGCCAATCGCCACGCCGACACCAGAAGCAACACCAACGCCAACGCCCATTTCATGGAAGGGGCTTACCGGTCCACTCATCAAGGTCTGCCAAAAAGAGATCTTGATGAATGGAAAAAAGATCGGGTTCGCTCAGATCCCCATTGGAACCAAGGTTACCGTGGTTTCCGAACTCCCAGACGAATTGATGGTCATCAGGGAGGCGGGGGAGGAGCCGTTCAAGATCAGCAAGGATTCACTTGTTGCGAAGCAGGTCACACCCGAGAGTAACCGTGCAACGAAGCTGACGACGGCTGAAACGAATCCAGCAACATTACCCCAGGGAGTGCCCTCTCTCGATGCGATGGCTGGTGACTGGATTCCGATGACCAATGTGGCCAATCCGCCAGCCGTCCACAACTTCAACCAGATGCTGGTGGTAGATCGTGATCTGACTTCGTTCTTCTGCAATCCTGGAGGGTTGTATCCGTGGAAGCATGGCTACCCCATCGTCACGCTCTCAATTAATGGGAAGGAGTATCCAGCGACGGAAACTCGCTGCTATGCCTATCAGGCACTCCGACGGAATCAGGATTGCAACGGCTTGAGCGTGGAAACTGACACCCGCATGGTCAATGAGCAGCGCGGTGTGCTCTGCCAGATCACCGCAACGAACACGACCTCACAAACGATTCATACGGCGATGACCCTGCAAGTCCCTGGAAAATTACAACCCGATGGCCTTGGGGTCATGAACGATACCCAGATCACGAATATCGTCTCCTTCATTCGTCCTTCCGTGAAGCCGGATTCTGTCACGACGACGACCAATGGTCTCTGCTGGAATTGGACACTTGAGGTGCCTGCGGGGGGAACAGTGAAGCTGGGATTCGTCGCAGGAGATGAGGCAAAGGAGAAAGCTCCTCAGACTGAGGCAAGAGTGGCGGATTGGGCCGCTCACTTCAGCTCTCTCTTTGACGAATGCAAATCGATCTGGGAACAACGCTGGGCGGATGCCTTCACGCCGGAGAATAATCATTTCTCTGGCCATCTCCCTGCGTTGGCCACCACCAATGCCGCACTTGCCCGCAACTATTATATGGGAGTGCAGACGATGCTCGCCTTGGAGCGGACTCAGTTTTCCGTTTCGTCGCAATCCTTTATCACGAGTGGAGAACGGGCGGACGGCGTTCAATATTATTGGGATGCCTCGATGCAGGCAACTGTCTGGGCCTTACTGGAACCGGTGGGGATGAAAGCGCCCTTGCGCCGCTGGCTGGTGCAAAATCCCCGCAGTGGTTCGACAGTCAACATCCAATACTCCGGCAACAAATACGATGAAAAACACCATGACCGGATCACCGGCTATGCTTTCAATGCCAGCACCATTTTTAAGACAGCGGATGAGTATCTGAGGGTGACTCGTGACTTGGCCTTTCTGGATGAGAAACTGGATGACAAGAAAACGGTGCTCGATCATCTCGATGCCCTAGCCATGGACTGGGAAACCTTGCCAAAAGGCCCGCACGGTTTGGGCAACTATGGTGAAAATAAAAATCTACTCGAATGCGCCTGAGCGGACTCGGACTTGAGATCAGAGATGGAAAACCCATCCTCGTCGCCGACCGCAATGGCACAGCGGACGAGTGCGTTGAATTGGAAGATCTCCCCCAATCCATCCAACTCCGCGTGGAGGCGACGTCCTCGGGAGAAGCACTCTTCTCATGGGGTTCGGACGGTGCCGTCTTTCATCCAATAGGCAAACCCTTCGTCATGGAGTTCACCGTGAAGACCTTCCTTGGCAACAAGTTCGGTCTCTTCTGCTTCAATAGGAACGGCACGGGCGGCGGCCATGCCGACTTTGATTGGATCAGGATACCGGCCGCCACTGCTTCTAATCACTTCCGGGCCACCGACTGGATTCCCGCTGCCCGCTACGATGTCGAGCGCGGGGTCGACACCCACCGCATCGAGGCAAAGCGTCCGGACCAACTCCTGATCCGACTTTCGGAGGGGGATTTCGTCCGCTTCAACCACGTGAAGATCCCGGAGAGAGCTACACGTTTTGAGGCCAGTGTGAGAGGCCCGGGAAGCGGCGGTTCCATTAGCATCCATCAGGGAGATGAGGAACACCTTATCGGCACGCTCTCAGTCCCGGCGGAGTCATCATGGGATGCGGAGCATCTCCTCTCCTGCCCCGTCACCGCACGATTGGGCGATCATCCCCTCACCCTCTGCTTCCACTGCGCGGAGGAAGGGCTGATTCGTTTAAAAGAGTTCCGCTTTAGCTAAGGACAGTCAAATCGGAGAGCACTCAGCTACCCCTCTTACTCAAGACATTCCGCTCGTAGGAACGTACTTCCTGCATCCAGTCTGAGGGGACATCGTTCCTGAGCAAAAACTCTTCCCAGACCGCACCGGCGGGAAGGGTCTTCGCTTCCTCCATAAGGGCGAGACGCTCCCAGAGGGCGCCTAAACCCTCGGCCCGGCGGATCTTTTCGATCGGCTGAAGCAGTGCAAGCAGAAGGGCTTTCTGCGCGCTACGGGTGCCGATCACCCAGGCAGCGATCCGGTTGATCGAGGCATCGAAGAAATCGAGTCCTATGTGGGTTCTTCCCAGGAAATCACCGCGCACCAGTTCCTCCATGATGGCAATCGTGGGATCATCAAGGAGCACAACATGATCACTGTCCCACCGCACACCGCGGCTGACATGGAGCAGAAGTTCGGGGACGAACTGCAGGACCGAGGAGATCTTGTCAGCCAGTTGCTCGGTGGGATGGAAGTGACCGGCATCGAGACAGAGAAGCTTTTGGTTCTTCACGGCATAACCCATATAAAACTCGTGGGAGCCGACCACATAGCTCTCGCTTCCGATCCCAAAGAGCTTGCTCTCCACGGCATCAAGATTGTGACTCGGGTCGATGTGATCAGAAAACATCTCGTCGAGTGCAGCCTCCAGACGGAGGCGGGGAGACTTGCGGTCGGCGGGAAGATCCTTGGAACCATCGGGAATCCAGACATTCGTCACGCAGGTCGATCCAAGCTGGCGTCCAATCTCGGCGCCGATCCGACGGCATGCCTTTCCATGCGCTATCCAATAATCACGGATTCCCTTGTCAGGACTCGAGAGCGTGAATCCGGAGGCAGCCTTCGGATGGGCGAAGAAGCTGGGATTGAAATCCATTCCCAGACCATGTGCTTTGGCCCAGTCGATCCATCCCTGGAACTCCACGACGCCGTAATCGCTCCGCTCCTTTTTCTTGCCGCCAAGCTCTGCATAGCAGGCATGGAGATTGAGGCGCTGCTTCCCGGGAATCAGCGAGAGGGCCTTCTCAAGATCCATTCGGAGTTCCTCCGGAGTCCGTGCCTTGCCGGGATAGTTTCCCGTGGCGGCAAGACCACTGCCCGCCAGATCAGTACTAGCACTCTCAAACCCTCCAACATCATCGCCCTGCCAGCAGTGGAGGGAGATCGGGGTAGCAGCAAGGCGGCGAAGCACCTCCTCGGTGTCGACCCCGTGGGAGGCGTAGGTTTCCTTGGCAAGCGTGTAGGCGTTCATGAAAGGTGAGGTTAAGATTCGTTCGGGGCGTTTGAAATCAGGAATGCCCTTTGAACCAAGTGCCGATGCCGATGATAACGGTTGAAAGAATCAGCGTGGCGATACCGAGGGCAATAAGCGTATGGGTCTTTTTGCTGGAGCCTTTCCACTCATGGAAGATCCAGCCCCACATCGTGCTGAAGATGATGATGCTAGCCATGTGGAGTGTCCAACTGGCGAAGCCAAACTTGCCCATCTGGGTCTCCCCCATCGTGTAGAAGAAGAACTGCAGGTACCAGATTGTCCCGGCCAGTGCGGAGAAGAGGTAGTTCCGAAACATCGGAACCTTCAGATCCCCATCAAAAGCGGTGAGAGGAGCAATCGCGCCATGCTCCCCGCCCCCAGCCCCACCTAGTGAGGCATGCTCCTCCCGGACAGTACCGCTGAGATACTGGTAGGCGGTGTCATTCTTGAAATGAAGGTAAGCGCACCAGAGGAAGTTCGTGGTGAAGCCGCCGAGCAGGACGACGACGAGCTTTGGAAGACCCGTCCAGATCTGATCGGTCCCTGCCAGTAGCGAGGCATCGCCGATCGGCTTGCCGGCGGTCAACGCAAAGGCAAAGCAGGCGCTCATCACGCCAGAGAAGGTTGCGACGGCGATCCCCTTCGGAAAATTGAACTCCTTGATCGACTCGGTTTTCTGGGAGGCATCCATCTCCCGCTCCTTGTTGAGCCCTGCCAAGGCCGCAAGAACGATGCCAACGAGACAGGCAAGAACACCGAATAGCGTGATCTGGCCGGGAAGGTTGGAAGCAATCTGGACGATCGTCTCCTCGCAAGGAATCGCGGGAAAGAAGAGCTTGGCGATCGGTGGGAGGAGCGTGCCGAATGCCGCGCAGTAACCAAGCGCCACTCCCATGCCGAGAGACATACCGAGATAGCGCATCGTGAGTCCGAAGGTTAGACCACCCAACCCCCAAAGACATCCGAAGAAATAGGTCCACAGAAGCGTGTTGCCGCTCTGCCGCACTAACACCCCGTGAAGATCATGGGTCATCAGCAGAGCCAGGAGTGACGGCATGATGATCCAGGAGAAGAATCCGCCGACCATCCACGCCGTTTCCCACGCCCACTTCTTCACGAAGCGGTAAGGGACGTAGAAGCTTCCGGAGGCAAAGCCGCCGAGCCAGTGGAAAAAGACGCCGAGAAATGGGTTCATGATGAGGGGTTAGTTAAGAGTCAGGGGGTGATTACGATCTAGGGATTTGACGGGACTCGGGAAGTTGGACCACATGAGAGTTAGTCTTTAAGGGTTGTTTTGGGTTGTAGGTTGTTGGCGTTGGTTTGTCCATCCCCGGCGCAGGGAGGCCGCAGGCCGACCGGAGACGGGGATGGAGCGGTCTTCCTTGCCGCGAAGCGTTCCGGGCTGAGATAGCCCAGTTTGCTGTGCGGCCTGAAGGTGTTGTATTCCCTGCGGTAGTCCTCGATGACCACTCGGGCTTCGGTGAGCGTCCAGAACTGTTCCCGGTTGAGGCATTCGTCACGGAGGCGTCCGTGGAAGCTCTCCACATAGCCATTTTGCCATGGGCTGCCGGGTTCGATGTAGATCGTCTTGATCCGATTCTCGGCGAGCCATGCCTGGACTGTCTTGGCGATGAACTCGCTCCCGTTGTCGCTTCTCAGGAAGGCAGGGGCTCCATGCTGCTGGATCGCCCTGCTAATCCACTCCAGGACATCCCCGCTCTTGAGTGCCCGGTCCGCCCGCAGCACGTGGCATTCGCGGGTATATTCATCAAGGATGGTGAGCATCCTCAGGGCTCCG
>CAIPWR010000073.1 GCA_903868795.1 uncultured Spartobacteria bacterium | reverse complement strand
TCCGTAGATTTCAAATTCACCTTCTTTTTCTTTAAACCCGAACTCCGAAATTGGCGGTGATGAGTTGGCGGAAGGTTCTGTCCGATAGGAGTTGCGAAAGAACGGCGGCATATCTTCAGATACGCTCCGTTCTGACAATACTTCTTTGCGGTCAGATGATTGTGTCAACAACGAGCGGCGGGAGCCGCGTTGTAGCCAGCGAAGCAGCCTGAAAGGCGAGCCCATCGGGAGATGGCGAGGCCAATCGCTCCGTTCAACTTCGGTGTTCGGGTTAAATGATTCCATCATCAAGCATTGAAGCGATTTTTGAACAGCAGGATGCTGCCTTTCTCTTGGCTAATAAAACGGGAGGAGCCAAGAGTATGATGTTCATCGGTGGCTATTGGCTAGAGCAAATTAAGTTGAGTCATGGCCACAAGATGCACAAAAGGCACAGGTAAAACCGCTTCATTGTGACATGACTTCATCAAATAAGCATGCCCATCAATTCTTAATTTAGAGCGGCTCCATCTTATGAAAGTCTGACAACCAATCAGTCCGCAAAAAAATTCATCAATAGATTATCCCGAACTCCGAAATTGAAAGAGATGAGTTGGCGCAAGATGTTGGCCAATAGGAGTTGCGGAAATTCGAGGGTGTATCGATTGATACAGACGAGAATTGACAAGACTTCTTTGTGGTCAAGAGATTGCATCAAATCGCTCAAGGCAATTTCGGAGTTCGGGATTATCCAGCGATTTCTTCCTCCCTCTTGTGTTTCTTGTGCATCTTGTGGCTACACCTTTTCTAAAACCGCTCTAATGGGAAGAGCCCTCTGCGATAGGAGTTAGTTTTAACAACATCACTCCATGAGCGGGAATGGTCAACTTAAGAGGAGGGTAACCCTCGGGAAGATATTCCTTGGCCTTAATGTCACGCACTTGGCAGGTACCCAAATCTTTTTGCCGCCAGAGATCGCGCATCTGATAGGCACCAGCAAATCCGATGTATTCAAGTTTGTTGAAGGTGATGGTTTGCACTGAGTCACTCCGGTTGAAAAATCCCAAGGCTTTGGAGCCATCTTCCAAGGGCTTCATAAAGATGTCCACGACTCCCCAGGCAGCCACCCGGACGGCCTGGACGCCGAGCGCATCCTGGTTGATAGCGAGCACCTCGTCATTGGACAAGAGGCCGAGGGTGAAGGGATCCAGATGCTCCAGATTGCATCCGATGAGCAATGGAGAGCACAGCATGCACCACATACTCATTTGCGTATATTGCTCGTCAGCGCTGAGACGAACCGGATGCAGTTGCGGACCCCAGCCGACCTCTCCGCATAACAGAGTGTCGAGATCATTCCAGTGACCGGGGCCGGCAAATGGGGCCCATCGATCCTGTGAAAAGGCATTTTCTGAAATTCCGAAATTATAATCCATTTTGGGATCGGGATTTTCTTTCCATCCATCCCAGATGTCATTACAGGTGCGCCAGCAATTCGAGAATTTCGCCAAGCCAGCAGCATTCTTGATTGGCGCGGTATTGGAGAGGCTGAAAACAATGTCACGATGCGTCTGTCGCAATGCCCGTGACATTTCCTTAACATGAGGCAGGTCATTGGGCCGCCAGTCGTATTTCATATAATCGAAGCCCCACTGATCCCATTGTTTCGCATCATTTTCGGTAAAATCATACTTTCCGAAAATATGGTATTTGTCCCCTCGTAGAGCCTGGGACCAAAGCCCTGACTTATTATCGCTCGATCCCCCCGGAAACGAGGAATAGGAAGTAACCCACGGGGTGGAGTAGATTCCCGCCTTAAGTCCCATAGCATGGATCTGGTCGCAGAGCTTCTTCATATCTGGAAATTTATCATTCGGCTGAAGTGCAAGGAGAGGCCCCTCTCGCTTGCCCTGCCAAGTATCGTCGATGTTGACATAGGTCCAACCATGATTGATCAGGCCGGATGTGACCATGGCGCGGGCCGTGGCGAGCACTTTATTCTGATCCACGGCACCGGCCCAGCAGGGCCAGCTACTCCAGCCCATCGGCGGGGTCAGCGCGATCGTCTCGCCAACGACTATCTTGAACTTCTTGCCGTCTGTACCAAGGCTGTTTTTGGCATGGAGCGTGACCGTGAAGGTTCCCCGGTGGTGGAGGGTTCCGGTGATGTTTCCGGTCGCCGCATCCAGCGACAATCCGGAGGGAAGATTCTCTACGGAATAATCCATCGGCCGATCACCGGTCGCAGGGATGTGATAGAGAAACGGATGGTCGGGCCTGACTCCAAAGATCGAAGGACCGTTAATGCGCGGTGTGTGAGGCGCGGCGGGCGTGAGAATTTCGGGGGAGTCCGCAGCGTGAAGAAAGGGTGAAGAGAGGAGAGCGCATGTGGCTAGCAGTGCGAGGATGGAATGGATATGTTTTTTATTCATAGGGGATAAATGTCGTTAGCGTGAGCATCTTCAGTTCAGAGGAACCGGATCAAAGGAACCTTTCGAGCGATACTCCTCCCAGGATTTCTTGGCCTTACTCATCCAAGCAGGTTCGCTTCCTTCACGCAAGGTGACCTGGGCCTCGTAGAGCGATTTTGGCCAGACTTCCTGACCAGGCAATTCCATCTTTCCGACATGGGATTCGTCGAAGGTGGTCGCCGCACCATGGAATCCGATGAGATAGGGCATCACGATTTTCACTCCCAGACCATAGGGCAATAACGGGTTTTCTGGATCGAAGAAATCGTATTTCTCATAGGCTCTGCCGAGTTGGTTGATATTCCACCAGGTCAGGTAGAGTCCATGATTGGGAAGATTGATTACATTCCCTCCGTTCCCGATCAGCCCCGAGGTGGAATCATCGTAGAGGTTGCAATAGGGATAGTTCCCGTGGTAATCGGGGCCTGACTTTACCCTGCCGAGATAATTCCAGACCACGGTGCCGACTACATGCTGGTTCGCTCCAGGGCCGTGGCAGAAGCCGCCGTCGGATTTATCCTCGATGAAGGCCAGTAGGTTCCCGTAGCCGTATCCTCCGGCACCCACTGTGCAGTGGGCGGGATTCCCGTCGATGGTCACGAACTGAATACTGGAGAGGTAGCAGCTTCCGAGTCCGATCCCTGAGTTGACATCGCTTAGCCGGATGCGGCGGACAATGGCGTTTTTCCCAGCACTGATGTTCAGGAAACTCCACCCCCCATCATGGATATAATCCTTATGATGGACGAACTTGTCGTGGAAGTTCCCGCGGAACCAGAGATCCTCGACGCCCCAGCCGGGAACGGCGGGTACTCCCACGAGACTCCATCCATACTTCGGGGCGATGTCAATATGGAGCGGAGCGGTGAATGTCACCGTGTTCCCATCCACCGATTTCACCTCGTGGAGTTCCCCGATCTTCTCCGCCGTGACGGGGTCGGTCATCACCTTCCAGGTGCTCCACGGCTTGAGCCCTGCCAGCAGGAAATCCCTGGCTGCGACATGCTGCATCTCCAGGCGCACCATCGATCCTGCTTGGATATTTCGTACATTGTCGAGCGTCACGGAGAAGGTCTCGCGCGGCGCATCCTGCGTCACCTTGGCATGGATCGTTGGCGGTTTTTCCGAGGGGCTGAAATCGAACATGATCGGCGTGGTCCACATCTGTTTGGGGTCCTTGGCGATCAGATGCTCTTTCATGAAAAGTTCCGTTCCTCCCGGGCCGCTCCCGCTTCCCTTGATGAAAACATGAGGTGAGTGAATGTGGATACCATCCGTCGTCCCTGGCTTCTCATTCACCAGATAACGGCCTGGGGGGAAGAATACGATGCCGCCACCCGCTTTCTCCGCCGCAGTAATAGCCGCAATGATCGCGTCGCGCGCCTCGACATCACCCTTGGGACTCGCCCCGTACTTGGTCACATCGAAGACTGGCCCCGTCGGCTCGGGATAATCCTCGGCACCAAACTTGTAGCCCGCATAGCTGTAGTCGGGAAGGAAGGGGATTTTGTTAGCCGCCTTGGACTGAACGAAGTCGATCCAGACCGGAGGGACATTGGTGTGTCCTTGGAACTGGGTGAGGTCGGCTGCGGTCAGGAGGGAACCAGCGGCGGAGTTTAGCGCGCTTGGCTTGGGTGTCTGTGTCGGGGTCGGTGCAGGCGTGGGAGTTGCACTCGGCGCAGACGTGGGTGTGGGTGTCGGGGTCGGGACAGGTGTTGGCGCAGGCTTGGGAGCGATGAGTGTCTCCAGTGGAGTCAAAATCTGCTGCCATGCCTGCTGCG